>CAMDAM010000254.1 GCA_945888575.1 Asaia bogorensis | reverse complement strand
ACCACCGCCCGGCAGGCATCCACTGCATAGCGGCACCGTGGATGAAACGCGCAGCCCGGCGGCGGGTTGGCGGGGTCGGCAATCTCGCGTTCCAGCACGATCCGGTTGCTGACCGCGCCGGGCACCGGGGTGGGGGCCGCCGACAGCAGCGCCTCGGTGTACGGATGCAGCGGCCGCTCGAACAGCGCCTCCGTCTCCGCCAGCTCCACCATGCGGCCGACATACATCACCGCCACACGGTCGCTGACGTGCTTCACCACCGAAAGGTCGTGCGCCACGAACAGGTAGGTCAGCCCCAGCTGGTCTTGCAGGTCGAGCATCAGGTTCAGAACCTGCGCCTGCACGGAAACGTCCAGCGCCGACACCGGCTCGTCGGCCACGATCAGCGTCGGGTTCAGGGCCAGGGCCCGCGCGATGCCGATGCGCTGCCGCTGCCCGCCGGAGAAGGCATGCGGAAAGCGGTTGTAGTAGGCGCGCGGAAGCTGCACGAGTTCCATTAGCTCCTCCACGCGCTTCCGCCGCGCCGTCGCATCGCCCATGCCGTTGATCAGCAGCGGCTCGCCGATGATGTCGCCCACCACCATGCGCGGGTTGAGCGAGGAGTAGGGGTCCTGGAACACCATCTGGATATGCCGCCGCAGCGGCCGCAACTCGGCACGCGACAGGGCGGCCAGATCAACCTCCCGCCCCTCCACCTTGAACTTGATGGCCCCACCCGTTGGCACATAGGCGCGCAGGATGCAGCGCGCCGCCGTCGTCTTGCCGCAGCCGCTTTCGCCCACCAGCGCCAGGGTCTCGCCCTTGCGGATGGAGAAGCTCACGCCGTCCACCGCCTTCACCTGGCCCACCACCTTCCGCAACAGCCCGCGCCGGATCGGGAAGTGCTTTTTGAGGTTCAAAACCTCCAGGATCGTCTCGCTCATGCCGAGGCTCCCGCGAGGCTGGCCTTCGCCTCCTCCATGCCCCCATGCAGGAAGCACCGCACCTGCCGCCCATCATCGGTATCCACCCCCGGCGGCTCCGCCTTCTCGCACACGGCCCCGATGATCTCCGCGCAGCGCGGGTGGTAGGAGCAGCCCTTGGGGCGGTCGAACGGATGCGGGATGGAGCCGGCGATGGTCGGCAACCGGGTGCGCGGCTTGGCCAGCACGGTCGGGATGGAGCGCAGCAGGGCGCGGGTATAGGGATGCTTCGGCGTCTCGAAGATTTCCTTCACCGAGCCGGTTTCCACCGCGCGGCCGAGATACATCACGCTCACATCGTGCGCCATTTCCGCGATCACGCCCATGTCGTGGGTGATGAGGATGATCGCCAGGCCGCGATCCTTCTGCAGCGTGCGCAGCAGGTCGAGAATCTGCGCCTGCGTTGTCACGTCCAGCGCCGTGGTAGGCTCGTCGGCGATCAGCAGGCGCGGGTCGCAGGATAGCGCCATGGCGATCATCACGCGCTGGCGCAGGCCGCCCGAGAGCTGGAAGGGATAGTCATCCACCCGCCGCGCCGGCTGCGGCACGCCCACCATGTCCAACAACTCGATCGCGCGCTTCTTCGCCGCGCGGTCATCGAGCCCCATGTGCAGCTTGATGCCTTCGCCGATCTGGTTGCCGATCGTGTAGTGCTGGCTGAAGCTGGCCATCGGCTCCTGGAACACCAGCGCGATCTCCGGGCCGCGATACTTGCGCATCTGCTCGTTGGTGAGCGTGCCGAGATCGACCACCTCCCCGTTGGCGCGCCGCAGCTTCATGCTGCCGCCCACCACCTTCCCGGGCCGGTCCACGATGCCAAGGACGGAACGGGCCGTGACGCTCTTGCCGCAACCGCTCTCGCCGACCACGCCCAGCGTGCGGCCCTCGAATACGTCGAAGTCCACGCCATCGACCGCTCGCACCACGCCTTCGGGCCCGAAGAACTGGGTCTTCAACCCGCGTACGGAAAGGATGGGATCAGCCATAGGGGTCCGCCGCATCACGCAGGCCGTCGCCCAGGAAGTTGAACGCGAGAATGACCACCACCACGGGAATGGCCGAGATCAGCAGCCACGGCGCCAGCGCCAGCGTCTGGATGTTCTGGGCATCCTGCAGCAGGATCCCCCAGCTGATCGCCGGCGGGCGCAGGCCGAGGCCCAGGAAGCTCAGCGACGTCTCGCTGATGATCATGGCGGGCAGGGCGAGGCTGACGGCGGCGATGATGTGGCTGGCGAAGCTCGGCAGCATGTGGCGGAAGATGATGCGGCCTTGCGAGGCACCGGCGAGTTCCGCGGCCATCACGAAGTCCTCCTCCTTCAGCGCCAGGAATTTGCCGCGCACCACGCGGGCGAGGTCGGTCCAGGCCAGGAGGGAGATGATGATCGTGATGGCGAAATAGACCTGCAGCACGCTCCAGTCGTTCGGCAACGCCGCGGCCAGCCCGAGCCAGAGCGGGATGGTGGGCATGGAGCGGATCACCTCGATGGTGCGCTGGATCATTGTATCGACCATGCCGCCATACACCGCCGAGATGCCGCCGAGCAGCACGCCGAGGAACAGCGAGATGGAGACGCCCACGAGGCCGATGGTGAGCGAGACGCGGGTGGCCACCATCAGTCGGGACCACAAATCGCGCCCCAGCAGGTCGGTGCCCAGGATGTAGATACCGTCGCCGCGCTCGGCGTTGCGCAGGGTCATCAGGTGGACCTTGGTCGGGATCAGGCCGAACAGGTTGTATTCATAGCCCTGGCCAAAGAAGTCGATATAGACGCGCCGGTTTGGGTCCACGGTGTAGACCAGCTTGAAGGTCTTCATGTCGCGCACGCCTTTGATGCCATAGACGTGCGGGTTGAAGCCGTTGTCGTCGAACCAGTTGATCGGCTGCGGCGCGATGTAGCTGGTGCGCGCGTCCGTCGCGTGCGGGTCCTGGGTGGCCAGGAAATCGGCGAAGATCGCCAGCAGGTACACCAGCACCAATAGCACCAGGCTGATCATCGCCAGCTTGTGCCGCCTGAAGCGCCACCAGGTCAGCTGGAGCTGGGTGGCGACGGCGTATTTTTCGGAATCGATCTGTGCCACCGGCTTAATCCATCTGGTGGCGGATACGGGGGTCCACCCACATCAGCACGAGGTCGGAAATGAAGGTGCCGATCACGGTCATCACGCCGAGCAGCAGCACGATGGTGCCGGCCAGGAACATGTCCTGCGCCACCAGCGCCTTCACCAGCAGCGGGCCCACGGTGGGCAGGCCAAGCACGATGGAGACGATGATCGAGCCGCTGACGAGGTAGGGGAACAGATAGGCGATGTTGCTGGCGAACGGATTGAGCGCGGCGCGCACGGGATATTTGAGGATGGCCCGCGTCTCCGACAGGCCCTTGGCGCGGGCGGTGACGACATAGGGGCGGCGCAGCTCATCGAGCAGATTGGCGCGCATGATGCGGATCAGCTGCGCCGTGCCGCCGAGAGCGAGAATGAGGGCCGGCAGCGGCAGGTGCTTGATGAGGTCCCACACCTTGGCCGCACTCCAGGGTGCGAGTGCCATCTCGGCGGAGAACAGCCCGCCCACGCTGGCGCCGAACCAGACGAAGGCAAAATACATGATCACCAGCGCCAGCAGGAAATTCGGAACCGCAATGCCGATGAAGCCCACCAGGGTGAAGGCGTAGTCGGCGAAGGAATACTGCCGCACGGCGGAGAAAATGCCGATCGGCAGCGCCAGACCCCAGGTGACGAGCAGGGCGGCGAAGCTGAGCAGCAGGGTAAGCCAGATGCGGTCGCCGATCACTTCCGTGACCGGGCGGCGCCATTCCATGCTCTCGCCGAAATCGCCGGTGATGATGCGCGCCAACCACTTGCCGTACTGCACGTAGAACGGCTCGCCGAGACCGTAGAGCTGGCGCAAATTCTCCGCCTCCGCCGCCGAGACCTGGCTGCCGGAGGAGGAGAGCTGGGCGATGTAGGCATCGACGAAATCACCCGGCGGCAGCTGGATGATGACGAACGACAGGATTGAAATGAGCCAGATGGTCATCACGCCCAGCAGCAGGCGACGGGTCATGAAGGCGATCATGCGGGAAGCCCGGAGGGAAGGAAGCGCCTTCTTTTTGTGAACAAAAAGAAGCATAAAAACTTTATCTGACGCCAAAGGTCGGCGCCTCGACTCCTGGGTTCAAGAGTCGAGGCCAATGGGAGAAAGTTCTTTTGCTTACTTTCTCCCGTCACGCTCAGGCCTTGTAGTACCACGTCGCCGGGTGCGAGCTGCCCGGCGTGCGGCAATGCTGGGCGATGCACACGCGGCCCGGGATGTTGCCGAGCCTGCGGCTGGCCAGCCGCACCCCCATCAGCGCCGGGGACTGGCCGCAGACGCCGATGTGGAACTGCTGGTCCACCATGATCTTCCAGATCTCCTGCGCGTTCTTGTGCCGCGCCTCCTCATCCATGCCGGCGGCGGCGCGGAACAGTTCCAGCGCCTTCAGCATGTGCGGATCGGACGGCTTGGTCCCCTGGGCGCCGTTGGAGGCATACCAGCGCGCATGCTCGATCCCGTAGGCGCCGTTGGCGATATCCACCGGCAGCGCCCAGGACGGGTAGAGATACAGCAGCTCCGTGCCGCCATTGGTCCAGACCAGGATGTGGTGCTCGCCGGAGAGCACGCGCTGGAAGGCCAGCCCACGCTCCTGCTCCTTCACGTCGGCGAAGATGCCGATCTTGCGCCACTGCTGCGCGATCATCTGCGCATGCGCTGGCCAATCCATGAACGCCTTGATGGCGGTGAGCTGGATGATCAGGCGCTGGCCGTTGTCCGACCGCAGGCGATAGCCCTCGCGGTCCTTCTTCGTCAGGCCGAGCTTGTCGAGCATGCTGTTGGCCTGCGCCACATCCAGCACCGACCACTTCTTGCGCCATTCCGGGCCGGGGCTTTCGGGCATCGCCTCGGCCGGCGCGGTGGAGCCGGGGGTGCCGAGGCCGAGCCAGAAGGTTTCGTTCAGCTGCTCTCGATCGATGCCGAGCGAGAGGGCGCGGCGGAAATCCGCATTGCCGAGCCACTTGCCGATCTCGGCATCCGCGGTGTGGTTCATGTTCACGTGCAGCGTGGTGTCTGCGCCGTTGTAGGCGAGGTCGAGATGCACGTCGTACTTGCCGCGGTCGCGGTTCTCCAGGATCACCGGCAGCTTGGCCAGGTCCATGTGGCGTTCCTGCAGGTCGTATTCGCCGGCCATGGCGCGCAGGTTGGCGACCTCGATGTTTTCGGCCAGGGTCATCACCACGCTGTCGATATAGGGCAGCTGGTTCCCGTCGGTATCCACCACGTAGTAGAACGGGTTCCGCTCCATCACCCAGGTGGGGGTGTTGATCGGGCGCACGGTGCGCCACGGGCCGAGCGTCGGCAATTCCGGGTTCAGCTGCCAGTCCTTGCGGACATGGAGCATGCGCACCCAGTTGTCGAAGCCGGCGGCGCGGGCCTTGGCGTTGGCCTCGGCTTCCGAGCTGTACTTCGCCATGAACTGCTTGAGGTAGTGGGCGGGCGCATAGGCGCCGAAGCTGTTGCCGCCGGACTGGCGCACCGCCTGGCCGCCGCCGATCAGCGTGTCTCCGGCGAGCATGGAGGGGAACAGGAAGTAGGGGTTCTCGAACTGGAACTGGATCGTGGTCTCGTCGATCTTGACCAGCTTGCCCTGCTTGCCGCCGGCCGCCATGTCTGCGATCTGGTTCGGCACGATGTCCTTGTTGAGGTACATGTCCTCGTACCAGAACACGAAGTCATCGGCGGTGAAGGGGGCGCCGTCGCTCCACTTCATGCCCTTGCGCAGGAACAGCGTGGTGGTGCGGCCGTCCTTGCTGAGCTCGTAGCCCTTGCACACGCTGGGGACGATCTTGCTGCCGGTGGGGTCCCAGAACAGCAGCTTGTCGGACGCCATGATGCGGTTGCCGTTCTCGCCGTCCGACGGGCCGATGAAGGCGCGGCGCCAGGTGCCGCCATACTTGCCGGTGGATTCCAGCGGCTTCAGCACCAGCGGCTCGTTGGGCAGGCGCTGCGCGACCGGGGGCAGCTTGCCCTGCTGCACCAGAGCGGCGAGCTGGGGGGCTTCCTTGAAGCTGCCGGGAATCGCGGTGGCCTGGCTGGGGCCTTCCAGCTTCCCGACGAGGCCTGACTGGTCGAACGTGCTCTGGGACGAGACGGCCTGGGCGAGCGCCTCGACCGTGGGGGCTGCGGCGGCGGCGAAGGCCGCGCTGGCAGCGAGGAAACTCCTGCGGGTGGTCATGGATCGGCCTCCGGGACGTTGCTGTTCCCGCTGCCTCGTTGTCCGGGCAGCGGTGGATGGGCGCAGGCTAGAGCAAGAGCCGATACGATGAAAGCTGCGTTCGCGGGCGGCTTCAGGCCTTGAAATACCAGGTCGTGGGATGCGAACTGCCGGGCGTGCGGCAGTGCTGGGCGATGCACACGCGCTGCGGAATATTGCCCAGCCGGCGGCTGACCATGCGCACGCCGGCGAAGGCCGGGGATTGGCCGCAGATGCCGATGCTGAACTGCTGGTCGATGGCGATCTTCCAGATGTCCTGTGCCAGGCGGTTGCGTTCCGCCTCGCGCAGGGTGGTGGCGCTGCGGAACATCTCCATCGTCTGGAGCAGGGCGGGGTCGGTGGGCTTGGTGCCGATGGCGCCGTTGGAGGCGAACCAGCGGGCCAGTTCCGTGCCCAGCACGCCGTTGCTGACATCCACCGGCAGCACGAAATGCGGGTAGAGGAACAGCTGTTCGGAGCCGGTGTTGCCGAAGACGAAGATGTGGTGATCCCCGGCCAGAACGCGCTGGAAGGCCAGCGCGCGCTCCTGGTCGGGCACGTCGCCGAAGATGCCGATCTTCGTCCATTGCTGGGCGATCATCTGCGACTGGGCGGGCCAATCGAGGAAGGCCTTGGTGACGGTGAGCTGGATGATCAGGCGCTGGCCGTTATCCGCGCGCAGGCGGTAGCCCTCGCGGTCCTTCTTCGTGAGGCCGAGCTTGTCCAGCATGGCGTTGGCCTGGGCGAGGTCGAGCACCGACCATTTCTTGCGCCATTCCGCGCCAGGGTTCTCGGGCATCGGTTCGGCGGGGGCGGTGGAGCCGGGGGTAGCGAGGCCGAGCCAGAAGGTTTCGTTCAGCTGCTCCCGGTCGATGCCCAGCGACAGGGCGCGGCGGAAATCGGCGGTGGCGAGCAGGCGGCCGATCTCGGGATCCGCGGTGTGGTTGAGGTTGAAGTGCAGCGCGGTGTCGGCGCCATTGAAGGCGAGGTCGAGATGGAGATCGTATTTGCCGCGCTCGCGGTTCTCCAGGATCACCGGCAGCTTGGCGAGGTCGATGTGGCGTTCCTGCATGTCGTATTCGCCGGCCATGGCGCGCAGGTTCGCGATCTCGGTGTTGTCGGCCAGCGTCATCACCACGCTGTCGAGATAGGGCAGCTGGTTGCCGGCCGT
>CAMDAM010000253.1 GCA_945888575.1 Asaia bogorensis | reverse complement strand
CGCCCTCCTCGGTCTTGCGGCCTTCGGCGACCCACTTGGGCAGGCCGCCATCGAGCACGGCGGCGCGGTCATGGCCGAACAGGCCCATCATCCACCAGCCGCGCGCGGCCGAGGCCAGGCCCTTCTGGTCGTAGAACACCACCATGCTGGTGTTGGAGATGCCGAGTGTTGCCAGCTTCGCGGCAAAGCGGCCGGCGGTGGGGACCATGTGCGGCAGGTCGGTATCCGCGTCCGCGATATCGTCGATGTCGAAGAACCGGGCGCCCGGGATGTGGGCGCGGGCGAACTCCGCCTTGCCGTCCTTGGGCTCGTTGGGGAGGTATTTGGTGGTGTCGAACACCACGAGATCGGCCTGGCCGAGGCGCTCGGCGAGCCAGTTGGTCGAGACCAGCGGATGCTGTGCCACGTGTGTTTCCTTCATCTTCAGGGCTTTAGGCCGGAACGATCACAATGCGCCGGTTCTGCTTGCCCTTGTTCTCGATCTTCTGCACCGCCACGCGGCCGATTTCCCCGGTGCGCGCCACATGGGTGCCGCCGCAGGGTTGCAGGTCCACCGGGGTTTCGCCCGTGCCGATACGCACCAGCCGCAGCCGCCCGGTGCCGCGCGGCGGCTGCACGGAGAGGGTGCGGACCAGGGTGGGGTTGGTGTCCAGCACGCTTTCCTCGACCCATTCGTGCGCGATGGGGTGGTTGGCTTCGATCAGGGCGTTCAGTGCCGCCTCGATCGCGGCCTTGTCCGGTGCGTCCGGCAGGTTGAAATCGAGGCGCGAGCGGTCGCCGCCCACCGCGCCGCCGGTCACGGCGATGCCGGGCAGCACGGCGCACATCAGGTGCATTGCGGTGTGCATGCGCATCAGGGCATGGCGCGGGGCCCAGTCGATCTCGCCGGTAATCTCCGCGCCGGCCGGGGGCAGGGCGCTGCCCTCGGCTGGCACATGCAGGATGGCCTCGCCTTCGCCCTTGATCGTCTCGGCCACGCGCATCTCGCCGCCATCCCAGCGCAGCATGCCGGTGTCGCCGGGCTGGCCGCCGGAGCGGGCGTAGAACACAGTGCGGTCCAGCACCACGCCCTCGGGCGCGGCCGAAACCACGCGCGCGGTGGTGCTGCGCTGATAGGAATCTTCCAGGAACAGGCGTTCGGTCATGCAATCCCCCGCGACGAGGGCCGGAGATTAGGCGTCTCGTGCCGGTTTGCCCACCCGCGGGGGACGCGCTTCAGCGTCAGCGCGGCCGGGCAGCCTCCACCATGCGCCGCACCTCGGCCGCCGCGGTGGCGCCCTTGGCGGCTTCGCGCCACTGCGTTTCGGCCACGCGCTGGTGGGCGGTGATCGCTTCGTCCGCCGCGGTGATCATGGCAACGCCCGGCGCGCCGAACGGGCTGGCATCGGGGTGGAACGGGTTCATCGCCAGCGTGGCGCGGTCGCGCGCGCGCAGGATCTCGAAGCCGCCATTGAGGTCGGCGGCCTGCACCAGGCCGAACTGCAGGCCCATCGGCTCGGCTTCCATCAGCGAGGCGATATTGTTCACCTCGGTGGCGGCGGCTTCCCGGCACATGCGCCGCGTGCGTTCCGAAACCTGCAGGCCCGGGGCCACGCCGTGTTCCAGCAACTGGCGCACCCGCGCGGCCGGGACCATGGCGATGATGCCGGGCCGGCGCATGTTGTACATCCGCTTGCGCGCGCCCAGGATGCCCAGCACCTGCTCGGCCGCGGCGCGCGCCGTGCTGCGGTCCACGCCCGCCGTTTCGGCGGCTTCCTCATACGCCGCCGACAGCGCCTGGTCGTAGCCGTCGGAGGTGGTGAGGTAGCAGAGCGGGCCGTTGACCATCAGGATCTGGTCGGCGGTTTCCTCCACCTGGCGGATGCGCTCCAGGTAGCCCACCGGGCGGTTGTAGTACTCCACCCCGATGCCAAGCAGCGACAGCGGCGAAATCTTCAGCAGTTCAGCGAGGCGCTTGATGGTGTCGAGCTTGATCACCTCGCCCTTCTCGTAGCGGTAGAGCGCCGCGCGGGAGACGCCGAGGCGGGCGGCGATCTCTTCCGCGCGCAGGCCGGATTCGAGCCGGTAGGCCCGCAGCTGTTGGCCGATTTCCGTGAAGCGCATCGGGGAAGGGCCTCCTGATCCAGGGTCGTGCCGTTCCCGGTGCGTGGCGCAGCGCACGCGAAAACGGCCGGCGTCTCAAGTTGAGTCGCCAGCCGTTAATATTCTTGCGGATCGGTTAATTCAAGACCGGATCGCGCCGTACGAGACAATGTCTCCGTACACGTTACGCAGCCATGGCCGCGAGCGTGACGGAAACGTTTTATCGCACCGGGTCGTCAGACCTTCACATTCCCCATCAGTTCGATCGCCTGGATCAGCGCGGAGTGGTCCTGCTCCTCCCCGCCGGCGGCCGCGACCACGGAGAACATCTGCTGGGCGATGGCCGTGTTCGGCAGCGCCATGCCCATCTCCTTGGCGGAGGAAAGGGCCAGGTTCAGGTCCTTCTGGTGCAGCTTGATGCGGAAGCCCGGCGCGAAGGTGCGGTTGATCATGCGCTCGGCATGCACTTCCAGAATGCGCGAGGAGGCAAAGCCGCCCATCAGCGCCGTGCGCACCTTGGCGGGGTCGGCCCCGGCCTTGCGGGCGAAGGTCAACGCCTCGCTCACGGCCTGGATGTTCAGCGCCACGATGATCTGGTTGCAGACCTTGCAGGTTTGCCCCGCGCCGTTTTCCACGCCCACATGGGTGATGTTCTTGCCCATCGCCTCGAACAGCGGCTTGGCGCGCTCGAAGGCGCTTTCCGGCCCGCCGACCATGATGGTGAGTGCGGCATTCTTGGCGCCGACCTCGCCGCCGGAGACCGGGGCATCGAGGTATTCGCAGCCCAGCGCGTTGATGCGCGCGGCATAGTCCTTGGTGGCGATGGGCGAGATCGAGGACATGTCGATCACCAGCTTGCCCTTGGCCAGGCCCTCGGCCACGCCGTGGTGGCCGAACAGGGCGGCTTCCACGTCGGGGGTGTCGGGCACCATCAGGATGATCACGTCCGCCTGCTCGGCCACGTGCGCGGCATCGCCCACCACGGTGGCGGCGGCGCGGATTTCCTGGGTGAGGCTGCGGCGCTCCGGCACCACCAGCTCATGGCCGGCCGCACGCAGGTTGAGGGCCATCGGGCGGCCCATGATGCCCAGGCCGATGAAACCGATCTTCATGGGGTCACTCCCAACATGTTTGAACAGGAAGCGCTTAGACGCCGAAACGCTTGCGCCACGCAAGCCCGGCCACGGTATCGCCGGCGGGGCGGTATTCGCAGCCGACCCAACCCTGGTAGCCCAGTTCGTCGATGCGGCGCAGTACGAACTCCCAGCCGATCTCGCCCGTGCCCGGCTCGTTGCGGGCGGGCACATCGGCGATCTGCATGTGCACGATGCGGTCGATCAGCGCCTCCATGCGCTTGGTCACGTCGCCCTGGGTGATCTGGCAGTGATAGATGTCGAACTGCAGTCCGACCTTGTCGATGCCGATCGCGTCCACCACCGCGGCCCCCTGTTCCACGGTGTTGAGGTGGAAGCCCGGCATGTCGCGATGGTTGATCGGCTCCAGCGCCAGGCGCCGGCCGGCCTTCTTCGCCTCTTCCCCGCCCCAGGCGAGGTTGCTGGCATAGAGCGCGGCTGCTGTGACCGGGTTGGTGCCGGCGGGCGGGATTCCGGCCATGCAGTGGATCAGTTTGCAATCAAGAATATCAGCGTATTCCAGCGCCTTGTTCACACTATCGCGGAATTCCTGCTGGCGGCCGGGCAGGGAGGCCATGCCGCGCTCGCCATTCGCCCAATCGCCGGGCGGCATGTTGAACAGCGCCTGGGTCAGGCCGTTCGCCTCCAGCCGCTTCTTCAGCTCCACGGCGGGAAAATCGTAGGGGAACAGGAACTCCACCGCCTTGAAGCCCGCCTTCGCCGCGGCATCGAAGCGGTCCAGGAACGGGACCTCGTTGAACATCATCGAAAGATTGGCGGCGAGCTTCGGCATGTTCGGTTCCTCCCGGGGCGCGGGCAGGCTAGCTTCGCAACAAGCGTCGGTCCATACGGACCGCCTGCCGCCACCGGAGCCGGGGGATCCCATGCTGGCCGAGCGTATCCTGATGGGCCTGTTCCTCGGCGGTGTCGCGCTGGGGTCGTTCCTGGTGCTGGCCCCGTTCCTGTCGGCCATCCTCTGGGCCTCGATCCTCGCCTTCACCACCTGGCCGCTCTACGCCGCCCTGCGCGACCGCCTGCACCTGGGCCCCAGCACCGCCTCCGGCGTGATGGTGGTGGCCACCTCGGTGATCGTGGTGCTGCCGTTGGCGCTGGCAGCACCTGGCGGGGCGGGGGACGTGCAACAGATCGAACGCTGGTTGACGGAAGCCACCAGCGCCGGCCTGCCGCCCGCGCCGGGCTGGGTGTTCGACATCCCGCTGGTCGGCCCCACGGTGAACGATCTGTGGAATCGCTGGGCGCAGGATCTGGCGGCCATGGTGGCCTTCTTCCGGCCGTATTTCGGCATCGGCGTGCAGTTCGGGCTGCGCCTGCTGCTGGGGCTGGCCAATGGCGTGCTGGAATTCCTGCTGGCGCTGTTCGTGGCCTTCTTCCTGTATGTCTATGGCGATGCCCTGGCCGAGCGCCTGGTGGCCAGCCTGCGCCGCATCGCCGGCGACCGGGCAGACCCGCTGATCGCCGTGACCGGGGAGACGGTGCGCGGCGTGGTCTATGGCATTCTGGGCACCGCCATCGTGCAGGGCATGCTCACCACCTTCGGCCTGTGGCTGGCCGGCGTGCCCAGCCCGGTGCTGCTGGGCGTGGTGGCCGGCGCGCTTTCGGTGCTGCCGATCGGCGCGCCGATGGTGTGGCTGCCGGCGGCACTCTGGCTGTTCGCCACCGGGGAGACGGCCTGGGGCGTCTTCATGCTCGCCTGGGGCGGCGGCGTGATCAGCATGGCCGACAACGTGGTGCGGCCCTATTTCATCGCCCGCGGCGCCAAGCTGCCCTTCCTGCTGACCATGCTGGGCGTGCTGGGCGGGGCCATGGCCTTCGGCCTGCTGGGCATCTTCGTCGGCCCCGTGCTGCTTGCCGTGGGCTACACACTGGTGCTGGAATGGAGCGGCCGCCGCGATGCGGCGCCGGACGGGATGCCCTGATCATGGATCTGTACCACGTCTATTGCGACATCAAGCCCGGCGTGGGCGACATGGATTTCGTCGCCGCGGTTGAACGCTACATGGGCCATCTGCGCGACCAGGGCCTGATCGCCGGCTGGCGTCTCACCCGTGCCAAGCTTGGCTTCGGCCTCAAGGGCCTGGGCGACTGGCACCTGATGATCGAGGTGCGCGACCTCGCCCAGCTGGAAGCGGCGTTCCAGCATGTGGCGACCCGTGCCGGGGCGGTGGAGGGCCATCACCACGGGCTGAATTCCCTGGTTTCCAACCCGACCTTCGCGCTCTACCGCGATTTCCCGGACAAGGTGCGCCAGACCGGGCAGGAGCGGTTCTGATTCTTCTTGCGGCGGCGCCCGTTCTGCGCTGAAACCCGCGGCCCTCCGCACAGGATCCGCCGGATGTCCCCCGCGCCCAAAGCCGTTCTGGGTATCGATTTCGGCACCACCAACACCGTTCTCGCCCTGCTGAACCCGGACGGCACCAGCACCACCGCACGCTTCGGCATGCAGGATGTGTTCCGCTCCGTGCTATGCTTCTGGGCGGAGGAGTACGGGCGCGGCGTGGCCCAGGGCAGCCGGCTGCGCCATGAAGCCGGGCCGGCGGCGATCGAGGCCTATCTGGATGATCCGCTCGACAGCCGGCTGATCATGTCAATGAAGACCTATCTCGCGCAGCGCAGCTTCAGCGAAACCACCATCTTCGGGCGGCGCTTCACGCTGGAGGCGCTGATCGCCACCTTCCTGCGCAGCTTCCTGGCCGCGGCGAAGGTGGACCCCGAGGGGCTGCGCATCGTCGCTGGCCGCCCGGTGCGCTTTGCCGGTGAGCGAACGGACGACGATTTCGGTGAAACCCGCCTGCGCGCCGCCTTCGCCGAGGCGGGGATGGCCGGGGTGGATGTGGCCTATGAGCCCGAGGGCGCCGGCTATCGCTTCGCCCGCACGCTGAACGCCCCGGCCACGGTGCTGATCGGCGATTTCGGCGGCGGCACCAGCGACTTCTCCCTGCTGCGCTTCGTGCCCGGTGAAGGCGTGGAACCGCTCGGCCATTCCGGCGTGGGCATCGCAGGCGACGTGTTCGACTACCGCATCATCGACCACGTGATCGCGCCCCGGCTGGGCAAGGGCGGCACCTACCGGGTGATGGGCGGGTCGGAGCTGCCGGTGCCGCCGGAATGGTATTCCTCCTTCGCGCGCTGGCACCGGCTGTCGCTGATGAAGAACCCGCGCACCCTGCGCGACATGCGCGACGTGATGCGCAATGCGCGGGACCCGCACCGCCTGGCCAACCTGATCGCCCTGATCGAGGAGGAGATGGGCTACCGGCTCTACCAGACCGTCTCCGCCGCCAAGGCCGCGCTTTCGGGGGCGGAGTCGGTTCGACTGTCCTTCCATCACAAGGAATTGGCGATCGATACGGACATCACGCGCGAGCAGTTCGAAGGCTGGATCGCCGCCGATATCGCCCAGTTCGCCGCCGCCATCGACCGTGTGCTGGAGCAGGCCGGGCGGCCGGAGGTGGACCATGTATTCCTCACCGGCGGCACCAGCTTCGTGCCGGCCGTGCGCCGCCTGTTCGATGAGCGCTTTGGCGCCGGGCGCGTGACCACCGGCGGCGAGTTCGTCTCGGTGGCCGAGGGCCTCGCCCTGATCGCGCGCGATCGCCATGGCTGAAACCGGGCGCAGCCTGCGCGGCCGTGCCAACCAGGCCGGTGGCCTCGCGGCCGAAGCCGCCGCCGCCCGGGCGCTGGAGGCGGATGGCTGGACCGTGCTGGCCCGCCGCCTGCGCACCGCCGCCGGCGAGGTCGACATGGTGGCGGAGCGGGCGGGGCTGCTGGCCATCATCGAGGTGAAGCAGCGGCCCAGCCTGGCCGAGGCCGCCTATGCGCTGGCCCCGCGCCAGCAGGCCCGCCTGCTCACGGCAGCCGAGATCCTGCTGGCCGAGCACCCGGAGTGGGGCCGCGAAGGGGTCCGCTTCGACCTGCTGCTGGTGGATGCCCAGGGCGCCGTTCGCCGCATCGCGGATGCCTTTCGGCGAGAGGCGTAACCGCGCATTGACCTGCCGCATGGCATTGCGGCCCCGCGCGCCCCATCTCTGGCGTGCCGCAAGCGGAGCCTCGCCATGCCCCATGCCCTGAAGACCCTCACCTGCCTCCTGGCCCTTGGCCTGCTCGTCCTGCCCGCCGCGCACGCCCAGGTGCCGCCGCGCCCGGACGGCATTCCGCTGGTGCGCCTGCCAGACCCGCCGGTGGACGACGATGCGCCCGCCAGCGCCTTCATCACCGCCGCCCGCACCGCGATTGCCGTCGGACGGGCAGGGGAGGCGATGGAG
>CAMDAM010000252.1 GCA_945888575.1 Asaia bogorensis | reverse complement strand
TGCTTCTCCGCGCCGGGGCGTTGCGCTAAAGCACGCCCCACCATGGACACCCTGGCCCCCACCGCCCTGGACGACTCCGTCGCCCGCGCCCAGGCCCGGCTGCTGCGCGAGCAGAAGCCGGATGGCCATTTCGTCTTCGAGCTGGAGGCCGATGCCACCATCCCGGCCGAATTCGTCCTGCTCACCCATTTCCTCGCCCGGCCGGACCCTGAGCTGGAGCAGGCGATCGCGGTTTATCTCCGCCGCATCCAGGGCGCGCATGGCGGCTGGCCGCTGTTCCACGATGGCGCGTTCGACATCTCCGCCAGCGTGAAGGCCTATTTCGCCCTCAAGATGATCGGCGATGACCCCGCCGCTCCCCACATGGCCCGCGCGCGGGAGGCGATCCTCGCCGCCGGCGGGGCGGAGCGCAGCAACGTCTTCACCCGCGCGCAATTGGCGCTCTACGGCGAGGTGCCGTGGCATGCCGTGCCGGTGATGCCGGTGGAGATCATGCTGCTGCCGCGCTGGTTCCCGTTCCACCTGGACAAGGTCAGCTACTGGTCCCGCACGGTGATCGTGCCGCTGCTGGTGCTGATGGCGCTGCGCCCGCGGGCCCGCAATCCGCGCGGGGTGCACGTGCCGGAACTGTTCCGCACCCCGCCGGCGCAGGTGAAGGACTGGATCCGCGGCCCCTTCCGCTCCGGCTGGGGCCACGTGTTCAAGCACCTCGATCGCGTGCTGCAGGTCGTGACGCCGCTCTTCCCCAACGCCACCCGCCAGCGCGCGATCAGGAAGGCGGTGGACTTCGTCGTGCCCCGGCTGAATGGCGAGGACGGGCTCGGCGGCATTTATCCCGCCATGGCCAACGCCATGATGATGTTCGACACGCTGGGCTACGCGCCAGACCACAAGGACCCCGCCATCTGCTGGCAGGCCCTGCGCAAGCTGCTCGTGATCAAGAACGACGAGGCCTATTGCCAGCCCTGCCTTTCCCCGGTGTGGGACACCAGCCTCGCCGGGCACGCGATCGCGGAAGCCGAGGGCAACGACGCGCCGGGCGTATCCGCCGCCAACACCTGGCTCCGCTCCAAGCAGGTGAACGACCTGGTGGGCGACTGGGCCGCCGCCCGCCCGGGTGTGCCCCCGGGCGGCTGGGCCTTCCAGTATGAGAACGCCCACTATCCCGATGTCGATGACACCGCCGTGGTCGGCATGCTGCTGCACCGGGAGGACCCGGAGCGCCACGCCGAGGCCATCCGCCGCGCGCGGGACTGGATCATCGGCATGCAGAGCAAGGATGGCGGCTGGGGTGCCTTCGATGCCGACAACACCCACCACTACCTGAACCACATCCCCTTCGCCGACCACGGCGCCCTGCTCGATCCGCCCACGGCCGACGTCACCGCCCGCTGCGTCTCCTTCCTGGCGCAGATCGGCGAGCCGCTCGACAGCCCTGTCGTCCAGCGCGCCGTTGCGTGGCTGAAGGCGGAGCAGGAGGCGGATGGCGCCTGGTTCGGGCGCTGGGGCACCAACTATATCTACGGCACCTGGTCCGTGCTCTGCGCGCTGAATGCCGCGCAGTTGCCGCACAGCGATCCCAGCTTCCGCCGGGCGGTGGAGTTCCTGATCACCGTTCAGCGCGAGGATGGCGGCTGGGGCGAGGACAATGAGAGCTATGCCGATGCGCCGCACGGGCGGCACAGCGTGTCTACGCCATCACAGACCGCCTGGGCGCTGCTGGGCCTGATGGCGGCCGGGGAGGCGGAGCATCCGGCGGTGGCGCGCGGCATCGCCTATCTCGCTGCCACCCAGGCCGGGGATGGCGGGTGGGAGGAGGCGCCCTACACCGCCGTTGGTTTCCCGCGCGTGTTCTACCTGCGCTACCACGGCTACAAGCTGTTCTTCCCGCTGCTCGCCATGGCGCGCTACCGCAACCTCCAGCGCAGCAACGACCGACGCGTTGCCTGGGGGTTCTGATTCTCGGCTTCGTCACAGGCCTCACCGCGGAAGCCAAGCTTGCCCGCCGCCTCGGCACGGCGGAGGCCGGCGGAGGCACGCCCGCGGGGGCGGAGGCGGCGGCCGAGCGGCTGGTCGCGCAAGGCGCCACCGCGCTGGTCAGTTTCGGCTTGGCCGGCGGGCTTGATCCCGGGCTGATTGCGGGGGCCATCGTGATCCCGGCGGAGGTGATGGAGCATGGCCAGCGCTACCGCACCACCTATGCCCTGTGTGCCCGGTTCGGCGGGCAGATGCCGGTGCGGGCTTTGGCCAGCGACAGCATCCTGGCCACCCCGGAAGCAAAGGTGCAGGCGCACTACGACACCTATTCGGTGATTGTGGACATGGAATCCGGTGCCGTCGCGCGGGTGGCGGCGCGGCATGGTTTGCCGTTCGCCGCGGTGCGGGCGGTGTGTGATCCCGCTGGGTTCGCGCTGCCGCCGCTGGCGCTGGAGGCGCTGGATGCCGGCGGGCGGATCGGGCCCTGGCGCGTGATGCGTTCCGTGCTGCGCCGGCCCGGGCAGATACCGGCGCTGATCGCGCTCTCCGGCCATGCCGGGGAGGCGCGGGCGGCGCTGGCGCGCTTGACTTCGAAATCGCGCGGTTCATAGCTTCGCGCCCTAATCGAACCGGGAGACGGGACCATGTTGAAGCGCATCGGCCGGCGCATGCTGGCGGCCACCATCGCGGCGGGCGCCCTGTTCGCCCCGGCCCTGGCGCAGGCCGGCGAGGTCACGTTCTGGACGTGGCGCCAGGAAGACCGCGCCGCCTATGCCGAGCTGTTCGCCGAGTTCATGAAGGCCAATCCGGGCATCACGGTGAAGTTCGAGTCCTTCGCCGTGGAGCAGTACGCCACCGTGCTCTCCACCGCGCTGGCCGCCGGCAAGGGCGGGGACGTGATCCATACCCGCGCCTATGGCGGGCTGGAGCAGTTCGCCAAGGCCGGCTACCTGCTGCCGCTGGACAATGCGAACGTACCGGAGCTGGCCAATCTGGGTGATGACGCCAAGGCGAGCCTGACGCTGCGGGCCGATGGCAAGGTGTATTCCTATGCCTTCGCCAGCCAGACGCTGGGGCTGTTCGTGAACAACGAGGTGTTCAAGCGCGCCGGGGTGACCCCGCCGACCACCTGGGCCGAGCTGATCGCGGTTTCCAAGACGCTGAAGGACAAGGGCGTGGTGCCGCTGGCCAACGGCATGGCGACCGCGTGGATGGCGGAGGTGTTCACCTCTGTCTTCACCAACCCGCTGGTGGGGCCGGAGTTCTCGGCGGACCTGCTCTCGGGCAAGGCGACCTTCTCCGACGCGCGCTATGTGGGTGCGCTCGGCAAGCTGCTGGAGCTGCGCGACTACATGCCGCCGGGCTTCACCGGCATCGACTACCCGACGGCCCAGCAGCTGTTCCTGTCTGGCCGGGCGGCGATGTTCGCGGGTGGCAGCTTCGAGATCGCCAATTTCCGCAAGCAGAACCCGAAGCTGGACATGAGCTTCATCGCACCGCCCGCACCGGCCGCCGGGGCGCCGCGGCTGGTCTCCAAGTTCTTTGACGGCGGCTACGCGGTGAACGCCAAGAGCACCAACCAGGCCGATGCGCTCAAGCTGGTGCGCTGGATGGGCACGAAGCAGTTCGGCGACAAGTTCTCGGCGCTGCTTGGCAACATCTCCCCCATCAAGGGCGTGACGATTGCCGATCCGATGCTGGCCGAGGTGGCGAAGCTGAACGAGACGTCGGCGCCTTACATCACGGCGGTGTATTTCCGCTATGACAGCCCGACGGGCTCGGAGCTGCTGCAGCCGGGCATCCAGAAGATGATGGGCGGCAGCATGACGCCGGCCGAGGTGGGTGCCTCCATGACGCAGGGCATCGCCCGCTACTTCAAGCCGTTCCAGAAGTGAGTGTGGCGGCAGGCCGCGCCCGGGCTCGGGCGCGGCTTGGTCTCTGGATACTGCTGCTGCTGGCGCCGGCTTTGGCGATCATGTCCTTGTTCGTGGCATGGCCGCTTTTGTCGGCGCTGCGCTATGCGTTCTACAGCTTCAAGGGCGTGGCCCCCGATGCGTTCGTGGGGCTGGCCAATTTCCGGGATGTGCTGACCAGCGAGCCCTATGCCAGTTGGACGTGGCGGGCGCTGTGGCACAACGTGATCGTGTTCACCTCCTTGATGGTGGTGCAGAACGGGCTTGCCTATTTGATCGCGTTTGCGTTGCTGAAGGGGTTGCCGGGGCATCGGGTGCACCAGGTGATCGTGTTCCTGCCGGTGGTGCTCTCGGCGGTGATCGTGGGTTTTCTGTGGAAACTGTTCCTACATCCGCTGTTCGGCATGGTGAATGCGGTGCTGGGGCTGGTGGGGATTCCGGCGCGGCCGTGGCTGGGGGATGAGTCCACCGCGCTGGGCTCCTTGATCTTCACCAATGCGTGGCACTGGGTGGGGTTTCCGGCGCTGATCTTCCTAGCGGGGATGCAGCGCATCCAGAAGGAGACGCTGGAGGCGGCGCGGATTGATGGGGCGAATGACCGGGTGCTGCTGACAAAAATCATCTGGCCGCTGGTGGCGCCGGCGACGACGATCATCTTCACGCTGACCTTCATCGGCAGCTTCAACTGGTTCGAGCTTCCGTATGTGATGACGGGGCTGAACGGTTCGCCGGGTGGGGCGACGGATGTGCTCGGGCTGTATTTCTATCGGACGGCGTTCGGCAACACGACGTCGGGGCTGCAGGATTTCGGGCGGGGCAGCGCGCTGGCGGTGCTGATGTTCCTGTTCATCGCGACGACGTGCGCGGTGGCGCTGCGGTATCTGCGGCGGCGCGAGATCCAATTGTAAGCAGGGCGGGCACAAGGACGAGCCAGGCGATTCGGGCCTGGTAGCGGTCGTGCGGGCGTGAGAGGGCGCCCGCGGCGGCGGCGTTGGCGAGCAGGGCCAGCAGGATCATCGCGGCGAGGCGGTTTCGGCGCCAGGCGAGGATGGCGGTGGCGATGCCGCCGGCCAGCAGGGCGGCGAGGTGGAGGGGGTTGAGGGGTTCGGCCCAGGGGCGCAGGCGTTCGTTCATCTGCAGGCCGGCGCGGAAGCGGGCCATCTCGGCTTCCGGGAAATAGGCGCGCAGGCTGCCGGTGATGGAGGATTCCAGCCAGTCATTGCCCAGCGTGTCGCCCAGGGCGACGCGGGTGAGTTGCTCGGTGGTGTTGGACAGGGCGGAGTGCAGGACGGCGGCGGGCTCCTGGAGGAGGGTGGCGCGGACGATGGCGCTGGCTTCGGGGGCGAGCGCGATGGGGCCGCCGGTGGACCAGACGGGGGCCCACTCCTTCCAGAGGAAATCGTCGCTGTCGGTGGGGAAGCGGCCTTGCCAGTCGCAGAGTTTCCAATCGGGACGGGGGCATTCGCGGGCGAGGACGGCTTGGGCGGGGCCGTCGGTGGTGAGGCGGGCCAGGGCGAAGACCGCGCCGTAGGGGGAGATCGACCATTTGCCGTGGCCGATCACGTTGGTGGCGAGCAGCAGGGCGAGGGCGGCGGGAAGGGGGACGAGGATGCTGCGATGGGCGCGTAGCAGAAGGCCGAGGAGGGTCAGGGCGAGGGCGAGGGGGAGGTAGGAGAGGTGGCTGGCGATGGCGATCGTGGCCAGCAGGAGGAGCCAGAGGCGGAGGGGGGTGGAGAGTTTAGCGAAGCCGATGAGGGTGAGGGCGAGGACGGCCGCGGGGGCGAGGATGTCGGGCATCAGCAGGCTGGTGAACCAGGGGGCGGCGGAGAAGGCGGCCAGCGTGGCGCAGAGGGCGAGGTGGAAGCGCAGGGTGGGCGGGGCGACCATGGCGCGGGTGAGCCAGAGTAGGTGGGAAACCAGCAGGCATTGCGCGGCCAAAGGGAGCCAGAGGGTGAGGCGGAGATGGAAGAGGGTGAGCAGAGGGCCGTAGATGAAAGGCTTGTCCCAGACCATCTGCGGCTCACCACCCTGGACGAGAAAGGCGTGGGTGTCGCTGAAGACCAGCGGATAGAGGTTCAGCAGGGCGGGCCAGGCGAGGAACAGGGCGCCTGCGACGACGGGGATCAAAGGAAGGTCTTCTTTTTCTGAAGAAAAAGAAGCAAAAAGACTTCATACATTTGGGTCGCAGTGGTGGGGACCATCGGGGCCAAAGTTCTGAAAGTTTTTTGGTTCTTTTTTTCATAAAAGAACGTGCTTGCCTTGATACTGGAAGCGTTGGGTGGGGGCAAGGATGGTTTTTGTTTTGTAATCGTAATGAAATGAGCATGCGTGGGCGTGGTCAGTCACGGCCGTATTTTTTGAGGAAATAGCGGGCGGCGGCGATCTCGTAGGGGCGCAGGTTCAGGATCGGGTCGGTGAGCTTCAGGCGGCGGGGCTTGGGCGCGCGCGGCTTGCGAGGTTTGCGGGGGCGCGGGGGGCGTTTGAGCCAGGTGGGCTGGTCGACGCCGAGGGCGTGGCAGAGCGGGCGCAGGAGGCGGGCGGCCTGGGGGGCGGCTTGCACGAAATCCTGGGTGTGGGGGTTTTGGAGCATGTCGTGGAGGGCGCCGGCGCTGGGGCCGGATTCCGGGATGCGCCTGGTGATCCAGCCTCGGCCTTGGGGGAGGCGGGTGGGGGCGTCGACCAGGGGCATGCCGGGGGCGGGGAGTTCGGGGATCTGGGGCGGGGTGGGGCGCTGGGAGGCTTTCGGGCGTGCGGTTTTCGGGCGGGGCTTGGGGAGGGTGTTGGTTTGCCAGCGGTCGTAGAGCCGGGCGAGGCGGTTGCCGAGGCGTTCGAGGCGGAACCAGAGCAGGGTCCAGATGGGGCCGGGGAGGAGGGGGAGGTCACCGTGGGGGGCCATGATCCAGCGGTCCTCGGGCCCGGCCCAGATCGGGCGTGCGGGCGCGGATACGACAGGGGCTGCGCGCGCGATGACGCGGCGCAGGCCCTGGATCAGGCCGGTGAGGAGGAGGGAGAGCTGGATCATAGTTAGTTATATAACTAACCATCGGTGGCGACGCAAGGGGTTTGTGGGGATTTTTTCTGGGTGAGGGGGAGGTTCCAAGAGCCACCTCATTGTTCCGCATGGGGAGAGAAGCCAGTCAGGAAGCAAGGAAGAAAGCGGCCACTAAGACACTAAGACACAAAGGAAGTGGGAAGAGGCTGGGGGTGTGGAGAGGTTAAGAAAGAAAGTGGACAAAGAGGCACAGAGACACAGAGGAGTAAGGCAAGGGAGGAGGAAGCAGGTGGCGGAATCGCTTCGCGCTCCGCCTATTTTTAGGTGGGGGCGATGGTTTTCTTATCCCTTGGCTTGCTTCTTTGTGTCTTTGTGTCTTTGTGGCCGCTTGCTATTTTGTTCTCCGCGCGGTGGCGGGCTTGAGCCGGCTCTACCGCGGAAAAGGGAGATGGCGGAACCGCCTCGCGTTCCGCCCTACGCCCGGTGGCGGGGTTTGGTTATTGAAGTCTGTTTGCTTCTTTTTCTTCAGAAAAAGAAGGGCTTGCTTGTTAGGGGTGGCCGGGGTCGCGGGGGGCGTAGCGGGCGCGCAGGGCGGCGGCGGCGGCGCGGACGACGCTGTCCCAGTCGTTGGGGACGGCTTGGCGGAACA
>CAMDAM010000251.1 GCA_945888575.1 Asaia bogorensis | reverse complement strand
CTGCGTCTGAACACGCGCCCGCGAGCACGTCTGAATGCTCTGACCCCGTTGGAGTGCTTCAATCAAATGATCGAATTCGACCGGATGAATGGGCCGAAGACACAGTAGAAGAGAAGTGGTTGCGCCCGGACCTTGAAACCACCGACTTTCACCAAACGCACTCCACCACCCGGAGTAGGGCGGAACGCGAAGCGGTTCCGCCATCTTCCTTCTCCCTTGCCTTGCTTCTCCGTGCCTCTGTGTCTCTGTGGTGAATCTTCTTCTTGCTTTCTTGCTTACTTCCCCCCGGCAAAGCCGGGGGGCTCTAGCGTCTCTCTGCCTCATCCCACCCACCCAGAAAAAATCCCCAACCGCCCCCTTGCACCGCCACCATTGGTTAGTTATATATCTAACCATGATCCAGTTATCCCTCCTCCTCACCGGGCTGATCCAGGGCCTGCGCCGCGTCATCGCGCGCGCAGCCCCTGTCGTATCTGCGCCCGCACGCCCGATCTGGGCCGGGCCGGAGCAGCGCTGGATCATCGCCCCCCACGGCGACCTCCCCATCCTGCCCGGCCCGATCTGGACCCTCCTCTGCCTCCGCCTCCAGCGCCTCAACAACCGCCTCACCCGCCTCTACGACCGCTGGCAGACCAACACCCTCCCCACCCCCCGCCCCACAACCACCCGCCCGGACTCCGTCCGCCACTCCCGCGCCCCGGAGCGCATCCAATCCATGCCCATGGCCGGCGCCGAGCTGGTCGAAGCCCCCGCGCGCCTCCCGCGCGCCCGCGGCTGGATCACCCGCCGCATCCCCGAAGCCGGCCCCAGCGCCGGCTGGCTGGAGCACCTGCTCCAGCAACCCCACACCCAGGATTTCGTCCAAGCCGCCCCCCAGGTCGCCCGCCTCCTGCGCCCGCTCTGCCACGCCCTCGGCGTCGATCAACCCGACTGGCTCAAGCTCCCGCCCCGCCCGCGCACCCCGCGCAAGCCGCGCCCGGCAAAACCCCGCCGCCTCGCGCTCACCAACCCCGCGCTCAAGCTCCGCCCCTACGAGATCGCCGCCGCCCGCTACTTCATCGAAAAATATGGCCGCGATTGATCACGCAGACCCATGCCTAAAATGTTCCGATACCATTTCATTACCCAATAAACCCCATCTACGCCCTCCCCGCACCGATGCCGGTCGCATTTTGTTAAACACGGCGGTCCACACTTGTCCCCAAATTAGATTCCAACGGGAGACACACGCGTGCTCGATGTGCTTGCAACCGCCAGGGCCGCAGATGAAACGGGAACGCCGCGCAACATGGCGGTTGCCCTGGCTGCCGTCCGCAAGCATCTGGGCATGGAAGTCGCGTACATCTCGGAGTTCGTCGATGGGCGCTCGGTCTTCCGCAGTGTCGATGCGCCTGGGCTGGAAGCGCTGATCAAGGCCGGCGATTCCTATTCCCTCGATGACGTCTATTGCCGCCACATCCTGGCCGGCCGCCTGCCGGAACTGATGGCCGATACCGCGGACCACGCACTGGCGCAGTCCATCCCGATCACCAAGGCGGTGCCGATCGGCGCGCATATGAGCGTACCGCTGCGCCTGCCGGATGGAAGTGCCTATGGCATGTTCTGCTGCCTGAGCCCGCACCCGAACCGCTCCCTCAACGATCGCGACCTGCAGATCATGCGGGTGTTCGCGGAAGTGGCCGCCCATCAGGTCAGCCACGAGCTGGAAGCCGAACGCGCGCTGCAGACTTCCAGGGACCGCATCGAGCAGGTGATCGAGCAGGAGCTGTTTACTGTCCTGTACCAGCCGATCTTCCGGTTCGAGCCCTTCGAACTGAGAGGCTTCGAGGCACTCTGCCGGTTCTCCGCCCAGCCGTACCGCTCTCCGGACGTCTGGTTCAAGGAAGCCGACGCGGCAGGTCTGGGCGTTCGCCTGGAGCTGGCGGTTCTGAAAAAGGCATTGCAGGCCCTGTCGGCGCTGCCTGAGAACATCTTCGTCTCCGTCAATGCCTCGCCAGAGACCATTGTCAGCGGACAGCTGGACGCCCTGCTGGAGCCGTGCCCGAAGGGTCGGGTCGTCCTGGAGATCACTGAGCACGCGGAGGTGAAGGACTATGACGCCCTGCTGGCTGCAATGCTTCCGCTCCGGAAGTCAGGCATCAGGCTCGCCATCGACGATGCCGGCGCGGGCTACTCAAGCTTCCAGCACATCATTCGGCTGAACCCCGACATCATCAAGCTCGACATGAGCCTGACCAGGGCGGTGGACATGGATCTCGGTCGGCAGGCCTTGGCATCCGCCCTGAGCTTCTTCGCCAGGTCGACAGGCAGCGAGATCGTTGCCGAAGGGATCGAGTCAGAGTCGGAATTCGCCACGCTGCGAACACTGGGCGTGACCAAGGGCCAGGGCTACCTCCTCGGCCGTCCGGCGGAACTGCAGGTCGCCAGGGCACTTGCCGCCCAAGCCCAAAGCGCACCGCCCCCAGCCTGAAGCGAACCCCATCGGCAACAAACCCCGCCTGTGCCATCCTCCCCCCAACAAACGCTCCCGGGAGGACAAAGCCATGAAGATCAAGCGCATCGACGATCTCCACGCCGACGCCGGCTGGCGCAACTTCTCCTTCCTGCGCATTGAAACGACGGACGGGATCGTCGGCTGGTCCGAATACACCGAGGCCGACGGCTCCCGCGGCCTCACCGCCATCATCCACGGCCTCGCCGATGCCGTGATCGGCCAGGACCCGATGCGCCTGCAGCACATCGAATCCACCCTGCTCTCCCGCACCATCCAGGCCCCCGGCGGCGTCAACCAGCGCGCCATCGCCGCCATCGTGAACGCCCTGCTGGACATCAAGGGCAAGGCGCTGGGTGTCCCGGTCTGGAACCTCCTCGGCGGCATGGTCCGCGACCGCCTGCCCGTCTACTTCTCCCACTGCGGCAGCTACCGCGTCCGCAGCGCCGACCTCATGGGCGTCCCGCCCCTGCGCACCTACGACGACGTCGCCAAGCTCGGCGAGGAAGTGAAATCCAAGGGCTTCAAGGCCCTGAAAACCAACATCCTGATGCTGGACCGCCCAGACCCCACCACTTGGTTCCCCGGCTTTGCCCGCGGTCCCGGCCACCCCGAACTCAACGCCACGCCCGAAGTGCTTGATGCCATCCGCCGCACCCTGGCCGCCTTCCGCGACGGCGCCGGCCCCGAAATGGGCCTCCATCTCGACCTCAACTACAACTTCAAGACCGCGGGCTACCTCCGCTGCGCCGAGGCCGTCGCGCCCTACGACCTCACCTGGCTCGAAATCGACACCTGGGACCCCGCCTCCCTCGCCCTCATCCGCCGCCAGGCCCCCTGCCCGATCGCCTCGCTCGAATCCGTCATCGGCCGCCGCGGCTTCCGCCCCTTCCTCGATGCCTACTCAACCGATGTCGCCATCGTCGACGTGATCTGGAACGGCTTCACCGAAAGCCTGCGCATCGCCGCCCTCTGCGACGCCTATGAGGTGAACTGCGCCCCGCACAACTACTACGGCCACCTCTCCAGCGTGATCGGCGCCCATTTCTGCGCCACCATCCCCAACTTCGCGGTGATGGAAATCGATATCGACAGCGCCCCCTGGCGCGACGAGCTCGTCACCACCCCACCGGCAATCGAGGGCGGCGACTTCATCCTCCCCACCGCCCCCGGCTGGGGCTGCGATATCGACGAGCGCGGCGTGGCCCGCCACCCGCCGCGCTGAACCCTCAAAGACACCCGGGCCCACCCCGGCACGTCGCGCGCCAGCGCAAGCTGGCGCGCAGCAGCGCCGCCGCCACCCGCATCGCACAGGCACGCGGATCCGGCGCCCTCGGATCACACGCCACATTGGCGATCAGCCACACCAGCACATCCCCGCCACCCCTTGCACCGGCCACGCCATCGGCGCACACAATCCGTCGGACCTCGCCTGCCAGCGCCTCGGCCAGGCCGGCATCCACCGGCCCATCGCTGGGCCATTCCTCCAGCTCATAGCCCTGCCAGGCCGCGTTGCTGCTCACCAGCGCCACCGCCAGCCGCACCGCGGCGCCGATCGGCGACGGCGGCTGGGCGCAGCATTCGTTCAGCATCCCGGTCGCGATCAGCCACACCAACATGTCGGCGTTGTCGCTTTGCGCCAGCGCCAGCCGGCGGACCTCCTCCGCCAGCGCGAAGGGCAACGCGGCCTGCACGTCCTGCGGCGCCCCGGCCGGGTCGGGGTGAAAGGGAAAGGCATCGCTGGGGCGGGGCATTGCAGGCGGCTCCTTCTGGCCGCACTAGGCGGCGCCCAGAAGTAAATATTTTCAATGAAAAATTTCAAGTCTTTTTTCGTTGAATTCCGCCAAACACGATGTCACGCCACCGGGGAGACCGGAGACAGCCCATGACCATCCCGCCCCTGCCCCGCCGCGCCCGCGGCGAGGAGAACACCCGCACCCAGCGCAAGGAAGACACCAAGCGCAAGCTGGTCGACGCCGCCGAGGCCCTGATCCGCGACCGCGGCTACGACGACACGACGGTGACGGAGATCGCCAAGCGCGCCGGCGTGGTGCCCTCGCTGATCAACACCTACTTCAACGGCAAGGCCGGCCTGCTCTACGCCATCGTCCAGCGCCACAACGAACCGCAATTCGAGGCCACGAAACGCGCCGCCGCCCCGCCCGGCTCAGCGCGCGAACGGCTCGAACGGGTGATCACCGTCTGGGCCGAAGCCGACCTCGCCCGTGGCCGCCTGCTCGGCCCGCTCATGGCCCTCACCTGGTACTGGCCGGCAGAGACCGAAGCCCAGAACCTGCGCGACCGCCAGGCCTTCTTTGTCTTCGTGCAGGACGTGCTGCGCGACGGTGCCGCCGCCGGCGAGTTCCGCGCCCTGCCGCCGGACGCCACCTGCGAGGTCATATTCGGCCTCTACACCTGGTCCCTGCGCCCCGGCGTCTTCACTGGCGCCACGGCGGCGGAATGCGTGGCGCTGGCCATGGCGCGGCTGGACCTGCTGCTGAAGCCCTGAACGAAAAAGGGCCGCCCCAACCGGGACGGCCCCTTCACGATATGCTGCCCGTTCAGGCCGGCATGCGGTGCAGCGCGCACAGCTTGTTGCCGTCGGGATCGCGCAGATAGGCCAGGTACAGCGCGCCACGCGGGCCCGGCGGATCCTCCACCGCGCGGCCACCGGCGGCCACGCCCGCGGCATGCCAGGCATTGGCCAGTTCGGGGCTGCTCGCCTTGAAGCCGATCGTGCCGCCATTGGCGTAGGTGGCGGGATTGCCGTCGATCGGCGGGGTCACCAGGAACACCGCGCCATCGTGCACATACACCAGGCGCCCCTTGGGATCGACCACGCCGGCCTTGCCGCCGAGTGCGACGAACAGGGCGTCGTAGAACTTCTTCGAGCGGTCGATATCGTTGCTGCCGACCATCATGTGGCTGAACATGCCGTGCCTCCCCTTGCGTGATTCAGTCCCCTAGCAGACCACGCTTCGCCGCCGCGGCAAAGGCCCGCCTGCATGGCTACCGCCTCGCCCAAGGGCGCCGACGCCTGCCGCGTTCTTCACGCCCCCTTAACCCCGCCATCGCAGAACGGAGATCCCCGCTCCAACAGGGAGTCACGATGTTCGGCAAGCTGGTCTGGCGCTCGCCGCCTGCCAAGGCAGCAGAGCCGGCGCCGCCCCCCGCCCCCGCGCCAGGGGCCGCCACGGCCGATGCCTTCGCCACGCCGGAGGAGGCGGCCGAGGCGCGTGCGCGTGAGCGGCTGCGCGCCTTCGCCTTCGCCGCGGCCGACATGCTGGTGGAAACCACCAAGGGCGGCCTGATCACCTTCGCCAGCGGCAGCTTTCAGCAGCTCTACAACCAGCCCGCCCGCGCCATGATCGGCCGCAACATCGCCACCCTGATCTCCCCCGGCGACCAGCCCGCCTTCGCCATGGCCCAGGCGCTCGCCCCGGTGCGTGGCCGCATGCCGCCCATGGTGCTGCATCTCGCCGATCCCGCCCGCAGCGCCGCCCTCGTCGCCGCCCGCGCCGTGCCCGGCGAGGAGGCCCGGCTGTGCTTCGTCATCGGCCCCGTGCCCCTGCCCGCCCCCGAGCGTGGCGACCTCGCCGCCGCCATCCAGACCCCGGCCGACTTCGCCCGCGAAGCCGAGGCCCATATGCACAACGGCGGCACCGGCCCGATGGGGCTGGTGGAGGTGCAGGGCTGGCAGGACGTGAAGAACCACCTCTCCGCCGCCGAGCAGCAGCGCCTGCGCCATGGCCTCACCACGCTGATGGGCGATTGCGGCCCCGATGCCCGCGGCAGCGAGCTGGCCGAGGGCCGCTTCGGCGTGCTGGGCCTGGCGCATAACGGCATGGACGGCCTGGTGCGCAAGCTGGAGCAGTTCCTCTCCCGCTCCGCCGCGCGCAACATCGCGAAGGTCCATGGCACCGAGATGTCGCTGGAATCTGGCCCGATGGGCGCCGCCACCGCCAACCGGGTGCTGCGCTACGCCGTATCGCGCTTCACCTCCGAGGGCACCGCGGGCGTTACCGCCGTGGGTGGCTCGGGCGGCCTCACCGGCATCCTCGCCCAGGCGGAGCTGCGCACCCAATCGGTGCGCGCCGCCCTGGCTGGCCATCGCTTCCGCCTGCTATTCCAGCCCGTCGTCTCGCTCGCCACCCGCGCGGTGCATCACTACGAGGCACTGCTGCGCCCGATCGCCACGCCGGGCATGCCGATGGGCTCGATCCAGGAATTCGTGACGTTCGCGGAGGCGGTCGGGCTTTCCGATGTGATGGACCTCGCGGTGATGGAGCAGGCGCTGATGGCGCTGCGCTCCGCCCCCGGCGTATCGGTGGCGGTGAACCTTTCCGGCCTGTCGTTGCAGAGCCAGGATTTCGCCCAGCGCCTGTTCGGCCTGCTGGCCGAGATGCGCCTGCCGCCCGGCACCGCCGGCAAGCCGCGCCTGCTGGTGGAGCTGACCGAGACGGCGGAGATCGACGACCTCGCCACTGCAACAGCCACCTGGGCCAAGCTGCGCGAGCTGGGCGTAGGCCTGTGCCTGGACGATTTCGGCGCGGGGGCGGCCGCCTTCCGCTACCTGCAGCAGTTCCGCGTGGACTACGTGAAGATCGACGGCAGCTTCGTACAGGCCGCCCAGCAGGGCCCGCGCGAGCGCGGCATCGTGCAGGCGATCGTGGAACTGGCCAAAAGCGCCGGCGCCAAGACGGTGGCCGAGATGATCGAGACGGACGAGCAGGCCACGCTGATGCGGGAGCTCGGCGTGGACCACGGCCAGGGCTGGCTGTTCGGCAAGCCCGGCGGGTTGCCGGGCGCGATCCGCTAGAGCGGTAGCCGACCTGAGAGGCGGTCGGCCACCGCTCCAGCTCTTTGTTTGAGCGAGCAACTTAAGCCCATCCGACGATTCCGTCTGATGGGCTGTTGCTCTAGGAGCCCGTCCGAGTAACCCTTGCGTCGTGGGATCGGATGGGATTCGCTGCGTGGATGACGAAGACCTTCCGTCCCTGGGACGTGGACCAGCATTGGCTGTTGCCGGCATCGGTGCATGAGTTCGTGCCGCCAGGGCACCTGGCGC
>CAMDAM010000250.1 GCA_945888575.1 Asaia bogorensis | reverse complement strand
GCCGAGCTGGCGGAGAACGTGCCGATCGGCGTGATGGACATCGCCGAGCTGGTTCGCTTCGCGCAGGACAACGCCGTGGACCTCGTGGTGCCCGGCCCGGAGGCGCCGCTGGTGGCCGGCCTTGCCGATGCGATGGGCCTGGCGGGCATTGCCTGCTGCGGCCCCTCCGCCGCCGCCGCGCGGCTGGAAGGCAGCAAGAGCTTCACCAAGGAAGTGGCCGACGCCGCCGGCATTCCGACCGCGCTGTGGGAGCGGTTCGACAATGCCGCCGCCGCGCGCGACTTCGTTCGCCGGCGCGGCGCGCCCATCGTGGTGAAGGCCGACGGCCTGGCCGCCGGCAAGGGCGTGGTGGTGGCCGCCAGCGAGGCGGAGGCCGAAGCCGCCATCGCCGAGTTCATGGAACAGGGCAGCCTCGGCGACTCCGGCCGCACCGTGGTGATCGAGGAATGCCTGATCGGCGAGGAAGTGAGTGTCTTCGCGCTGTGCGACGGCACCACCGCCATTTCGCTGGGCAGCGCGCAGGACCACAAGCGGGTGGGCGACGGCGATACCGGCCCCAACACCGGCGGCATGGGGGCCTATTCGCCGCCGCCCGCGCTCTCTCCCGCGCTGGAACAGGCGGTGATGCACCGCGTGATCCAGCCGGCGCTGGACGAGATGGCCCGCCAGGGCACCCCGTTCCGCGGCATCCTGTTCGCCGGGCTCATGCTGACCGCCGACGGCCCCAAGCTGATTGAGTTCAACGTCCGCTTTGGCGACCCGGAATGCCAGGTGATCCTGGCTCGGCTGATGGACGACCTGCTGCCGGCGCTGATGGCGGTGTGTGATGGCGAGCTCCGCACCATCTCCCTGCGCTTCCGGCCGGTTGCCGCCCTCGGCGTGGTGATGGCCGCGCGGGGGTATCCTGGCAGCTATGCGAAGCACACGCCCATCGGTGGCCTGGACCGCGCCGCCGCGCTGCCGGGCGTGACCGTGTTTCACGCCGGCACGGATGTGCGGGATGGCCAGCTGGTCAGCGCCGGTGGCCGCGTGCTGACGCTGGTAGGTAGCGCGCCGAGCCTGCAGGAAGCGCGCGATGCCGCCTATGCCGCCGTGGCGGCGGTTGATTGGCCGGAAGGGTTCTGCCGCCAGGATATCGGCTGGCGGGCGCTGAAAGCCTAGCCGGCCAACAGCCGGTCGATCTCCGCCTGCGCGAGGTCCGCGGTGCCTGCCGGCGCCGTGGGCACCGGCAGCGGCACGATCTCGGTGGGCTCGTTCGTGCCGATATTGTTCAGCACCGATTCCACATGGTGCAGATGGTCGATGGCGCGGCGGATGCGCTGGCTGGTCAGGTCCTGGAACGAACACGCCTCGAAGATCGTGTTCACCTTCTCGCTGATCCGCTCATACAGCTCCGGCTCGGACCGCAATTCCTGCAGCCAGTCCGAAATCGCCTCTGCCGCCTCCATGATGCGGTTGGCCGCCGCCTCCGTGGTTTGCACCACCGCTTCCAGCTCGGTGCCGGAGTTGCGCGAAGCGGCCTGCGGCACTGCCAGCACCTCTGCGATCTGGCTTTTCACACCGGCCAGCTGCTCGGAGATATTGGTCTCACTGAAGTCGATCAGCTGCACGGAGGCATGGATCTCGGCACTCAGCTCGGCAAAGCGGCGGTCCACGAAGCGGCGCAGATCGTCGATCTTGCCGCCCAGGATTTCTACCTGCGCGACCTCCGCCGATCCTGCATCCGCCTGGTCCACATTCGCATACGCCATCACCCACCCCTTGCCGCTCGGCAGCGCAGGATGGCGGGCATCGGTTAAGCGGGATTGAATCCCCGGCGACGCAGTGCCGCCGTCACCGTGTTCTCCAGCAGGCAGGCAATCGTCATCGGCCCCACCCCGCCCGGCACCGGGGTGATGGCGCCGGCATGGCCGACTACCTCGCCATAGGCCACGTCGCCCACCAGCGTGCCGGCCGCGGTCCGGTTGATCCCCACGTCGATCACCACCGCCTCGCGCGCCACCCAATCCCCGCGCACCATTTCGGGCCGCCCGACGGCGGCCACCAGCACCTCGGCGCGCCGGCACTCGGCCGCCAGGTCGCGCGTGCGGGAATGCGCCAGGGTGACGGTGGCACTCGCCCCCGTCAGCAACGCCGCCATCGGCCGGCCCACCAGCACGGAGCGGCCCAGCACCAGGGCCCGCGCGCCGGCCAGATTCACATCGGCCGCCGCCAGCAGCTTCATCACCCCCAGCGGGGTGCACGGCACCAGGCCGCGCCGCCCGGCGGCCAGCAGCCCGGCATTGGTGGGCGTGAGGCCATCCACGTCCTTCGCCGGGTCGATCGCGTCCAGCACCGCCTCGGTGGCGATGTGCTGCGGCAGGGGCAGTTGCACCAGGATGCCGTCCACCGCCGCGTCGTCGTTCAGCCGGCGCACCACCGCCAGCAATTCGGCCTCGGCGGTTTCCGCCGGCAGCCGGATGGTTTGCGCCGCCAGGCCCATCGCCGCCGCGGCCCGCTCCTTGCTGCGCACATAGACCTGGCTGGCCGGGTCCTCGCCCACGAGCACCACGGCGAGGCCGGGACGGAATGGCAGACCTGCCACCCGCACCGTTGTCTCCTCCCGCAGCGCGGCCGCCACAGCCTTGCCGTCGATGATCCGGGCCGTTGTCGGGGTCATGGTCACAGCGCCTCCAGCCGGGCCGCGAGCACGCCCGCATCGCCCGCAACGAACAAGGTCTTGTCGCGGCTCGTGGCCCCTTGGGCCACCGACACATCGCCCTGCCGCACGCCGAGTGCATCGGCTAGCGCCGCGCAGGCGGCCCGGTTGGCGCGGCCATCCTCCGCCGCTTCCGCCACGCCGATGCGCAGCCGCTCGCCATCCACATCCGGTGCCCGCCCGCCCACACCGGGCCGGCGCGACTTCGGCTGAACTTTCACCGCCACCCGCACCCCGCCCTCGGCCGCGCGCCAGAACGCCATGCCTACAGGAACAGCCCCGAGACGTTGCCGTACACGATCGCCGCATAGATCCGGGCCAGCAGCATCTGCGCGATGTAGATCAGGAAGATCAGCGCCACCGGGCTCAGGTCGATGGTGCCGAAGGTGGGGATCACCCGGCGGATCGGGCGCAGCGCCGGCTCCGTGATGCGATAGAGGAAATCCCCGATCATCCACACGAAGCGGTTGCGCGTATCCAGCACGTTGAACGACACCAGCATGCTCATCACGGCGGCGAGGATCACCGCCCATTTGTAGAGATTCAGAATCTCCTGAGCGATCTGGAACAGGATGGTGATCACGGGACCTCCGCAGCGGCCGCGCGGCACCTGTCGCGGCCCTCCAGCGTCCTGTGCCACGGGCGCGCCCGGCGGTAAACCCTGACCGGCATTTCGGCGGCTTGACTTGCCCCCCCACCATGAGCAAATACCGCCGCGCCGTGACCCCCCAAAGTCCCGGTGGCCGAGAGGCTGGGGCTGTAGCTCAGTTGGGAGAGCGCGTCGTTCGCAATGACGAGGTCAGCGGTTCGATCCCGCTCAGCTCCACCACTCCTTAACTTGCAAATCCCCGCCAGGCATCCGCGATCCCGGCCAGGATGATCTGCACGCCGATGCACAGCAGCAGGAAGGCCGACAGCCGCGCGAAGGTGCGCCGCGCCGAAGGCCCCAGCAGGGCCGCGATCCGGTCCGCCGAGCGGTAGGACAGCCAGATCACCCCTGCGATCAGCACCGCCGCGGCCGAGGCGCCCAGGAAGAACCACGCCACATCCGCCGGCACGCGCGGCCGCTGCGCGCCCAGGGCCACCGCCACGGCGATCGTGCCCGGCCCGGTGGTGAACGGCAGCGTCAGCGGGAAGAACGCCATCGCGGCCACGTCGCCCTCACCGCTCTCGGCCTGCTCCGCCTTGCGCGCCTCCTGCCGTTCCGGCGCGTTCAGCAGGTCGAAGGCCCGCACCGCGACCACCGCGCCGCCGGCAATGCGCAGCGCCGCCAGCGAGATGCCGAAGAACTCCAGGATGTAGGAGCCGGCGAACAGCGCCCCCAGCATCACGCCCAGGGAATACAACGCCACCTTGTCCGACAGCATGCGCCGCTGCTGGGCGGTGAGATGCGCGGTGACCTCGTTGAAGATGAACGCGGCCCCGGGCGGGTTCACGATGGAGAACAGGGCGGGGACCGCGAGGAGGAAGGTGGCGAGGGCTAGGGACAAGGAAGGGTCTTCTTTTTTCTGAAGAAAAAAGAAGCAAAAAAGACTTCATTCGTTTGCGCTCGCGCCAGGGCGAGCCGCAAGCGAATGAAAGTTTTTTGGTTCTTTTTTTCAAAAGAGAACATGCTTACTTGCTCAGCTCCTGCTCCACCAACGTCGCCCAATAGCTGGCGCCGATGGGCAGGATGTTGTCGTTGAAGTCGTATTTTGGATGATGCACCTGGGTCTTGAACCGGTCCCCTTCCGCCTGGCCGATGCGCACGAAGCAGCCTGGCACGGCCTGGGCCATGTAGGAGAAATCCTCCCCGCCCATGGTCGGTGGCCGTTCGCGCAGCACCTTGCCGGCGCCCAGCAGCTTTTCCCCGGCGCGGGCGGCGCGCTCGGCGGCATCGGCGTCGTTCACCACTGGCGGGTAGCCGCGCTTGTAGTCGATCTCGGCGGTGGCGCCGTGGGCGGCGCAGGTGGCGTTGACGATTTGCGGGATCAGCCGTTCCACCTCGTCCTGCACCTCTGGCCGCAGGGTGCGCACGGTGCCGGAGAGCATGGCGGTGTCGGGGATCACGTTGTGGGCGCTGCCGGCGTGGAACTGGGTGATGGAGACGACGGCGCTGGCCAGCGGATCGGTGCGGCGGGCGACGATGGTTTGCAGGCCGAGCACCACGTGGCTGCCCAGCACTACGGGGTCGATGGTCATGTGCGGGCGGGCGGCGTGGCCGCCGCGGCCGGAGAGGGTGATGATGAACCGGTCCGACGCGGCGGAGACGCTGCCGGTCACGGCGGTGATGGTGCCGACCGGCAGCGCGGTGTCGTTGTGTGCGCCGTAGACGCGATCGCAGGGGAAGCGCTGGAACAGGCCTTCCTCCACCATGATCCGCCCGCCGCCGGCGTTTTCTTCCGCGGGCTGGAAGATGAAGTGCACGGTGCCGTCGAAATTGCGGGTTTCGGCCAGGTATTTGGCGGCACCCAGCAGCATGGTGGTGTGCCCGTCATGCCCGCAGGCGTGCATGCGGCCGGGGGTGGTGGATTTGTGCGGGAAGTCGTTTTCCTCGGTCATCGGCAGGCAATCCATGTCGGCGCGAATGCCGATGGAGCGGGTGGAGGTGCCGGCCCGGAGTGTGCCGACCAGGCCGGTGCCGGCCAGCCCGCGCGTGACCTCGATGCCCCAGCTGGCGAGCTTCTCCGCCACCACCTGGCTGGTGCGGTGCTCCTCCAGACCCAGTTCGGGGTGGGCGTGCAGGTCGCGCCGCCATTCGGTGAGCAGGGGGGCGTCGGCGGCGATGCGGTTGATCACGGGCATGAAGGCACTCCGGAAACAGAGGCGGAACCATGCCGCGCCCGGAAGGCCGGGGCAAATGGGACTAAATGGCAGCCAAGGCCCGCATCACGGAAGGCAGGTTGTTGGCCCGGCAGAAATCCAACCGGCCGCTGACGGCCCGCGCTACGAGCACTGGCCGGCGCCCGTACACCGCGTTGTCGAACACCCGCACCTCGTCGGCATGTCCAGCAAACCAGGTCAGCGCGTCATGCGACCGCTCCCAGCGCCGCCGCAGGTCCTTTTCCGGCACGTCGTGGCCGCCCTTGGCCACACGGCGCGCCACCCGGGCGATCGAATCTTCGACGGACGCCACGGCAACATAGACCAGCCGCACCTTGTACCCGGCCTGCTGGGCGCGCAGCGCCAGGGTCCGGTGCGCCACGCTCGCCAGCACTGTCTCGGTCATGAAAGACTGCCGCTCATTCAGCAGCCGTTCGGTCGCTCTCGCGACCATGCGCAGCCCCAGGAAATTCGCGGCCTCCACCGTCAGCTCGGGACGTCCGGCGCGAAGCTGTGCCGCATTCACGTCGGCATTCAGGAACGCCACTGACTTGAGGACCGGCGAACGCAGCATCGCTTGCGCCAGCGTGCTCTTCCCGGCCCCGTTCACGCCTCCAAGAATGAACAGGGTCGGCACAGGGCGCTCAGGCGCCCGTGGTCGGCTTCAACCCCAGCGCCTCATCGGCCGCTACCGCCTCACGAATGCCCTGCTCGAAGCAGTCCAGCAGGAATGAATCGAACGTCGGGCTCTCGACGAACGCGTCCAGCGCCGCCTCGTCAACAACGCCGCTCACCTCAGGCTGCAAGGGAATGCGATCCATCCCAACCTCCTCGATACCGGAACCCTACCACAAACCCACCCCACCCGCACGGTTGATCCGGCGCGGCGCCATCGGCAGATTGCAGCCACGCATTCGGAGAACCGCCCGATGAAGACCCGCGCCGCCGTCGCCCGCAAGGCCGGAGCCCCGCTTAGCCTGGAAACCGTCGACCTCGAAGGCCCGCGCGAGGGCGAGGTGCTGGTGGAGATCAAGGCCACCGGCATCTGCCACACCGATGAATTCACCCTGTCGGGCGCCGACCCCGAGGGCATCTTCCCCACCATCCTCGGCCACGAGGGCGCCGGTATCGTGGTGGATGTCGGCCGCGGCGTCACCAGCCTGAAGAAGGGCGACCACGTCATTCCGCTCTACACGCCGGAATGCCGGCACTGCGAATACTGCCTCAGCCGCAAGACCAACCTTTGCATCACGCTGCGCGCGACGCAGGGCAAGGGGGTGATGCCGGATGGGACCAGCCGCTTCTCCTGCGACGGCGAGTCGATCGCCCACTACATGGGCACCAGCACCTTCTCCAACTTCACCGTGCTGCCGGAGATCGCGCTGGCCAAGATCCGCGAGGACGCGCCGTTCGAGAAGGTTTGCTACATCGGCTGCGGCGTTACGACCGGCATCGGCGCGGTGATCAACACGGCCAAGGTGGAGCTGGGCGCGCGCGCCGTGGTGTTCGGCCTCGGCGGCATCGGCCTGAATGTGATCCAGGGCCTGCGGATGGTTGGCGCCGAGCAGATCATCGGGGTGGACATCAACCCGGGCCGCAAGGCCATGGCCGAAAAGTTCGGCATGACCCACTTCGTCAACCCGAAGGAAGTGGAAGGCGACCTGGTGCCCTACCTGGTGAACCTCACCAAGGGCGGGGCGGACTACTCCTTCGAATGCGTGGGCAACACCACGCTGATGCGCCAGGCGCTGGAATGCACCCGCCGCGGCTGGGGCAAGAGCGTGATCATCGGCGTGGCCGGCGCGGGGCAGGAGATCAACACCCGCCCGTTCCAGCTGGTGACGGGCCGCACCTGGATGGGCACGGCCTTCGGCGGCGCGCGCGGGCGCACCGATGTGCCGAAGATCGTGGACTGGTACATGGACGGCAAGATCAACATCGACGACCTGATCACCCACGTGCTGCCCTTCGAGAAGATCAACGAGGGCTTCGACCTGATGCATCGTGGCGAGAGCATCCGTTCCGTCGTGGTCTATTGAGCGTGCCGCCCAAGGACAGCAACGGCACCGCCCTGGCCGACGGCGACTCGGTTCAGGTGATCAAGGACCTGAAGGTGAAGGGCACGTCGGCCACGCTCAAGCGCGG
>CAMDAM010000249.1 GCA_945888575.1 Asaia bogorensis | reverse complement strand
CGCGTTCCAGACCGAGGTCCTGACCTTCTTGCGACGAACCGTCCCGCAAACATGGGACAACCTCTGCGACGCAGTGACTGATAACTTCCGCATCAGGGAACCGGCAAAATTCCGGATCCTCAAATGAACTGAGTAAAAAAACTTTTGTTCCTTTGCGCCGGGGCTAGCCTCGGCGCAAAGGAACAATACTTCCTCAGTCGAGGTGCTTCAGGTATTGCGCCACGAAGTCGCACCCGACCTCGGCGCTATAGGCGGCGATCAGCTTCTGCGTCACCGGCCCCGGGATCTTCCCGTCCGCCACCTTCTGCCCGTTGAACGAACTCACCGGCAGAATGCACAGGCTGGTTGAGGTCAGGAACATCTCGTCCGCCGTCGCCGCGTCGAACATGTCGATGTCCCGCTCCTCGAACTTCACGCCCAGCTTGTGCGCCATGTCGATCGTCATCTGGCGGGAGACACCAGGCAGCACGAACTTCTCGCGTGGCGTCTTCAGCACCCCATCGCGCACGATGAAGATGTTGCTGCCGATGCCCTCGGCCAGGTTGCCGTTCTCGTCCAGCAGCACCGCCCAGGCATCGGGGTTGGCCGCCTTCACCGGCTGCTCGGCCACGATCATGTTCAGGTAGTTGTGCGTCTTGGCCCGCGGGCTGAGCATGTCCGGCGCCGTGCGGCGCACCGGCGGCACGATCACCTCTGCCCCGTCGCGATACATCTTCGCCCGCGCCTTGAACGGCAGCGGCATCATCTCGATCACCACGTTGGGCCCGGTGTGCTCCCAGCCCTCGTCGCCCACCGCGTTCACCCCGCGGCTGACGCGCTGGCCCACCCACCAATCACCGCCCTCCAGCCTCAGGTGATTGTTGCGCTCCACGATCTCCTCGCTCAGCGCCACCATCTCCGCCGGCCCCATGCCCGGGTCGATACGCAGGTAGCGCAGGGAGCGGTAGAAGCGGTCGATGTGTTCCTTGATGCGGAAGATGTGCCCGTCGAAGGTCCGCGTCATGTCGAAGGCGCCGTCGCCGTAAAGCCAGGAACGGTCGCGGAACGGAACCATCACCTCCCGCTCCGGCACCCACTTTCCGTTGAACCAGGCGATGCGCTCATTGGCCAGGCGATGGGCGGGCTGCGACATGGGGATCCTCCTGGGATGCAAGCCGGAAGGTGAAACTATCCGGCCATTCCACCGCTGGTGCAACGGCGATGGTCCTTGTATTTGCGAATTTGCGTATGTTATGAATTATGCACCTTCAGGAGACACCGGCATGTCAGGCATCACCCTCCCCGCCACGCACGGCGGCCCAACCCTCACCCGGTTTTCACCCCGCGCCACGCCCTACCTCGTAGGTATCGGCATCGGCGTGCTGTCCTGGCTCGTCTTCGCCATCGTCGCAGCGCCGCTCGGTGTCACAACCGCCGGCTCGCAGCTCGCAGGCGGCGTTGCTTCGTTGGCTATCGGGCCAGAAGCAGTTGCCGCCAACAGCTACTGGAAGACCCATCCCCTGCGGCTGGACTACGGCACGCTGTTCCTCGTCGGCACCTTCCTCGGCGGCCTCGCCAGCGCGCTCGCCAGCCGTACCTGGCGGCTGGAGGTCGTGCCCCAGGTCTGGCGCGACAACCTCGGCGCCTCGCCCGCCAAGCGCCTTGTCATCGCCTTCATCGGCGGTGCCGTCGCCATGTTCGGAGCGCGCCTGGCCAATGGCTGCACCTCCGGCAACACCATTTCCCAGGGCCTGCAACTGGCCATCGGCGGCTGGGCCTTCACGGCCGCCCTCTTTGCCACCGGTGTTCCCACCGCCCTGTTGCTGTTCCGTCGCCGCTGAACCTGCCCACGTAGGAGCCACCCCGATGTTTCCCCTCAAGGGCACAGATGCCCTCCTCCTCGCCCCCGTCTTCGGCTTCGCCTTCGGCTGGCTGCTCCACCGCGGCCGCGTGGCCAGCTACGACACGATCGTCAACCAGTTCCGCCTTCGCGACTTCACCGTGCTCAAGATCATCCTCACCGCGCTGGTCGTCGGTGGCGTCGGGGTCTTGGCCCTGACAGACATGGGCCTGGCCAAGTGGGCGGTGCGCGAAACCAACCTGCTCGCTGCCCTGCTCGGCGGTGCCATCTTCGGCGTCGGCATGGTGCTCTACGGCTATTGCCCCGGCACCGCGCTGTCCGCCATCGGCGCCGGCAGCGTCCACGCCTTGGTCGGCGCCTTCGGCATGATCGCAGGCGCCATCGCCTATGCCTTCAGCTTCGACTGGATGAAGGCGAACGTCCTCAGCGTCTGGCAACTCGGAAAGATGACCTTCGTCAACCTCACCGGCCTCTCCCACCTGCCGCTCTACGCCCTGCTGGCCGCCGTAGCGCTTGGGCTGTTCGTGGTCATCGAACGCACGGAGCGCCGCACCTAGGTCCTAAACATTGTCGTGCAGAGGGTCGCCAACCCGGCCCTCTGCAGGTTGCGATGGCTTTGCGACAGGAAGCGGCAGCGCGCCCAAACGATGCCGCCTTCCCCATGCAGAGCATGCGCCGCCACCAGCAGCCGCGGCACCAGGCCCTCCATCGCCACCATCATCCCTCCGCGAACCCCGCCATCGCCCGCACCTCGGCCGCACTCCGCCCCGCCGCCCGCAGGTCCCGCAACGTCGCCGCCCGATCCCGCTTCGCCAACCGCCGGCCAGCTGCATCGGTCAGCAGCCCATGATGCGCATAGTCAGGCGTCGGCCAGCCCATCAACGCCTGCAGCAGCACATGCACATGCGTCGCGGCCAAAAGGTCCTCCCCGCGCACCACCAGCGTCACCCCCTGCAGCGCGTCGTCATGGGTCACGCAGAGATGGTAGCTCGCCGGCACCTCCTTTCGCGCCAGCACCACGTCCCCGAATGCCGCGGGATCCGCCACCACCCATCCGGCCCGATCGTCCCGGAACCCCAGCGCCCGCCCCACCGCCGCCAGGGCCGCGCCCATGTCCAGCCGCAGCGCATAGGGCACCCCGGCTCCGATCCGCGCCGCCCGCTCCGCCGCCGAAAGCCCCCGGCACGTTCCGGGATAGACCGGCCCCTCCGGCCCATGCGGCGCCCCCGCCGAGGCCGCCAGCTCGCGCGCAATCTCCGCCCGCGTGCAGAAGCAGGGATACAGCAATCCCCGCCGCCGCAACGCCTCCAGCACCACGCTGTACTCGCCGAAATGCGCCGACTGCACGCGCACCGGCCCATCCCAATCGAGCCCCAGCCACGCGAGGTCCTCCAGGATTCCGGCCGCGAATTCCGGCCGGCATCGCGTGGCGTCAATATCCTCCAGCCGCAGCAGGAACTGCCCGCCCACCGCCCGCGCCCGCCGCCACGCCACCAACGCCGAATGCGCATGCCCCAGATGCAGGTGGCCGGTCGGGCTCGGCGCAAACCGTGTGACCAAGCCCACCGCGCTCAGGCGCCCCGCAGCGCCCGCCGGCCCCGCGCCGCCAGCCCGGCCAGCAGCGCACCGGCCAGCAGCAGCACGCTCGCCGGCTCCGGCACAGCCGCCACCGAAGACTGCCAAGGTGGGGCCGAGGAAACCGCAGGCGCAGCGCCCGTGAGCATCACGTTACCCGTCAACGTCAATGGCGAAGGCCCGAACCCCGTCCGCACCAGCTCGGACACGTTGTAGAACGTGTTGTCCACCAGCCTCGCCGGGAAGGAGAACCCGGCCGGCCCGTCGCGCGACTGGTTGAACAGCGCTGTCGCACCGCCATCGCGCTCGTTGATGATGATGTTGCCGATGATGTCCAGCGACGATCCCGGCCAGGGCGTGACCGGCTCGCCGCCGTAATGGACGATGTAGCGGTTGACCGATTGCGGCCCCTTCACGATCACGTTGTTCTCGATCCGCGCCACCCCGCCATTCGGCAGGTCAATCGAATAACTGCCCTCCGAATCCGCCCCGTCCACGAACCGGCTGTTGGTGATCGTCGTCACCGCCGCGCGCGACTTCAGTTCGTGGTTCGTGCGCACGCTGTGGAAGTAGCTGTCCCTGACGGTCAGCGAATTCGCCTTGTTCACGTACAGGTTGTGCGCCGGGGCCGCCGGCGCCACCAACGTGTGGGTCGGGTTGCCGTTGAAGCTGAACTCGGAGCGCACGATCTCCACAATGTCGGTGCCGTCGCCCACCAGGATGCCGTTCTCGTTGTCGTGGAACCACGAGTCGTACACGCGCAGGCTGCCATTCCCGACCTCGAACAGGATGCCGGCCCCGTTGGTGTAGATCGGCCGAGACGCCCCGAAGACCTCCAGGTTGCGCACCGTCAGGTCCGCCCCGGCATTGAACGGCACCATCAGCACCGCCCGGTCGTTCGCCGGCGTGGCGTTCGGCGTCCGCAGCTGCGCCATGCCGCCCACCCCCTCCAGGGTAAGCGAATGGGTGATCCGCGGGAACTCCTCCACATACAGCCCGGTGGGGATCAGGATCACATCCCCGGCCGAGGACGCGGTGATCGCCTGCGAAACGGTCGGGAAGGAGGTACCATCGGTGGCGTTGAAGATGCTCATCGGGGCCCACGCGCTGCGACCATACTACGGTACCACGCTGATCTATGGCCGGGAAGGCAAACCGCGGGCCAGCGGCACGGCCCCGTCATGCTACCCTGCCCCACCATCATTGCCAGGAGTTGCCCGATGGCCCCCATCGACGGCCCCCGCTGGGGCCCCGCCGAACCCGGCCCTGCCCGCCAGCTCGTCGTGCTCTGCCACGGCCTCGGCGCCGACGGCCACGACCTCATCGACCTTGCCCCCCTCTGGGGCCGCACCCTCCCGCACGCCGCCTTCGCCGCCCCGGATGCGCCCGAGGCCTGCGACATGGGTCCCTACGGCCGCCAGTGGTTCTCGGTGGCGGACCGGACCCCCGCCCGCCTCGCCGCGGGTGCGGCCACCGCACGCGATGCGTTGGATGCCTTCATCGATGCGGAACTCGCCCGCCTCGGCCTCCCGCCCGATGCCTATGCGCTGATGGGCTTCAGCCAGGGCGCCATGACCGCGCTGTATGCAGGCCTGCGTCGCCCCGTCGCCCCGCGCGGCATCCTCGCCTTCTCCGGCGCCCTCATCGCACCCGAGCGCCTGGCCGACGCCACCGCCCACCCGCCCATCCTCCTGGTCCACGGCGAAGACGACGAGGTGGTCCCCGTCACTCGCTCCCGCACCGCGCAATCTGCCCTGGAAGCGGCCGGCTTCGGCGTTACCGCGCTCTACTGCCCGCGCCTCGGCCATGGCATCGACGATGCCGGCCTCTCCGCCGGCGCCCTGTTCCTGCAACGCGTCTTCGCCCCAGCCGAACACGAAGCATGACACGCAGGTGAAACCTTCGCCCGGGGCTGTTGCCCACCCCCTGTCCCGGTGCAAAGATCGGTCAGGTTTCGGCAACGCTCGCATCGCGGCGATTCGGTCGGACACCCGGTCGCCGCCGGTGCGCTACCCAGGGGGTGACCCTTGCCTGACGGCGGCAGTCAGTATCCGGCCTTGGTTCTGAACGCGGATTTCCGTCCGCTGTCCTATTTTCCGCTATCCCTGTGGTCCTGGCAGGACGCGGTGAAGGCGGTCTTCCTCGATCGGGTCTCCGTCCTTTCGGAATACGAATACGAAGTCCACTCCCCCTCCCTCACCATCCGCCTGCCCAGCGTGATCGCGCTGAAGGACTACATCGCCACCGCCCGCCGCCCCGCCTTCACCCGCTTCAACGTCTTCCTGCGCGATGCCTTCGCCTGCCAATACTGCAACGAGCGCGCGCCGGCCCCAGACCTCACCTTCGACCACGTCATCCCGCGCAGCCGCGGCGGCCGCACCACTTGGGAAAACGTCGTCACCGCCTGTGGCCCCTGCAACCTGCGCAAGGGCAGCCGCCTGCCGCGCGAATGCCACATGCACCCGCACATCACCCCCCGCCAGCCTTCCACCTGGGAGCTGCAGGAAAACGGCCGCGCCTTCCCGCCCAACTATCTCCACGAAAGCTGGCGCGACTACCTATACTGGGACAGCGAACTGGAAAGCTGACCGGGATGCCGGCCAGCCTTGGCGACCAGACTTGGGGAAACGACAGGGATGAACCGATGCGGCCACACCCATGCCTGCGGCGCCGTGCCCTCCTGCTCGGCGGCGGCGCCATGCTGACCGCCGGCATGCAGGCTACCTCGGCCGAAGTCCTGCGCACCACCACCTGGCTACGCGCCTGGGACAGCCACGGCAACCACCGCACCGCCACCCCCGGCGACGAGCAGGGCGCCGACTGGCTCGCCGCCGAAGCCCGCGCCCTCGGCGCCACCCCCAGCTTCGAATCCTTCGCGCTCGACCGCGTGGACACGGATGCCGCCTTCCTGGAGATCGAGGGCGAACGCATCCCCGGCGAACCCATGCAGGACGCACCAGACACGCCCGACGGCCGCGTCATGGCGCTCGCCAGCACCGGCAACAACCTCGCCGAACCCTCCCAGGCCGACATCCACGTGATGGAACTGGCCCCCACCGCCGTCTACAGCCCCGATTTCGCCCGCTTCCGCCGCGAATCCCGCAGCAAGGCGCTGGTCGTCATCACCAAGGGCGCGTCCCCCGGCCTCGCCCTGCTCAACGCCGAATCCTTCAAGGCGCCCTACGGCCCACCGATCCTGCAGGTCTCCAGCGCCGCCGGCCCGCGTATCCTCGATGCCGTCCGCCGCGGTGCCGCGCTGCGAGTCGTCCTCCGCACCCGCCGCACCCGCACCCAGGCCCGCAACGTCGTCGTCACCCTGCCCGGCCGCGACCGTTCCCGCCCCAAGCTGGTGGTCATGACCCCGCGCTCCTCCTGGTACCAATCCACCGCCGAACGCGGCGGCGGCCTCGTCTGCTGGCTCGAAGCCCTGCGCGCCCTCATCGCCGCCCCGCCGGGCCGCGACGTGATCCTCACCGCCAATTCCGGCCACGAGATCGGCCATATCGGCCTCGATGACTTCCTCGCCCGCCGCCCCGGCTGGGACCAACCCGGTGGCGCCAGCTGGATCCACTACGGCGCCAATATCGGCTCGGCCGGCGGCGAGCTGCACATCCTCTCCAACGCCGACGACCTGCGCACCCTGTTCCAGGCCGAACTCACCACCGCCCGCTTCCCCGCCAATCGCCTCGCCGAGAAAACCTTCGTCCCCAACGGCGAAACCCGCGACATCCACAAGGCCGGCGGCCACTACCTCACCCTGATGGGCACCAACCGCCTGTTCCACCTGCCGCAGGATCGCTTTCCGGATTCCGTGGAGGTGGAAGCCATCGCACGCATCGCAGCCGGAAGTGCGGCAGCGGTCGCGGCCTTAAGCAAGTAAGACCCTTCTTTTTCTGAAGAAAAAGAAGCAAAAAGACTTTTCTGAATTGCACACGGGCCTCCCCATGGAGACCCGGGCGCAAACGAACAAAAGTTTTTTGGTTCTTTTTTTCAAAAAAGAACTAGGGTCAGGACTCATTTGTTGAGCCAGAAGATGACGGTAGCGGCAAGTGTCACGGCACCCATGAAGATGTCGGCACACCTGTCGTATCGGGTTGCGATGCGTCTCCAGTCTTTGAGCTTGGCGAATAGGTTTTCGATTGGGTGGCGCTGTCGATAGAGGGCCGGATCATGCGGATGGGGCTGCTTGCGGTTTTTCCGCGAGGGGATGCAGGGCGTGATGCCGAGGTCTTCGAGGGCGGCGCGGAAGCCGT
>CAMDAM010000248.1 GCA_945888575.1 Asaia bogorensis | reverse complement strand
GGGACGGTCTAGCCATGCGCATCTTCCAACATCACGTGCTGGCCACGGCGGCGCATGGTGCGGCCCCCGTGGGCAAGCTGCTGACCACCCGCGCGGCGGAGACGGCCCGCGCGGCGGGCGGGCGGGTGTTCGGGGTGTTCACCTCCATGATCGGGCTTGGGGTTAACAACCTTGTCATGCTCTCGGAGTTTCCCGACGAGGCCACCGCGCGCGGGGTGGACCTGCTGGCCGGGGTGCCGGCGGGCGTGATCCGGCACGAGTTCTGGGAGCCAGACCCGCGGCCGACGGCGGAGGAGACTCTTCCGGAAACGGAAGGGTTCTTCTCCCACCGCTGGTTCGATTGCGCGCAGGAGGACTGGCCGCGGTTTCGCGACATCTCCGCCGACGCCTGGGACAATTTCGAGGACGTGCACGACACGCGCGTGATCGGGTTCTGGCGCAGCCTCGCCCCACCCTCCCCGGGGGTGACGCGGGTGTGGCTGATGGCGTGGTACAAGGACCTGGCGGCGTGGGAAGCCTCGCGCTTCGTGCTGAACCCGGTGGGGACGAAGGCGGAACAGGCCTTCGCCAATTTCCGGGTGCGGCGGCAGATGACGCTGGATTCGGCGGTTTCGATGCTGCGCCGGGTGGTGTGATGAAGCGAAGGGCGCTGCTGGCTTCAAGCTTGGCCTTGGCGGCGCCGCGGCTGGCGCGGGCACAAGGTTCTACACTGCGCTTCGTGCCGGTGGCGGATGTGACGGTGCTGGACCCGTTCTTCGCGGGGCCGGACGTGACGGTTCAGCATTCCAATATGGTGTACGACGCGCTTTATGGGCTGGACCGCGACAGCCAGCCGCAGCCGCAGATGGCTGCCGGGGCCGTGGTGGAAGACGATGGCCGGCGCTGGCGGATCACGCTTCGCGAGGGGCTTCGCTTCCATGATGGCGCACCTGTGCTCGCACGCGATGCGGTGGCGAGCCTGAAGCGGTGGCTGGGCGTGGATGTGTTCGCAGGCAAGATCGCCTCACAGCTCGACGAGTTGCGCGCCGATGGCGACCGCGTGGTGGAATTCCGGCTGAAGCGGCCGTTTCCCCTGCTGCCCTATGCATTGGCCAAGCCCGCAACCTATCCGGCCTTCATCCTGCCCGAGCGCCTGGTGGCCGGTGGCGAGCGCGGCCGGATGGCCGAGGTGGTGGGCAGCGGGCCGTTCCGCTACCGCGCCGATGAGCGCGTGGTGGGCGCGCGCGTGGTGTACGAGCGCTTCGCCGGCTACGTGCCGCGGCCGGAGCCGGGCAGCTACATGGCCGGCGGCAAGGTGGCGCATTTCGAGCGGGTGGAGTGGCGCATCATCCCCGATGCCTCCACCGCCATCGCCAGCCTGCAGAAGGGCGAGGTGGACTGGGTCAGCGATATCGGGCCGGACCATGCGCCATCGCTGCGGCGCGATCCCGCGCTGGCGGTGCAGATCCAGGATTTCATCGGCGGCGAGGCGATCCTGCGCTTCAACGCACTGCACCCGCCGTTCGACAACCCGGCGGTGCGCCGCGCGGTGCTGCCGGCAATCCGGCAATCCGACTTCATGACCGCGATCGCCGGCGAGGACCGCGACGTTTGGCGCGACCGGGTGGGGGTGTGGAGCCTGGGCAAGCCGATGAGCACGGATGCCGGGGTGGAGGCGATGGCCGGCGACCTCGCAGCCGCACAACGCCTGCTGCGCGCCTCCGGCTATGGCGGCGAGAAGGTTGTGGTGCTGGCGGCCGGCGACTACCCGAGCCTGTTCGCCGTCTCCCAGGTGGGGGCCGACCTGCTGAAGCGGATCGGGTTCAACGTGGATCTGCAGGTGATGGATTACGGCACCCAGATCCAGCGCCGGGCAAGCAAGGCGGCACCCTCCCAGGGCGGGTGGAACGTGGTGTTCAACTGGTTCAACGGCCATAACCGCTACGACCCCGCGGCTCATTTGGGCATCTCGCCGGGCTGGGTCGGCTGGGTGCCGGTGCCGGAGATTGTGGCCCTGCGCGACCGCTGGTTCGAGGCACCCGACCTGGCTTCGCGCCAGGCGATCGCGCGCGAGATCCAGATGCTGGTGTGGCGGGACGTGCCCTACATCCCGCTTGGCACCTACTATCCGCTGACGGCATATCGCCGGGGGCTGGAGGGCGTGCCGAAAGGCGGAGTGACGTTCTTCAACGTGCGGCGGGTGACTTAGCACCCCCGAAGGCCCACCTGTTGCATATCGGCGACGGCAACCCTGCCCGGCCCGCAACCAAGGACACAGATCATGATCGGTTTCGTCACCGTCGGCACCAACGACATGGATAAGGCGGCCGCGTTCTACGACGCGCTGTTCGCCGTGATCGGCGCCAAGCGCCTGACTGACAACGAGCGCTTCAAGGCATGGGGCATGGCGCCAGGCACCCCGCGCGTGGCCGTGGTGAAGCCGTATGACGGCAGCGCCGCCACCGCCGGCAATGGCACCATGGTGGCCCTGGCGGTGGAAAGCCGCGCGCAGGTGGAAGCGATGCACGCCAAGGCGCTGGCGCTGGGCGGGGCGGATGAAGGCGCCGTGGGCCTGCGCGGCGAGACGTTCTACGCCGGGTATTTCCGCGACCTGGACGGCAACAAGTTCGTGGCGTTTAAGGTAGGGTAAGAAAGCGTCTTCTTTTTTCTGAAGAAAAAAGAAGCAAAAAGGACTTCACAACTTTGCGCTGGGGATCGCCCCCAGCGCAAAGTTTCGAAAGTTTTTTGGTTCTTTGTTTCAAAAAAGAACCGCTTACCTTCCCTTGAAATCCGGCGTGCGGCGTTCGCCCATCGCCTTCACGCCCTCGCGGAAATCCGCGGTACGGCGCTGCCATTCCTGTTCCACCAGTTCGCGCTCGGTGGCGGTTTCGATGGCGTCGGCCAAGCCGCGGCGCAGGGTTTCGCGGGTGGATTGCAGGGCCAGCGGCGCGGCGACAGCGATCTCGGCAGCCAGGGCCATGGCCGTGGCGCGCAGCTCGGAGAGCGGGGCGAGCTGGTCGGCGAGGCCCATGGCGACAGCTTCCTCCCCGGTGTAGCGCCGGCCGGTGTAGAAGATCATCTGCGCCTTCTGCTGGCCGACAAGGCGCGGCAGGGTGGCGGTGAGGCCGAAGCCCGGATGGAAGCCCAGGCGGGTGAAGTTGGCGCTGAAGCGGGCCTCGGGCGCCGCGATGCGGAAATCGGCCACCAGGGCGAGGCCAAGGCCACCACCGATCGCAGGGCCCTGGATGGCGGCGACGATGGGCTTCTTGTTGCGGAAGATTCGCGCGGCTTCCTTGTAGAGGTGCTTCGTCACCTGCCCGCCTTCCTCCGTCACCAGGCCGGTATCGGGCCGGTTGGAGAAATCGGCACCCGCGCAGAAGGCCTTGCCCTCGGCGCAGAACAGGATGGAGCGGATTTCGTTGTCGGCATCGAACGCCTGCAGCGCGTCGGCGATCTGGTTGATGAGCGACACATCGAAGAAATTGTGCGGCGGCTTGCGGATTTCCACGATGCCGACGTGGCCTTCGGTGGTGGCGGCGATGTCCTGGTAGGTGGCCATGGGGTGTTCTTTCAGTTCAGCTTTGAGAGGAAGGCGAGCGTCGCCTCGTTGAAGGCGGCGGGTTGGTCGATGTTGGCGGCATGGCCGGCATCGGGGATGACGACCTTGGTGCTGCCCGCGATCTTGGCCGCCATGTAGTCGGTGGCGGCGAGGAACGGCGTGTCCTTGCTGCCGACCAGCACCAGCGACGGCACCTTGATGGAGGGCAGCGAGTTGATCACGCCGGCATCGCGCTGGGTGAGCATGCCGCGGGCGGCGTGGGCCAGGCCGGTGGCGTCGCGGTGGCGAGACTTGGAGCGCTCCGGCGAGCCCTTCAGCAGGGGGGCCAGGCCCTCGGCATCGAAGCGCGCGGCGGTTTCATGGCTGCGGGCGTTCCAGGCGTCGCGGGCTTCGTCCTTCTTGAAGCCGGGGCCGGTATCGATGATGAGGAGCGCACGGCAACGCTCGGGGTAGCGCAGGTGGAAGGCGAGCGACATGTAGCCGCCGAGCGAGAGGCCGCCGATGATGGCTTGCTTCGCGCCGACCGCATCGAGGATGGCGGCCATGTCGGAGACGGTGGCCTCCTCGCTGTAGAGCGCGGGATCGCTGGGGTAGTCGGAGTTCCCGTGGCCGCGCATGTCCCACAGGATCAGGGTGTGGTGCTTCGACAGGGGCTCGATCTGGCCGCGCCACATGGCGGAGGTGGCGGAGAAGCCATGGCTGAGCAGGAGCGGCGGGCCGGAGCCGTGGGTCTCGTAGTGGATGTTCACGCCGTTGTTGTTCAGCATTGGCATTTTTGGGGTTCCCTCAAGATTCTTCTTTTTCTGTAGAAAAAGAAGCAAAAAGACTTTCGTTCGTTTGATGCGGAAAGGCTCGGTCGATCCACATCGTATTTATGAAAGTTTTTTGGTTCTTTTTTTCAAAAAAGAACATCCTTACTTGCCTTCAAACACTTTAGCAGCCCTGAACGCCGCGATCTCGTTTTCCGAGTACCCAGCATCCCGCAGGATCTCACTGCTGTGCTCCCCAATATCAGGCGCGCGGTGGGCCGGGATTTTCGGCGCCCCTTCGATGGTGAAGGGCGAGTCCACGGTGAGGTAGGGCGTGCCTTCGATCGGGCGCAGGGCGCCGATGGCCAGGGCCTGTTCGTCCGCGGCGATTTCGTAGGTGGTGCCGATGGGGCCGAAGGTGATGCCGGCGGCGTCCAGCTTGGTGCGCCAATCCGCCAGCGGGGCGGTGGCGAAGACGGCGTCCAGTTCCAGCATCAGGGCGCGGGCATTGGCGCGGCGGGCGGGGGTGGTGGCGAAGCGGGGGTCGGCGATGAGGTGGGTGAGGCCCATGGCGGTGGCGAGCGGGCCCCATTGGCGGTCTTCGCTGATGACGGCGATGATGAACCAGCGGCCGTCGCCCGCCTGGTACATGTTGCCGAGTGCGTTGGGGGCGTCTTCGCGCTTCGGGCGGGGCGGGATGGTGGCGCCACAGAGGGCGGCCTGGATGAGGAAGGTGTTGGCCCACATGCCGGCGTTCATCAGGTTGGCGCGCACCTCGCCGCCTTGGCCCGTGCGCTCACGGCGGTAGAGCGCGGCGGCGATGCCGCCGAAGAGGGCGGAGGCGGTGGGGTGGTCGCCCATCCCTGGCACGGAGCGGGCGGGAAGGGCGCTGTGGTCGGCACGGACCTCGTCCATCAGGCCGGAGCGGGCCCAGTAGGCGGTGGTGTCGAAGCCGGTCTTGTCGCCTTCGGGACCGGCCTCGCCGTAAGCGGTGAGGGAGGCGTAGATCAGGCGGGGGTATTTTTCGGCGAAATCGGCGTAGCGGGTGCGCAGCCGCTCGCGGACAGGTAGAGGAAAATTGGTGACGAAGATGTCGGCCTGGGAGACGAGGCGTTCCAGGATGGCGCGGCCTTCGGGGGCCTTGAGGTCGAGCGCTAGGCCGCGCTTGTTGCGGGAGACGGCGAGCCAGGCGTAGTCCACGCCCGGGTTGGGGGCGCCCGGGCGGGTGAACAGGGAGCGATAGGCGTCGCCGGCGCCGGGCGGTTCGATCTTGATCACCTCGGCGCCGTGGTCGGCCAGGATGGTGGCTGCGGCCGGGCCGGCGATGAAGCTGGCGCAGTCGATCACCTTGAGGCCGGCGAAGATGGGCTCGCTCATGCGGGGGCCTCCGTGGGGCTGAAGATGTTGCGCAGGGTGCCGATGCCGTCGATGACGACTTCAACCGTCATGCCCGGGCGCATCGGCAAGGGGCCGACGGAGGTTCCGCAGGCGATGAGGTCGCCGGGTTCCAGCGTCATTTCGCGCGAGAGCAGGGCCACGATGCGGGCAGGCGGCAGGATCATGTCCGCGATCGGGTAGTTCTGGCGCTCGCGACCGTTGAGCAGCACGCGCACGCGGGCCTCGGCGGGGATCGTGGGCACGATGCAGGGGCCGGTGGGGCCGAAGCTGTCGGGGGATTTGGCGCGCGCCCATTGCGGGAACGCGGGGTCGAGGTTGAAGAACTCGACGGCGGTGACATCGTTGATGCAGGTGTAGCCGAAGATGTTGCCCGCGGCCTCGGTCTCGTCTGCATGGGTGGTGCGGCGGCCGATGACGATGCCGAGTTCGCCTTCGTAGATCACGCGGCCGGTGTAGCTGGGCGGCGGCAGGATGGGCGCCTCGGGGCCGACGATGCTGCCGGGGGATTTGAGGAAGTAGAGCGGGTCGGTCGGGATCGTGTTGCCCTGCTTGGTGGCAAGTTCGTGAAAATTGTTCCACAGGCCGATGAACTTGCCGGGGCGCACGGGCGCGCGCAGCACCACAGCGGCGGCTGGCACGGTCTCCCCGGTGGGGATCGGGGCGTCGAACATGTCGCCGCGGTGCAGCGCCACGGAGCCGTCGTCGTTCAGCGTGCCGAAGGCGCCGCCGCCGCCATGTGCCAGCCGGACCCATTTGTTCATGCGCAGGCTCCTCCCGGCGCGGAGCTTAGCGGCATTGCGCGCCGCGGCAATCGGCGAGGGTTGCGCGCGCGAACGTCCGGCGCATGATGCCGGGAACGCGGAGGAAACGAACATGACCTGGCAGCCGGAACTGGATGAACTGCGCCGTCGCGAAGAGATGGCCCGCCAGATGGGCGGGGCGGACAAGGTAAAGCGCCAGCACGATGGCGGGCGGCTGACGGTGCGCGAGCGGATCGACGGCGTGCTGGATACCGGCAGCTTCCACGAGGTCGGCGCGATCGCCGGCAAGGCGCAGTACGATGCCGAGGGCAACCTGCTGGAGCTGGTGCCGTCCAACTGCGTGTTCGGGCGCGGCAAGGTGGATGGCCGACCGGTGGTGGTGGTGGGGGACGACTTCACTGTCCGCGGCGGCTCGGCGGATGCCACGATCAAGGCCAAGCCGATCATGGCGGAGCGCATGGCCGCCGAGTTCCGGCTGCCGATCATCCGCATCATCGAGGGCTCCGGCGGCGGCGGTAGCGTGAAGACGATCGAGACCACGGGGCGGGCGAACCTGCCGGGCGGCGTGGGCGGGGGCGAAGGGTTCTTCCTGGCGACCGACAACATGAGCCAGGTGCCGGTGGTGGGGCTGGGCCTGGGCTCCGTGGCCGGGCTGGGGGCGGCGCGGCTGGCGGCGACGCATTATTCGATCATGACCAAGGAAACCTCGGCGATGTTCGTCGCCGGGCCGCCGGTGGTGAACGCGCTGGGCCACAACGTCACCAAGCGCGAGCTGGGCGGCTGGGAAATCCAGACCCGGGCTGGCGGCGTGGACGACGCGGTCGACACGGAGGAGGAAGCGTTCGAGCGCGTGCGCCGCTTCCTGTCCTACCTGCCCTCCAGCGTGCATGGCGTGCCGCCGGTGGAGCCGTGTGCCGACCCGGTGGACCGGCGCGACGAGAAGCTGATGAGCGTGATCCCGCGCGACCGGCGCAAAGTGTACAAGATGCGCACCATCATCGACACGGTGGTGGACCAGGGCAGCTTCTTCGAGATGGGCCGGCATTTCGGCCGCTCCGTGATCACCGGCCTGGCGCGGCTGGGTGGGCATCCGGTGGCGGTGATGGCCAGCGACCCCTACCACTATGCCGGCGCCTGGACGGCGGATGCCTGCCAGAAGGTGGTGCGCTTCGTGGACCTGGCGGAGACGTTCCACCTGCCGGTGGTGTACCTGATGGATTGCCCGGGCTTCCTGATCGG
>CAMDAM010000247.1 GCA_945888575.1 Asaia bogorensis | reverse complement strand
CGCGCCAAAGCTGGATCGAGACCCGCTCGGAAAGGTTCAACTCGTGATGCCCGACCATCCCAACCTCCAGTACAACGCAAACATCAAAGGCGTTGCACCCGGAGTTGGAAACTGCCGTCCTTTTGCTTCTTTTTCTACAGAAAAAGAAGGCGCTTACTTGCTCATCACACGCCAAACCATCGGCCCCACCATCGCCACCGCCGCCAGCGCCAGCAGCGTCGCCGACAGCGGCTGCGTCACCAGCACGCTCCAGTCGCCGTTTGAGATGGTCATCGCCCGCCGGAACTCCTGTTCCGCCAGCGGCCCCAGGATCATGCCGATCACCACCGGCGCGGTGGGAAAGTCGTAGCGCCGCATCAGGAAGCCCACGATCCCGATCGCGTACAGCAGCACCAGGTCCACCGGCGAGTTCGAGATGCCGTAGGTCCCGATCGTCGCGAACACCAGGATCCCCGCGTAGAGCAGCGGGGCCGGGATCCGCAGGATCTTCACCCACAGCCCCACCAGCGGCAGGTTCAGCACCAGCAGCATGATGTTGGCGATGTACAGGCTGGCGATCAGCCCCCACACCAGCGCTGGCTGGCTCTGGAACAGCAGCGGGCCGGGGTTGATTCCGTAGCTCTGGAAGGCGGAGAGCATGATCGCTGCCGTCGCCCCGGTCGGCAGCCCCAGCGTCAACATCGGCACCAGCACCCCCGCGGCCGAGGCGTTGTTGGCCGCCTCCGGCCCCGCCACGCCCTCGATGGCGCCTACCGTGCCGAACTCCTCCGGGTGCTTCGAAAGCTTCTTCTCCGTGTAGTAGCTCAGGAAGGTCGGCACCTCCGACCCACCGGCCGGCATCGCCCCGATCGGAAACCCGATCGCCGCCCCGCGCAGCCACGGCTTCCAGGAGCGTTTCCACTCCTCCTTCGTCATGTAGAGCGAGCCGCGCAGCGGCACGATCTCGTCGTTCCCGGTGTAGCGCCGCGCCGCCACGTAGAGCGTCTCGCCCACCGCGAACAGGCCGACGGCCACCACGATCACGTTGACCCCGTCCAGCAGCTCATCGAGCCCGAAGGTGAAGCGCGCCTGCCCGGTCTGGAGGTCGATGCCGATCAGGCCGAGCCAGATGCCAAAGAACAGCGCGGCGAGTCCCCGTACCGCGGAAGACCCCAGCACGGCCGAGACCGTCACGAACGCCAGCACCATCAGGGAAAAATACTCCGCCGGCCCGAACTTCAGCGCGAAATCCACCACGACGGGGGCCAGGAAGGTGATGCCCAGCGTGCCCACCGTGCCGGCCACGAAGCTGCCGATTGCCGCCGTGGCCAGCGCCGCCCCCGCCCGGCCGGAGCGGGCCATCTTGTTGCCCTCCAGCGCGGTGACGATGGTCGCACTCTCGCCCGGCGTGTTCAGCAGGATGGAGGTGGTGGAGCCGCCATACATCGCGCCGTAGTAGATGCCGGCGAACAGGATGAAGGCCGCGGTGGGCGGCACCTGGAAGGTGATCGGCAGCAGCAGCGCGATGGTCAGCGCCGGGCCGAGCCCCGGCAGTACGCCGATGGCAGTGCCCAGCGTGGTGCCCAGCAGGCACCACAGCAAATTTTCCGGCGAGAGGGCCACGGCAAAGCCGTTGCCAAGGGCGGCAAGGGTTTCCATCGCCTCAGCCCCCCAGCAGGTTTTCGATCACACCGGCGCCGATGTTCACGCCCAGCGCCTTGGCAAAGCCGAAATACGCCGCCAGCGCGAACACCAGCGCGATCGCCGCGTCACGCAGCGGCTGCCGGCTGCCGAAGCCATGCGCCACCAGCACAAACATCACCACGGAGGCGAGCGTGAACCCCGTCGGCACGATCAGCAGCACATTGGCCAGCAGCCCGGCGCCCACGAAGAACACGGCGCGCCAGTCGGTCGGAACCTCGCGCTCCTCCTCCGGCTGCCAGCCGCCGCGCAATCCGGCCACCACCATCGCCACCGCCATGGCGCCGAGGCCGATGGCGGTGAGATAGGGGAAGATCCGCGGCCCCACCTTGGCGTACATCGGCGAGGTACGGATCTCTCCGGTCTGCCACCACACCAGCCCTGCCACGGCCAACAGGCCAAGCCCGATCAGCGTCTCGGGCCAGGCGGGGCTGGCCGGGGCGTGCGGCTGGGTCACGTCAAGCCCCGGTTCTTCAGGTTGCCAGGCCCAGGTCCTTCAGGATCGCCTCGATGCGCGTGGTCTCGTTCTCCACGTATTTGGCATAGGCGTCGCCGAACAGCGGGATGGAGGTCCAGTCGCGCTTCTTGCACTCCTCCTGCCAGGCGGCAGACTTGGTCATCGCCTCCATCAGTTTCACCATCGCATCGCGCCCGGCCGCGTTCACGCCGGGGGGGGCGAACACGCCGCGCCAGTTGAACAGCTCCACGTCGATGCCCTGTTCCTTCAGCGTCGGGATATCAATGCCCGGCTGGCGCGCATCGGCGGAGATCGCCAGCGCCCGCAGCTTGCCGGCCTTCACCTGTTCGCTGAACTCGCCCCAGCCGGAAATGCCGGCCGCCACATGCCCGCCCAGCAGCGCCGCCTGGGCCGGCCCGCCGCCGGCAAAGGCCACATAGCTCAGCCGGTTCGCCGCAACGCCGGCCGCCTTGCCGATCATGCCCAGCATGATGTGGTCCGTGCCGCCTGCGGACCCGCCAGCCACCGGCACCTTGGCCGGGTCAGCCTTCAGCGCTGCCACGAAGTCGCCCGCTGTCTTGAACGGGCTGTTGGGCGGCACCACCAGCACCTCGAACTCGCCGGTCAGCCGCGCGATCGGCTGCGTGTTGGTCAGCTTCACCGGCGCCTTGTTGGCGATGATGGCGCCCACCATCACCATGCCGCCCACCATCAGCGCGTTCTGCCGGCCGCGCCACTGGTTCAGGAATTGCGGCAGCCCCACCACGCCGCCGGCGCCTGGCACGTTGGTCACCTGTGCGGTCTTGATCTGGTTGTTGGCGCGCAGCACCGCGTCCAGGGTGCGCGCGGTCTGGTCCCAGCCGCCGCCGGGGGCCGCGGGCACGAAAAGCTGCAGCTGCTCTATCGCCTGCGCGGACGCGCTGCGGCCGAGGCCGGCGCCGGCTGCTACGGCCAGCGAGGTCTGCAGCAGGGCACGCTTGGTGAGGTTCATCGCGTATCTCCCATATCGGCGCCGCCGATAAGGGCGGCTGGTGTTTCACGACGCATGGCCAGAGAACGGCCGGGAAGTCAAACATTTGGTGCATGGGTGACATGGCGCCAGCCTGCGCCTAGCATCCGCGCAACAACGCCCACTGCGGGAGAACGCCCATGGATTCACCAGTCAGCGACGCGCTCGGCTTCGTGCCCGACCACGACCAGCCGATCCCGTACATGCAACGCACCCGCGATTACTACATCGCCATCGGCTACACCACGCCGTACCGCTGGGCGCACTACAACGATGCGCCGTTCACCCGGCTGGCCAAGCCGCTCGCGCAGGCCCGCATCGCCATTGTCACCACCGCAGCCCCCTACCAGCCGGACAAGGGCGACCAGGGGCCGGGTGCCGCCTACAACGGCAGCGCCAAGTTCTACCAGGTGTACGATGGCGACACCGCGGTCGATCACGACCTGCGCATCAGCCATATCGGCTACGACCGCAAGCACACCACTGCCACCGATCCCGGCACGTGGTTCCCGCTGCCGGCCCTGCGCCGCGCCGCCGCCGCGGGCCGCATCGGCCAGGTGGCACCGCGCTTCTGGGGCGCACCCACCAACCGCAGCCACCGCGTGACCATCGACACCGACGCGCCGGAAATCGTCCGCCGGGCGCTCGCCGACCAGGTGGATGCCGTGGTGGTGGTGCCCAACTGCCCCGTCTGCCACCAGACCAGCACGCTCACCGCCCGCGCGCTGGAGGAAGCCGGCATCCCCACCGTGGTGATGGGCTGCGCCAAGGACATCGTGGAATTCGCGGGCGCCCCGCGCTTTCTGTTCAGCGATTTCCCGCTGGGCAACAGCGCTGGCAAGCCGCACGATGTGGCATCCCAGGACCAGACGCTGGAACTGGCCCTGCGCCTGCTGGAATCCGCCCCGGGCCCGCAAACCACGATGAAGTCGCCGCTGCGCTGGAATGCCGACGGGATGTGGAAGCTGGACTATAACAACATTGCCACCATGAGCCCCGAGGAACTGGCCCGCCGCCGCGCGGATTTCGACCGCCAGAAGGAACTTGCGCGCGTCAATCGGGTGAGCGCCTGAGATGGCCGCCCGTCCGTTCGAAGGGGTGCGGATCCTGGATTTCACCCAGGTCCTTGCTGGCCCCTACGCTAGCTTCCAGCTCGCGCTCATGGGCGCCGAGGTCATCAAGGTGGAGCGCCGGGAAGGCGAGGATGCCCGCCGCACGCCGCTCTCGCGCGAATGGGCCGAGCGCGGCATGGCCTCCGGCTGGATGGCGATCAACGGCAACAAGCGCAGCCTCACGCTCGACCTGCAGAAGCCCGAAGCCAAGGAGATCATCCGCCGCCTGGCCGCCGAGGCGGATGTGGTGATGGAGAATTTCCGCCCCGGCGTGATGGACCGGCTGGGCCTGGGCTATGAGGCGCTGAAGGCGATCAACCCCAAGCTGATCTACGCCGCCGTCTCCGGCTTCGGTCATACCGGGCCCGACAGCCCGGAAGCGGGCTATGACGGCAAGATCCAGGCGATGTCGGGCATCATGTCCATCACCGGGCATGAGGAGACCGGGCCGGTGCGGGCGGGTTTCGCGGTGTGCGACACGCTCACGGGCATGACCATGGCCTTCGGCGTGGCCAGCGCGCTGTTCCAGCGTACCCATACGGGGATCGGCCAGTTCGTCGACATCTCCATGCTGGATGCCACTCTCGCCTTCCTCGCCGGCCCGATCGCGGACTGGACGGTGGCGGGGCACAAGCAGAAGCAATCCGGCAACCAGGCCGTCAGCCGCAAGCCCACCGCCAACCTGTTCCGCGCCAAGGATGGCTGGCTGCTGTTGGCGGTGAACAACGACAAGCAATACGACGCGCTGATGAAGGCGCTGGGGCTGGAGCATGCCTCCAGCGACCCGCGCTTCGCCGACTGGTTCCTGCGCGTGGAAAACGAGCCCGCCCTGCGTGCCCTGATCGAGGAGAAGCTCGCTGCCGCCACCCCCACGGAGTGGGAGGAGCGGCTGAATGCCGCCGGCGCGCCGAGTGCCGCGATCTGGCGGATCGAGGAGGTGATCGAGCACCGCCAGGTGAAGGCGCGCGGGCTGATCCAGGAGGTGGACAGCCCCTGGGGCAAGCTGCGCTTCGCCGGCAGCGGCGTGACCCTTGCGCATGGCACGCCCAGGCTCGACAAGCTGGCCCCGCTCTTGGGGGCGGATACCGATGCCATCCTGGCAGAGGTGGGTTTCGGGCCGGCGGAGATCGCGGCCCTTCGTGACGGAGGCGTGGTTTGACGACCCAGCGACTCAAGACGTTCATCCAGGACTTCACCCGGCTGGCCGATGCGCATCACGGCAACGAGCCGGCGATGCTGGCCAATGGCGAACTGCTCCTGGCCGGCTTGGTGGCGCACGACGACTGGCTGCCGGACGCCTTCGCGGAGCCGAACCCGGAGCGCTACACCCAGTACCTGCTGCATTGCGACCCGCTGGAACGGTTCTCGGTGGTCAGCTTCGTCTGGGGCCCCGGTCAGAAGACGCCGGTGCACGACCACATGGTGTGGGGCCTGATCGGCATGCTGCGCGGCGCAGAAACGGAGACGCATTTCGACCGCGCGGCTGACGGAAGGCTGGTGCCCGGCGGCAGCGCCACGCTGCGGCCCGGGATGATAGGCAAGGTCTCGCCGAGCATCGGGGACATCCATGTGGTGTCCAACGCGGTACCGGATGCGCCTTCGATCAGCATCCATGTCTATGGCGCCAATATCGGCATGGTGCACCGCCACGTGTTCGACGTGGCGACGGGTGCGCCCAAGACCTTCGTCTCCGGCTACACGTCGGACGTGGTGCCGAATTTGTGGTCCATGCCGCCGGCATCGGCATGAGCCTTGTTGCGACCGCGCTTGAAGGAGGCGTGCTGACCGTCACGCTGAACCGGGTCGATCGCGGCAACGCGCTCGATGCCGCCCTGGTGGCCGATCTGCGTGCGGCGGTGGCGCTGGCGGATGATCCCTCGGTGCGGCTGCTGGTGCTGCGGGGCGCGGGCAAGGCACTGTGCACCGGCTTCGACGTGGGCGGGATCGAGGCGGAGACGGATGCCTCCCTGCTCGCACGCTTCGTGGCGATCGAGCTGCTGCTGCAGGCGGTGCGGCATGCGCCGGTGCCGGTGGTGGCGCTGGGGCATGGGCGGATGTTCGGGGCCGGGGCGGACCTGTTCGCCGCGGCCACTTGGCGGATTGCCGATCCCGGCGCGCGGTTCGCGTTTCCCGGGGCGCGGTTCGGGCTGGTGCTGGGCACGCGGCGGTTGGCATCGATCGTGGGCGAGGCGCGGGCGCTGGCGCTGACCTCGCGCGGGCAGGGGCTGGATGCGGAAGCGGCGGCTTCCTGCGGATTGGCGACGTCGCTGGTGGCGCAGGAAGGCTGGGACGCGGAGGTGGCTTCGATCGCTGCCGAGGTCTCGCGCGTGGACCGGGCGACGGCGCTGGCGCTGGCTGGCGCGGCGCGGGCGGAGACGCGGGATGCGGACCTGGCGGCGCTGGTGCGGTCCGCTGCCGTGCCTGGCCTGCGGGACAGGATTGCCGCCTATGCCGGCGGGCGTGGCTGAAGCAAGGAGCAAATGATGTCCGACACGCCGGCGCTGCCGCTGTTCTACACCAAGCTGGTGGGGTTGAACCCTGCCGCCCATGGTTCCCTGCGGATGGACCGCGCGGCCGGGTTCGGCTTCACCGCGGGTGCGACCTCAATCCCGCTGGGGCTGGGCGAACTGGCGCTGGCGGCACGGCACTATCCCGTGGTGTTCGCCAGCGGGCCGGTGCCGTCGCCGGTGGCGCTGGTGGGGCTGGATGAGGGTGGCAACCTGTTCATGGGGCCGGATGGCGCCTGGGCCCCCGGTACCTATGTGCCGGCCTATGTGCGGGCCTTTCCGTTCGTGTTCGTGGAGGACCAGACGCGGAAGGAAACCTTCGTGGCCATGGAGGAAGGGGCGGCCAGCCTGGGGATGGAGAGGGGTGAGCCCCTGTTCGAGGATGGCAAGCCGACGGCGTTCCTGAACGAGGCGGTGCGGTTCTGTGCCGCGGTGCGGGACAATCTGGCGGCGGCGGCGGCTTTCGGGCGTGGGCTGGCGGAGGCCGGGCTGCTGCAGGAGGAGGAGGCGACGGTGAACTTCAACAGCGGCGGGTCGCGCAAGGTGCGCGGGTTCCAGCTGGTGAAGCCGGAGCGACTGGACCAGGTGGCGGACGAGACCTTTCTGGACTGGCGGCGGCGCGGCTGGCTGGGGCCGATCTATGCCCATCTGCACGCCGCGGGGAACTGGGCGCGGCTGGTGGACCGGGTTGTCTCACGCGGTGCGCCTGGGGCGGGTGGGGCGACGCAATCCGCGGGTCTTTGATCGCGCGACGGAGACGATGGCGAAAAATGGCGTTCCTGTAAGCTCGATGTAATGGGCTGAGAGGCAATCTCCCCGTGCCGAGACAAGGTCGCCTCCCGGAAACGGAGGGCCCCCGACCGGCTCTGAAACAGTCCATAATCGGGAGAGTTCGACATGATGACCGCCCTCAAGATCGTGAAGTCCGCC
>CAMDAM010000246.1 GCA_945888575.1 Asaia bogorensis | reverse complement strand
CCCGGCCTGCGCCACCCCGCCGGGGCCGCTCCCCAGGCCGCGATAGACCAGCGCCACGCCGATGAACCACAGCCCGACGAAGGCGATGCGGCCGACGGTCATCAAGATCGCGTCGAACGCCAGGCCGCGCGGGCTGGTCATGCGGCCGGGTGGGCGGCGGCGGCAGGCTGCATCCGGGCCATGGCGCGCCGGCGCAGCCCGCGGCGGAGCGCGCTGGTGAGGCCGAACGGCAGCAGCGCCAGCCCGAACAGTGCCCAGCTGCGCGGCCACAGCGCCGCCTGCGGTACCGCGCGCAGCACCTCGGCAAAATTCGCCAGCGTGCGGCCGATCCCTTCGGGGCGGCTCATGTGCAGCACCCGAAGCGCGGTCCGGGCCGCCGCGCGCTCGGCGCGTGCCCGATCGCCCGCCACCCCGGCTGCCACCGCCTGCGGCCAGGCGAAGCATTCGCGCGCGGCTGTCATCTGGCGCCGGAACATGAGGTTGGTGCTGTACATCGGCATGGACATCGCATCCGCATGCACCCGGTAGTCGCACAGCACCTCGTCGAGGTAGCCGATGCTGCCCATCTGGCACAGGCGCAGGAACAGCCACAAATCCACGATTTCCTGCCAGCTTTCGTCGAATGGCCCGCTGTCGCGGATCGCTGCCGTTCGCATCAGCATTGTCGTCAGGCAGAAGCCGGCCTCGAAGGTCTGCACCATCGCCTGCGGGCCCGGCGTGATCGGCGGCCACACATGGCCGGTGCCACCGAAACGTCGGCCGTCATCGTCGATCCAGTACGCCGGCCCGTGCACCATGGAGGCTTCCGGGTGGCTGTCCAGGAATGCCATGCCGGCCTTGAGGAAGCCCGGGTGCAGCCGATCGTCGGAGCCAACCACCATGATCGCCTGGCCGCGCGCCTCGCGGCAGGCGAGGTGAACATTGGCGGCGAAACCGATATTGCGCTCGTTGCGCAGATACACCACGCGCGGGTCGCTCGCGTAGCGCGCCACCACGTCCGGTGTGTTGTCGGTGGAGGCGTTGTCCAGCACCAGCAGTTCGAAATCCGTCAGGCTCTGTGCCAGCACGCTCTCGATCGCCTCGGCAAGCCATGCCTCGCCGTTGAAGGTCGGGATCGCGACCGTTGCCACCGGGCGCGTGCGCCCATCCTCGGTGCTCATGCCGCCCACCCGATCCCTGCGCCACGCGCGGCTGCCACGTATGCCGAAATCTGCGCCAGCGTCGTGCCCCGCATCGCTCCCGGGCCCTGGCCGTGTTCCTCGGCGGCGCCGCGGTACCATTCGGCGGTGGCACGGAGCGCCTCATCGAGCTTCCAGCACGGCCGCCATCCCAGCCGATGGATCGCCCGGCTCGAATCCACCCGCAGCGCCTGGGCCTCCCGCCCGGCCGGATCGGGCGACATCACCACGCGCGTGCGGGCCTGGGGCCACTGTTCCATCAGACCGCGGACAACACCCTCCACAGCCATGGCGTCGGAGTCGGCCGGGCCAAAGTTCCAGGCCCCCGCGTAGTCTTCGGGGGCTGCGTGCAGCCGGGCCGCGAGTTGCAGGTAGCCGGACAGGCAATCCAGCACATGCTGCCACGGCCGCGTCGCATGCGGGTTCCGCAACACGAGTTCGCCGCCGGTCATCGCCGCCCGGACGAAATCCGGCACCAGGCGCGCGGCCGACCAGTCCCCGCCGCCGATCACGTTGCCGGCCCGCGTGGTGGCGACCGCGAACGCGCGCGGTGCCGCGGCGTGGGCCTGAAAGCCCTTGTGTCCGTAAACCTCCGCGACCAGCTCGGCGCAGGCCTTGCTGCCGCCATAGGGCTCGTGGCCGCCCAACGCATCGGCCTCGCGGTAGCTCCATTCCCAGCCGAGGTTGCGGTAGGTCTTGTCGCTTGTGACCACCACGACGGTTTGCACCGACGGACAGAGGCGCGCGGCCTCCAGCACGTTCACCGTTCCCATCACGTTCACTTCGAACGTGCCGCGCGGGTCCGCATAGCCGGCGCCCACCAGCGATTGGGCGGCGAGGTGGAATACGATCTCCGGCCGGTGCGCCTGCATCGCATCGCGCAGCGCCTGGAACTCGCGCACGTCCTGCCGGAGGTCGGTAATCCCCGAGGCCGCGCCGCATGCCTCGAAATGGCTGGGTTGGGTCGGCGGATCGAGGGCGACACCCACCACCTCGGCACCCAGCTGGGTCAGCCACAGCGCCAGCCAGGATCCCTTGAAGCCGGTGTGGCCGGTCACCAACACCCGGCGCTGGGCATAGACGCCGCCGAACAGTCCTGCGCTGCCAGCCCCGCTCATGTCGCTGCCACCTGGTCAGGGGTGGTCGTCACGGCACGCGATGTCACGGGGCATCCCCCGTGTCGCGGGTGCCCGGCTGCATCCAGCGTGCCTGGCCGGACGCCCAGAGATCATTGAGCTGGCGATAGTCCTTGAACGTGTCCATGCACTGCCAGAAGCCGTCGTGCCGGAACACCTTCAGCTGCGCGTCGGCCGCCAGGCGCTGCAGCGGTTCCTGCTCCAGCACGCAGCCGGGATCTTCGGAGAGGTAGTCGAAGAAGGCGCGGCGGAACACGAAGAACCCGCCATTGATCACGCTCTGAAGCTTCGGCTTCTCGGCGAATACGCGCACCAGATCCCCCTCCAACACCATCTGGCCGAACTGCGACTGCGGCACCACGCCTGTCACGGTTCCAATGCCGCCGTGAGCACAATGGAAATCGAACAATGAACGTATATCGATGTCTGCAACGCCGTCGCCATACGTCACAAGGAAGTGATCCGTCTTCACCAGGGGCTGGATGCGCTTGATGCGCGCGCCGGTCATCGTGGCGCGGCCGGTGTCGATGCAGCTCACCTCCCAGCCGCGTCCGCGCTCGGCACCGATGAACTGCGGCACCCCCTCGCCCAGCGTGACGGTGAAATCGCGCAGCCGCGTGTCGTAATGGACGAAGAAGTCGCGGATCATCTCGCCCTTGTAGCCCAGGCACAGGATGAACCGGCGGAACCCATGCCGGGCGTAGATCTCCATGATGTGGCACAGGATCGGCCATCCGCCGATCTCCGCCAGAGGCTTGGGCCGGAACTGGCCTTCCTCCTGGAAGCGCGTTCCTTCGCCTCCACACAGGATCACCACGGGGATGTCGCGCACATCCATCGGCTCGGGGCTGTCCATTCTGGGCTCCGTTGACAAAGCGATCAGGCGTTTACCTTGGAGTGCGGTGCCAGCGCCACGCCCTGGCCATCGCCGTCTGCATCCATGGCGCGCTGGCGGCGCTGCTCCAGCAGGAAGACTGCGACCAGCGAGAGCATCACGCCGGCGGCCAGCCCCAGAACCACGCCGCGGCGGATCGAGGGCTGGGAGGGGATGATCTCGCTCGTGGGCGGCATCACCACGCGCAGCCCCGAAAGCTTCACCGTCTCCATCGCCTCGGCGAGGCTCGCGTCGGCCAAGCCGCGCTCATGGAGTTCCACGGCGCGCCGCAGCCGCGCTTCCTCCCGTTCCAGATGGCCGATTTCGATTGCCGCGGCGCCCAACTGCTCCAGATCACGCGCCAGCATGCCCATTTCGGCGCCCATGCGCTCCACCCGCACGCGCTGGCCCTCGTACTGCACCCGCTTGGCTTCCAGGTCGCGGACCAGCCCTTGTTGCACCAGGTTCGCGCCTTCGGTGATCTCGGTCACGCGGTACTCGGGTTCCTCGGCCAGGGAGGCGGACAGTGTTTCGATCTGCCGGCCGAGCTCGGCAAGCTCGGGGCTCGCATCGCCGAAGCGGGCGCGCTGGCTCACCTGGTCGATGCGAAGCTGGATGAGGCGGGCGCGCAGATCATCGATCGCACGATTGCGTGCGCGCACGCTGGACAGCGTGATGGTCGCCGGCTGGGTCGACAGCGCCGCTTCCGCCCGGGCCACCTCGGCGGCACTTTCCGCCGCCGTCGACTGGGCCTGGCGGTATTGCACGGCGAGGTCCGACTGGACGCGCAGCAGCAGGGAGCGTTGCTCCGGAACCGACCAGACCGGATTTCCCTGGGTGCGGGCGGCCTGCAGACGCTGCTCCACCCGCCGCAGCTCCTCGCGGTTCTCCGCCAAGCCGGCCTCGAAGAACTCCTTGCCGCCGGGCATCCTGTGCGCCTGCACATGGCTGGCCAGGGCGAGTTCGATGTAGCGCGCCAGGATGGCTTCGCCCGCGCGCGGCTCCGGGAAGAACAGAACGACGTCGATCACATCGGTGCGCCGAACCGGCTCGACGCGCAGACCCTGGCCGATCGCCAGCACGAGGCGGTCGATCCGCGTGGTGGGCGGGCGCAGCCCCGTCATCACGGTCGCCTCGCGCACCATGTCGCGCACCCAGCCGAGCGCGGATTTCACGGCGTGCTTGATGTGCTGCAGGGTCGTCTCGGGCGGGCGGTCGGCAAAGAAGCCGTCGCCCAGGCTGTCCACCGTTTCGCGAATCAGCCGTGGGTTGGACAGCAGCTCGACCGCGCTTGCCGCATCCTCGGGGCGCTGCATGCCCCCGCCCTGCACCCGCTCGCGCGCCACCAGCAGCGGGGGCGTGGCGGTCTCCGGTCCCTGGCGGACAAGGATCTTCGCGCCGACGGTGTAGCTCGGCCCCTGCGCCACCTGGATGGCCAGCATGGCCAGCATGCCAGCCACGGCACACAGCGCCGACAGGCGCCAGTAGCGCCGCGCCAGGCGAAGCACGCCCGCCAGATCCGTTGGCACCCAGGTTGCCCGCGGCAAGGGGGCAGGCAAGCGGGCATCATCGTTTGCCTGCCCGTCCCGGGACGGCAATCTGGATCCGGAAGTCAAAGGACGGACGCTCCTGTCGCTAGAGCAGTGGACGGCACCCCTGGGCGAACCGAATGCCGAAGGGATACCGGCTGTCCATGGCCAAGCCGACGAATTCGTCGCCTCCGGGCCTGCGGCATCGCCCTCCGCTCCACGACGAACGGATGTCGCAACCCCGACTGACCGGCATCATTATTCCATCTGCGCTCATGCCTTGTCCACCAGGCGGCTGCGGTCTGGCAACGTTGAGCGGGTGGCACAAGCGGGGTAGTCTTGGCCAACATCACCCCGGTTCGGGCTGGGCAGGGCCAAGGGGGCGCGGCGCCTAGGCGGTTTCGATCGGTTGGCATCCGGCTTGGGGAGGTGGCGACAGCCTGGAGCCTACCGCATGAAGTTCCTTACGACATCGCTTGGCGGAGTACATCTCGTCGAACTCGAGCGGCGGGAGGACAGCCGCGGTTTCCTGGCCCGGATGTTCTGCGAGACCGAGTTCGCCCAGGCCGGGCTGGAGAGCCGCTTCGTCCAGATCAACAACTCCGCCAGCCGCCACAAAGGGACGTTGCGCGGCCTGCATTACCAGATGCCGCCACACGCAGAAGTGAAGCTGATGCGCGTAATTCACGGTGCCGTGTTCAACGTGGCCGTCGATGTCCGGCGCGGATCGCCGACCTTCGCCCAATGGTTCGGCACACGGCTCGACGACCGGAATCGCACGATGATGTACACGCCGCGCGGGTTCGCGCACGGCTTCCTCTCGCTGACCGACGATGCCGAGGTGATGTACCTGTCCACCGCCTTCTATGCCCCCGGCACCGAAGGGGGCGTGCGGTTCGACGATCCCATGGTGGGCATCCAGTGGCCGTTCCCGCCGCAGGAGGTCTCGGACAAGGATCGGGCCTGGCCGGACCTCACGCCCGACCGGGCCATCGACCTGCCATGAGCATGGTCCTCATCGGCGCCGGCGGGTTCCTCGGCTCCCATCTCGCGGCGCATTTCCGGGCCAAGGGCGAAGCGGTCCATCCGCTCAGCTACCGGCCGGCGCAGCATGAGGCATTCCTGGAGGCGCTGACCGGTCTGCTTCGGTCAACGACGCCGCGTTCCGTCCTGATCGCCGGCGGATCGCAGACCGGGCGCGATGACCCCGTCAGCCTGGCCGAGCTGACATTCTCCAACGTCTTGATGCCGGCTGCGGTCGCCTCGCGCCTGCGTGAACACGCGCCCGACGCCAGGCTGCTGGTTTTCGGCTCCTCGTGGCAGATCGGCGAAGGCGGCGCGCACGAGCCGCTCAATGCCTATGCCGCCTCCAAGACGGCGGCGGAGGCGATGCTGGCGCATTTCGCCCTGGCCGGCCTGCGCTGCGCCTCGCTTCGGCTGTTCGACACCTATGGCCCCGGCGATACGCGCGGCAAGGTGGTGAACCTGATAGCCGACGCGATTGCCCGGCACAGCGACCTGCCGATGTCTGCCGGCGGGCAGGTGATCGAACTCGTCCATATCCGGGATGTGCTGGGCGCGGTGGAGGCGACGCTGGCTGCGTTGGACAGGGAGGCACCGGCGGGGCTGCGCATCTTCGCCATCCGCTCCGGCCAGCCGATCACCGTGCTGCGGGTGCTGGAGACGATGCTGCGACTCGCCGGCATCGAGAATGACGGCTTCATCCGCCCCGGCGTGTATCCCTACCGCCCGCGCGAACGCTTCGCGCTGTATGCCGATACGCCTGTGCCGCCAGGCTGGGAGCCGGCAGTATCGCTCGAGGAAGGGTTGCGCGCGTTGCTGCAGGAGCGCGGGGCCAACACTGTCTGACGTGACGGGCCAGAGAATTCGTCGCACCCTCTCCCTGGAAAGCCGTCCATACTCACACGCCACCGCCCGCGCGCGCCTTCCTGGCACGCGAACCCGCCGCGCCCGTGCCGGACCAAGGATCTCCCATGACATCCCTCGCCGCCCTCAACGCCGCGCCTCCGTCCGATTTCGCCGCGGCGCTCGATGGCGTGTTCGAGCATGCCCCCTGGGTGCCATTGGCCGCCGCCCCGGCACGGCCCTTCGCATCGGTGGAAGCGCTGCACGCAGCATTGATGGATGTGGTGCGCACCGCCGACGCCGTCACGCAGCGGCAATTCCTGCGCGGACACCCGCCGCTGTCGGCCGCCGCCGTGGCAACAACCCTCACGGCGGACTCCGCCGCGGAACAGGCGGCGCTTGGGCTGGCAGGGCTGGGGGACGCTGCCGCGCGCTTCGCCACGCTGTCGGCGGCTTATGAGGCGCGGCACGCATTCCCCTTCATCATCTGCGCGCGCCGGCACACGCCCAGCTCCGTGCTGGCCCAGTTGGAACGCCGCCTGGACCAGGACGAGGCCGCGGAACGCGCAGCCGCCCTGGCCGAGGTGTTCCTCATCACCCGCCTGCGCCTGGTGGCGCGGGTGAGCGGCCCCGGCGTGCCGGAAACCACGGGCCGCCTCGCCGTGGTGGTGGAACGGAATGGCGCGGCGGCCGAAGGCGTCCGGGTGGAACTGTGGCGCGACGGCGCGAAGCTGTGCGAGGCCAGCACCGCCGCCGATGGCAGCGTGGTGCTGCTGCAAGGCGAGCCGCTGCGCATCGGGCCGCATGAGCTGCGCATCCACGCGGGCGAGCCCATTCCGGTGCGCTGGCGCGTGACGGAGCCGGAAGCGAATATCCGCGTGGCGCTGGCCGTGGGGCCGGAGGGCGTTCGCGTCTCGATGTAGCCGATCAGTCGTTCAGGTGGCAGGCGGCGAGATGGCCGGGTGCCACCTCTCGCAGGGCCGGCATTGCTGTGCCGCAACGGTCGAACCCAGCCGGGCAGCGGCCGTGGAAGCGGCAGGCATTCGGATCGGGATCAATGGGGCTGCGCGGATCGCCGACCAGGCGCGGCGCCTCTGGCCGGGCGCCTTCCAG
>CAMDAM010000245.1 GCA_945888575.1 Asaia bogorensis | reverse complement strand
CGAGGTCCTGACCTTCTTGCGACGAACCGTCCCGCAAACATGGGACAACCTCTGCGACGCAGTGACTGATAACTTCCGCATCAGGGAACCGGCAAAATTCCGGATCCTCAAATGAACTGAGTATTGGTTCTTTTTTTCAAAAAAGAACTGCTTGCTTTGCCTATCTCTGCGCCAAAAATTGCTGAAGTTCTGTTGCTACGGTGCCGATCACGCCGGGCCAGTCGTTGCGGTGGGATTGGCGGAACAGGCGCACGGAGGGGTACCAGGGGCTATCGGTTCGGTCGCGCAGCCAGCGGAAGTCGGCGGCGTGGGGGAGCATGATCCAGCAGGGTTTGGCCAGGGCGCCGGCGAGGTGGGCGACCGAGGTATCGACGGAGATCACCAGGTCCAGGCCCGAGACCAGGGCGGCGGTATCGGCGAAGGTGGCGAAGCTGGGGCCGGGGACGCGGATTTCGTTGGGGAGTTCGGAGAGGGCCACTTCGTCGTCGGCCGTCACTTCCTTTTGCAGGATGTGCCAGGAGATGCCGGGGATGGCGAGCAGCGGCATGACGTGGTCGCGGGTGAGGGAGCGGTGGCGGTCTCCGGCGTGGTCGGGGTTGCCGGCCCAGACCAGGCCGATGCGCGGGCCCGGGCCGAGGCGGGGGCGCCAGCGTTTCAGGCGTTCGATATCGGCGAACAGGTAGGGGGTATTGGCGGGGATGGTGGGCAGTTCGGTGCCGAAGGCGCGCGGCAGGCTGGGCAGCGGGCAGTGCAGGTCGAAGGTGACGGTGCTGCCTTCCGCCACCAGCTGGTCTGGCAGGTCGGCCATCAGCGAGAGCAGCGGGGATTGCACCGTGAGCATCACGCGCGCGCCGCGCTGGCGGAGCAGGGGCACGTAGCGGGCGAACATGATGCTGTCGCCCAGGCCCTGTTCGGCCCAGATCAGCAGGGTTTTGCCGCGGATGTCGCGCTTTCCGTCCCAGCGCAGGGCGGCGTCTCGCCCGCCGAGGAAGGGGGAGGGGACGGGGCGGGCTTCGTAGCTGTCCCAGCCGGGCTTGAGCTCGCCCATGGTGAGCAGGGAGAGGCCTTCGCCGAGGCGGGCGGTGGAGGTGGCATCGCCCTTCTGGCGGGCGGTGCGGAACCAGCGCAGGGCTTCCTCGGGCTGGCCGAGCTGGAGGTGGGTGGTGCCGAGGGCCGCATTGGCGGGCAGGTGGCCGCGTTCGGCGGCCTGGACGAACCAGGGCAGGGCTTCCTCCAGCCGGTCCAGCCCGGCCAGGGTGGTGCCGACGTGGTGGCGCAGGGAGGCGTCTTGCGGGGCCAGGTAGAGGGCGCGGCGGTATTCCTCCAGCCCGGCTTCGGCCTGGCCGGAGGCGCGCAGCAGGTGGCCCAGGTTGACGCGGGCGGCAGCGTGGTCTGGCGCGAAGGCCAGGGCGCTGTTCAGTGCGTCGATCGCGCCCTGGATATCGCCGAGCTGGGCTTGCGCGGTGGCGAAGTGGAAATAGGCATCCGGCGAATCCGGAGCGAGGTCGATGGCGGAATGGTAGCGGGCGGCGGCCTGGGCCCAATCTCCCAGCCGGGCCAGCGATTGGCCGTGGGCGATGCGGGCGGCGACCTCGCGGGCGGTGGAGTCCGGCGTGCTGGGTGGTTGGGACATGGCGTGAGTATGCCTCAAGGTTGACGCTGCGGCAGCCCCCTCCCATCCTGGTTGCACATTGAAACGGAGCCGCGCGCATGGCCGGTGTGAGCCACGACACCCGCGTGAACGCCCTGATCGGCACCGGGCATTTCCTCTCCCATTTCTACGTGCTGTGCCTGCCGCCGATGTTCCTGTTCTGGAAGGACGAGTTCGGCGTGAGCTTCGGCGAGCTGGGCCTGGCGGTGGCGCTGATGAGCGGCACGACGGCGGTGCTGCAGACGCCGGTGGGTTTCCTGGTGGACAAGCACGGGGCGCGGCGTTTTCTGGTGGGCGGCACGTTGCTGATGACGCTGGCGATGGCGGCGATGGGGCTGGCGAGTGCCTATTGGCAGATTCTGGCGCTGGCGGTGGTGTCTGGCATCGGCAATTCGGTGATCCATCCGGCGGATTACGCGATTCTGTCCGGTTCCATCAGCAAGGAGCGGATGGGGCGGTCGTTTGCGATCCATACCTTCAACGGCAATCTGGGTTTCGCGGTGGCGCCGCCGGTGATGATTTGGCTGGCGGCGCTGGTGGGCTGGCGGGAATCGTTGGTGCTGGTGGGGCTGCTGGGGATTCCGCTGGTGCTGGCGATCCTGCTGCAGAGCCGGATTTTGAACGACCAGGCCCAACCTTCAGGCAATGGGCCCAAGGCGGCCGAGGGCGGGCCTTCGGGCGGGGCGTTGCTGATGACGCGGCCGATGCTGCTGTTCTTCACCTTCTTCCTGCTGTCCTCCATGGCGGGCGGCGGGGTGCAATCCTGGCTGATTACGGTGCTGCACACGGTGCATGGGCTGGATCTGGCCAGCGCGTCCTCCGCGCTCACGGCCTATATGGTGGGGGCGACGGCCGGGGTGCTGGTGGGGGGGTATTTTGCCGACCGGCTGAGCAACCATTTGCTGTTCGCCTCGGTCGCCGTGCTGCTGGCGGCGGGGTTTGTGCTGGTGGTGGGGCTGGTTTCCCTGCCCGGGGTGGTGGTGATCGGCATGATGCTGGGCGGTGGCGTGGCGCTGGGTGCCAGCCGGACGCCACGGGACATGATGGTGCGCGATGCCTCCCCGCCCGGGCAGATCGGCAAGGTGTTCGGCTTCGTTTCGGCCGGGCTGCCGCTGGGCGGGGCGCTGACGCCGGTGCCGTTCGGGTGGCTGATCGACCATGGGCGGCCGGACCTGGTGCTGGTCCTGGTGGCCGCGATCCTGGTGCTGAGCCTGTTCTGTGCCGGCAGTGCGCGCGCGGCGCACCGGGCGCGGGTTGCTGTGGCCGCCGAGTAGGGCAGCGGAATAGCTTGAACCGGCCCCCCGCGGCTGAGTACACCGGGGGGAACCAAAAGGGAGGACAAGCCCATGAGCAGGACTGCACTGGTTACCGGTGGCACGCGCGGCATCGGGGCCGAGATCAGCCGGCAGCTGAAGGCGGCCGGCCGCACGGTGGTGGCTTCCTACGCCGGCAATGACGAGGCGGCGCGGGCCTTCGAGGCCGAGACGGGGATCGTGGCGAAGAAGTTCGACGCCGGGGACTACGCGCAGTGCCAGGCGGCGGTGGAGGCGATCCATGCCGGGTTCGGCAAGATCGAGATCCTGGTGAACAATGCCGGCATCACCCGCGATGCGACGATGAGCCGCCTGTCGCGCGACATGTGGGACGCGGTGATGGATACCAATCTGGGCTCCTGCTTCAACCTTTCGAAGCTGGTGTGGGAGGACATGCGGGCGGCGAAGTTCGGGCGCATCGTGAATATCGGCAGCATCAACGGGCAGGCCGGGCAGTATGGGCAGGTGAACTACGCTGCTGCAAAATCGGGCATCCATGGCTTCACCAAGGCGCTGGCGCAGGAAGGGGCGCGGTTTGGCATCACGGTGAACGCGGTGGCGCCGGGCTACGTGGATACCGACATGGTGCGGGCGGTGCCGCCCGACGTGCTGGACAAGATCGTGGCGCGCATTCCGATGGGGCGGCTGGGCCGGGCGGCGGATATTGCGCGCGGCGTGGTGTTCCTGACCGGGGATGATGCGGATTTCATCACCGGCTCCACGCTGTCGATCAACGGCGGGCAGCACATGTACTGAAGCGTGCGCGCCGCGACCCTCTCGGGCTGCGGCGCGATTGCGCTGTGGGCCACGCTGGGGCTGTTGTCGCGCGCGGCGGCAGCCCTGCCGCCGTTGCAGCTGACGGCGATGAGTTTTGCGGTATCGGCCGTGCTGGGTGTGGCGTGGCTTGCGGTGCGCGGCGAATTGGGGGTGCTGCGCCAGCCGGCGCTGGTGTGGGCGCATGGGGTGTTCGGGCTGTTCGGCTTCCATGCGCTGTATTTCGCGGCCCTGGCCTGGGCGCCGCCGGCCGAGGCGAACCTGATCAACTACCTCTGGCCGCTGTTCATCGTGCTGTTCTCGGCGGCATTGCCGGGCATGCGGTTGAGCCGGTGGCATCTGGCGGGCGTTGGCTGCGGGCTGGCCGGGTGCGCGCTGCTGCTGGGCGGTGGGGCGGCGCTGACGGCGGCGGCGGTGCCGGGTTACCTGATGGCGCTGGGCAGTGCCGTGACCTGGGCGGTGTATTCGGTGCTGGCGCGCAGGCTGGCGGCGGTGCCGACGGGGGCGGTGGCGGGGTTCTGTGCCGCGACGGCGCTGCTGGCGGGGGTGAGCCACCTGGTGTTCGAAGCGACGGTGGTGCCGGATGCCGGGGCGTGGCTGGCGGTGGTGATGCTGGGGATCGGCCCGGTGGGGGCGGCGTTCTTCCTGTGGGATTTCGGCATGAAGCGCGGCGACCCGCGGCTGCTGGGGACGCTGGCCTATGCCACGCCGGTGGCTTCCACGCTGCTGCTGGCGTTGGGCGGGTTTGCGGAGCTGACGCCGGTGGTGCTGGCGGCGGCGGCGTTGGTGGCGCTGGGCGGGCTGCTCGCGGCGCGGGCATAGCAAAGGGGGCGCCCCTTGCGGGACGCCCCCCTGGTAGCGGGTTGTGAGGCGGGTTTAGCCGAGGCGTTCGCCGTGGAGGACCACGTCCAGCCCCTCGCGCTCTTCTTCGTCCGTCACGCGCAGGCCGATGATCACGTCGACGATCTTCAGCAGGATGAAGGTGGCGATGGCGGTGTAGACGATGGTGGCGCCCACCGCGATCACCTGGTTGATGAACTGCGTCATGCCGGCGACCACCACGCCATCGGGGTTCTTGGCGTCGGCCGAGAGCGGGCCGAAGGCGAGGACGCCGGTGAGGAGCGCGCCGATGATGCCGCCCACGCCATGCACGCCGAAGGCGTCCAGGCTGTCGTCGTAGCCCAGCATGTGCTTCAGCGTGGTGGCGGCCCAGAAGCAGACGGCGCCGGAGACCAGGCCGATGATCAGCGCCGAGCCGGGCAGCACGAAGCCGGCGGCCGGGGTGATGGCGACGAGGCCGGCGACGGCGCCCGAGATCGCGCCCAGCACGCTCGGCTTGCCCTTCAGCATCCACTCCGCGAAGGTCCAGGCCAGAACCGCGGCGGCGGCGGCGATCTGGGTGACCAGCATCGCCATGCCCGCGCGGCCGCCGGCGGTGAGGGCGGAGCCGGCGTTGAAGCCGAACCAGCCCACCCACAGCAGGGCGGCGCCGATGACGGCCAGGCCGAGGTTGAACGGCGCCATGTTGTCGTGGCCGTAGCCCAGGCGCTTGCCCAGCACGAGGGCGCAGACGAGGCCGGCCACGCCCGCGTTGATGTGCACCACGGTGCCGCCGGCGAAGTCTGCCGCGCCCAGGGCGAAGATCCAGCCGGTCGGCGCCCAGACCCAGTGCGCGACCGGGCTGTAGACCAGCAGCGACCACAGCACGGTGAACACGCAGAGCGCGCTGAACTTCATCCGGTCGGCGAAGGCGCCGGCGATCAGGGCCGGGGTGATGATGGCGAAGGTCATCTGGAACATCAGGAAGACCGTCTCGGGGATCGTGGTGGCCACGGCGCTGTCGGTGCCGGCGGCCAGCGAGTACGGCTTGTCCCAGGAGGCGGAGAGGCCGGAGAGGAACAGGCGGGAGAAATCGCCGAAATAGGCGTTGCCGTTGCCGAAGGCGATGGAATAGCCGGCCACCATCCACACCACGGTCACCAGCGCGCAGATGAAGAAGCTCTGCATCATGGTGGCCAGGATGTTCTTCTTGCGCACCATGCCGGCATAGAACAGGGCAAGGCCCGGGATGGTCATGAGCAGCACGAGCGCCGTGCTGGTCAGCATCCAGGCGGTGTCGCCGGCGTCCACCTTGGCATCTTGGGCAAAGGCGGGGCCGGCGAGGAGAAGGGCGGGAAGCGCCAGGGCGGCGCCTAGGGCGAGGGTTTTCATGAGGTGCCTTGGGTCCTTATGGGGCGCTCAGAGGGCCGCGCCATCGGTCTCGCCGGTGCGGATCCGCACGGCGCGCTCGATGTCGAGAACGAAGATCTTGCCGTCGCCGATCTTGCCGGTGTGGGCGGCCTTGACGATGGCTTCCACCACCTGCTCGGCGATCTCCGACGGCACGGCGACTTCGATCTTCACCTTGGGCAGGAAGCTGACGTGGTATTCGGCGCCGCGGTAGATTTCGGTCTGGCCCTTCTGGCGCCCGAAGCCCTTCACCTCGGACACGGTGAGGCCCTGCACGCCAAGCGGGGTCAGCGCGTCGCGGACCTCGTCCAGCTTGAACGGTTTGATGATGGCGATGATCAGTTTCATCGGATGCCCGACCCTCCATGGATGGCGCATTCCCCAATCAAGAACCGTGCCAGCGTGAAACGGGGGTTGCGCGGCGGCTTTGCCTCCGCTGCAGGCGTGTGGCTGCCCATTTGGCGGGCAGAGGGTTGCAATTGCGCGCCATCCTCCCTCCTGTAGCGGTATGGATCAGAAGCTGGATGTTGATGTCTGCGTGGTGGGGGCCGGGCCGGTGGGGGGCACGCTGGCGGCGTGCCTGGCCGCGGGCGGGGTGCGGACGGCGCTGATCGACCGCGCGCCGCTGCCGCCGATGGAGCACCCGGATTTTGATGGCCGCGCCTATGCCATCGCCGCCGGGTCGCGCCGGGTGCTGGAGCAGGCCGGGTTGTGGGCGCGGCTGCCGTTTCCCGCCAACCCCATTCGCGGGATTCGCGTGAGCGATGGGCGGGTGGGGCGGCCGGCCTCGCGCCTGCACCTGCATTTCGACGTGGACGAGGTGGCCGATGCCGCGCCGCCGTTCGAGGGCGAGCCCGCCTTCGGCTGGATGGTGGAAGCGCGCGCGCTGCGCATGGCGTTGAACGCGCATCTGCATGGCCTGCCGGAGCTTTCGGTGTTCGCGCCGGCGGAGGCGCGGGTGGAGCGCGATGCGGCGGGCGCCACGGTGCGGCTGGCCGACGGGACTGAGATTCGCGCCCGGCTGGTGGTGGCCGCCGAGGGCCGCCGCTCCGCTCTGCGCGAGCAGGCCGGCATTGCGGTGACGCACCTGCCCTATCGCCAGACCGGGATGGTGTTCGCCATCGCCCATGAGCACCCGCACCACGACGTGGCGCTGGAGCATTTCCTGCCCGGCGGCCCCTTCGCCCAGCTGCCGATGGCGCCGGCCGAGGTGGCGCCGAACATCTCTGCCATCGTCTGGACCGAGGGCGATGCGATGGCCAAGCACGTGCTGGGCTTCGACGATGAGCGCTTCGCGCGCGAGGTGGCGCGCCGGCTGGGCGACCATCTCGGCGCGGTGCGGATGATCGGGCGGCGCTGGAGCTACCCGCTGTCGGCGATGGTGGTGCACGGGATCACGGCCGAGCGCCTGGCGCTGGTGGGCGATGCGGCGCACGGCATCCATCCGATCGCGGGGCAGGGGCTGAACCTGGGCTTCCAGGATGTGGGGCCGTTGGCGGACCTCGTGATCGCGGCGGTGCAGGCTGGCGAGGATCCGGGCGGGGAGGGGGTGCTGCTTGGCTACCGCGCCGCCCGTGGCCCTGCGGTACTGGCGATGACGGCGATGACGGATGGGCTGGACCGGCTGTTCAGCAACGATCTGCGCCCGGTGCGGCTGGCGCGCGATTTGGGCATTGCCGCGGTGAACCGGATCGGGCCGCTGAAGCGGTTGTTCATGCGGCGCGCGATGGGGGTGGGCTGACAGCGCCACGCGGGAGGGTGCCGCGGCCC
>CAMDAM010000244.1 GCA_945888575.1 Asaia bogorensis | reverse complement strand
TGCTCCACCAGGCGATGGCACGATCCAGCGCCTCGCCCTTGGGGGCATAGGGCTTGCCGCGCACGTAGTCGAAGGTGGTCTGGTCCGGCGCGATCATGCCGGCGCGCGCGCCCGCCTCGATCGACATGTTGCACACGGTCATGCGCCCGGCCATGTCCAGCGCGCGGATCGCGGAGCCGGCGAACTCGATCACATGGCCGGTGCCGCCGGCGGTGCCGATCTTGCCGATGATGGCCAGCACGATGTCCTTCGCCGTGCAGCCGGCGCCGAGCGTGCCCTCGACCTTCACGAGCATGTTCTTGGCCGGCTTCTGCAGCAGCGTCTGGGTGGCGAGCACGTGCTCCACCTCCGAGGTGCCGATGCCGAAGGCGAGCGAGCCCATGGCGCCATGGGTGGAGGTGTGGCTGTCGCCGCACACGATCGTCATGCCGGGCAGGGAGATGCCCTGCTCCGGCCCGATGATGTGAACGATGCCCTGCTGCGGCGAAAGGATGGGGAAGTAGGGAACACCGAACTCAACCACGTTGCGCTCCAGGGTTTCCACCTGGATGCGGCTGTCCTCCTCCTGGATGCCGTTTGCACGGCCCAGGGTAGGGATGTTGTGGTCGGCCACCGCGCGGGTGGCATCGGGCCGGCGCACCTTGCGGCCAGCCAGGCGCAGGCCCTCGAAGGCCTGCGGGCTGGTCACCTCATGCACCAGGTGCCGGTCGATGTAGAGCACGCAGGTTCCGTCCGGAAGCTGCTCGACAACGTGGGCATCCCACACCTTGTCGAACAGCGTGCGCGGCTTGGTCTCGGCCATTGTGTTTCCCCCTTCCGCCGCCGCGTGGCGTTATTCGGCGGCAGCCGGCTCGCCGGACACGGGCACCACCACGTCGCGGGGGCGCTCGGCGATGCGGGCGGACTTGCCGCTGCGGCCACGCAGGTAATACAGCTTCGCGCGGCGCACGGCGCCACGGCGAACCACGGCGATTTCCGCGATGGTTGGCGCATACAGCGGGAACACGCGCTCCACGCCTTCGCCGTAGCTGATCTTGCGCACGGTGAAGTTGCTGCTGAGGCCCTTGTTGGAACGGGCGATGCAGACGCCTTCGAAGTTCTGCACGCGGGTGCGCTCGCCTTCCACCACCTTCACGGCCACGCGCAGGGTGTCGCCGGGGATGAACTCGGGCACTGCGCGGGCGGCGGTGAGGCGGGCGATTTCCTCGGCCTCGTACTGCTGGATGATGTTCATGGAGTGATCCTTTCGTCGATCTTTGTGGCGCGCGCTGCCGCGCGACGTCTCTAGGGCGCAGCAGGGCGTGAAGCAACGCCCGGCCGTGCCGATTGATAGGTGGCCCACAGGTCGGGCCTGCGTTCGCGTGTGATCCGCTCCGCCTCCGCATGGCGCCATTGGGCGACGGCCGCGTGATGGCCCGAGAGCAGAACCTCGGGCACCGTGCGGCCCTGCCATTCGGCGGGGCGGGTGTAGTGCGGGTATTCCAGCAACCCGGCCATCGCGCCGGGCGAGAAGCTTTCCTCCGTGCCGCTCTCGGCCGCGCCCATCACGCCGGGCAGCAGCCGCACGCAGGCATCCAGCAGCACCAGCGCCGCCGGCTCGCCACCGGAGAGCACGTAGTCGCCGATCGTGACCTCCTCCAGCCCGCGGGCCTGGATGACGCGCTCATCCACCCCTTCGAACCGGCCGCAGAGCAGCACCACGCCAGGGCCGGCCGCCAGATCCCGCACGCGGGACTGGGCGAGCGGGCGGCCGCGCGGGGTGAGGTAGATCATCGGCCGTCCATCGGCGACCAGCGCGAGCGCCGCATCGACGATATCCGGCCGCATCACCATGCCCGCACCGCCGCCGAAGGGTGTGTCGTCCACCTTGCGGTGGCGATCGGTGGCGACATCGCGAATGTCGCGCGCCTCCAGCGACCAGGCGCCACGTTCCAGGCCGCGGCCGGCCAGGGATTGGCCGAGCGGGCCCGGGAACATGCCGGGGAACAGGGTAAGCACGCTGGCACGCCAACTCATTCGGCGGCCTCCTCGTCCCGTGCACCATCTTCCGGCACCTCGATCTCCACGGGCGGCACCACCGTCACGGTGCCGCCGGCGAGATCCACCACCGGCACGCAGGCGCGGGTGAAGGGCAGGATCAGCCGGCCGATCTCCAGGCTGGTCCCGGCGCCATAGTCGTGCACCATGTCGATCTTGCCGAGCTCGCGGCCCTCGGGTGTCACGGCCCGCAGCCCGATGAGGTCCGTGAGGTAGAACTCGTCCTCATCCTCGGTGGGCGGCAGGCGGTCGCGATCCACATAGAGGCGAACATTGACCAGCGCATGGGCGGCATTGCGGTCGGCCAGCTTCACTTCGCGCCCGTCCACGATCTCCATCACGCGGGCCACGCCCTCGCTCGCCCAGGCGAGCGTGAACGTTCTGCCGCGATCGTCGTGGAATGGGCCGTATTCGGGCAGGTCCGCGGGGTCGGCGGTGTAGCTGTGCACATGCACCAGCCCCCGCACGCCATGCGGCCGCCCGATCACGCCCATCAGGATGCGTTGCTCAGCCAAGCTTGGCTCCGCTCAGCGTTGGCTCAGCCGGCCGCGGCGGCGGCGGCCTTCGCGCGCTCCTGCGCCTTCTTCTTCGGCGCGGACTGCACGGGCTGCTCGCGGTACACGGGCATCTCGGCGATCCCGGCATGGCCGAGGAACTTCGCCACGCGCTCGGTCGGCAGGGCGCCCTGGCGAACCCAATGCAGGATGCGCTCGCCCATCAGGCGCACGCGGTCCTCATGCTCGGCCGGGAGCATCGGGTTGTAGCTGCCCAGCTTCTCGATGAAGCGGCCATCGCGCGGCGAACGGCTGTCGGCCACCACGATGTGGTAGTACGGCCGCTTCTTGGCGCCGGCGCGGGCGAGGCGAATCTTAAGGGCCATCAATCGTCTCCAGTCAGGTGTTCGTTGGTCGGTTGAGTTCTCAGAACGGGCGCTTGCCTTGCGGCAGCAGGGCACCGAGCCCCTGCCGCATCAGGCCTTTCTGCCCAAGCTTGTTCATGCGCTTCATCATGGTGGTCATGTCGTCGAACTGCTTCAGCAGCTTGTTGACGTCCTGCACCGTGACGCCGGAACCGGTCGCAATGCGCTTCTTGCGGCTGGCCTTGATCATGTCGGGGTTCTTGCGCTCCCCGGCGGTCATCGAGGAGATGATCGCCTGCTGCCGCTTCAGCATCTTCTGGTCGAGGTTGCTCTTGCCGCTGGCCTCCAGCGCCGCCTGGATCTTGCCGGCGCCGGGCAGCATGCCGATGATCGACTGGATGCTGCCCATCTTGTTCAGCTGCTTCAGCTGGGCGGCGAAATCATCCAGGTCGAACGTGCCCTTCGCCATCTTCTTGGCGAGTTTCTCGGCCTCTTCCTCGTCGACGATCTCGGCGGCGCGCTCCACCAGGCCCACCACGTCGCCCTGGCCCAGGATGCGGCCGGCGACGCGCTCGGGATGGAATTCCTCCAGCGCATCCAGCTTCTCGCCGGAGCCGGAGAACTTGATCGGCGCCCCGGTGATGCTGCGCATGGAAAGCGCCGCACCGCCGCGGGCATCGCCATCCATGCGGGTCAGCACGATGCCGGTCACGCCCAGCGCGTCGTTGAACGCCTTGGCGGTGTTCACCGCGTCCTGCCCGGTCATGGCATCCACCACCAGCAGCGTGTCCGCCGGGTTGGTGGCATCACGGATGGCCTTCACCTCGGCCATCAGCGCCTCGTCGATCGAGAGGCGGCCGGCAGTGTCCAGGATCACCACGTCGTAGACTTCGCGGCGCCCTGTCTCCATGGCGCGGGCGGCAATCTGCAGCGGGGTCTGCCCGGGGATGATCGGCAGGCTGCCTACGCCGGCCTGCTTGGCCAGCGTCTCCAGCTGCAGCTGCGCGGCCGGGCGCTGGGTATCCAGGCTGGCCAGCAGCACCTTCTTGCGCTCGCGCTTCAGCAGCCGCAGCGCGAGCTTGCCGGAAGTGGTCGTCTTGCCGGAGCCCTGCAGGCCCACCATCAGCACCGGCACGGGCGCGGCGGCATTCAGGTTCAGCGGCACCACGCCGGCGCCGCCCAGTGCCTCGATCAGCACGTCGTTGACGATCTTCACGACCTGCTGGCCGGGCGAAACGCTGTCGATCACCTCCTGGCCGACGGCGCGCTCGCGCACCTTGGTGATGAAGTCCCGCACCACGGGCAGCGCCACGTCGGCATCCAGCAGGGCCAGGCGCACCTCGCGCAGCGCTTCCAGCACGTCGGTTTCCGACAGGCGGCCGCGCGTGCGCAGCTTGTCGAATACCCCCGTCAGCTTGCCGGTCAGCGCCTCGAACAAGGCAGAAGCTCCTCTCAACGAAATACGCGCCGCTGCGCGAACCTTCGCGGAGCGGCGGTGTGGATATCGGTGCTATGCGCAGGACGGTGCCGGCCTGTCAACCTTGCAGCCGGCCGCCCCCGGCTCAGTCGGCGGCGTTCGACCGTTCGGAAGGGTCCTCGCTGGGGATGTTGATCCCGCCGCCGCGCCGTGCGGCCAGGGCCTTCGGGGTGCCGTCGCTGGCCACCACGGAGCGGCCATAGGCGGGGATGGAGGGAATCGCCTCCGGCGCCAGCGGCTCCATCCACTTCTTCCGCTTCAGCGCCGCTTCGATATACGGCGCCAGCTCGGCCTGCTTGCGGGCATCGCGCGCCGCCTGGTCGGCCTTCAGCGCCGGCATCACCTTGGCGGCGAACAGCTCCAGCGAAGCCACGATATCCTCGTGCGTGTTGCGCCCGGCCTGCTGCACGAAGATCACCTGGTCCACGCCGGAGTCCTGGTACTGCTTCAGCCGCTCGATCAGCTGGGCCGGCGTGCCGATGCCATTGCCCACCGCCGCCGGCATCTTGTCCCGCCCACGCTCGAAGCGCTCCCACACATTGGTCACGCCGGGAATGTGGTCGCCATACACATAGTGATGGCCCAGCGCGAAGCCGAAGAACTGGAAGCCTTCGCCGCCGCGCTTGATGGCCTCGGCCTCGTCGTGATGCACCGAAAAGCCGGTGGCCATGGCGATGTTGGCGTTCACGGAATGGCCGATCGGCACGCATTCATCGGATTTGATGATGTCGTAATACTCGCCCGCCCATTTCGCCGCATCCGCGGGGTCAACGAAGGCGAAGGCCAGCGCGCCCACCCCGTTGCGCGCGGCCACATGGATCGTCTCGCGGTTGGAGCATGCCAGCCAGATCGGCGGATGCGGCTTCTGCAGCGGCTTCGGGATCACGTTGCGCGCGGGCATGGAGAAGTAGTCGCCCTTGAACCCGGGATAGGGCGCCATCGCCATCATGTTGGCGGTCTGCTCGGTCGCCTCCGCCCACATCAGCTTCTTCTGCGCCGGGTCGACGCCGAACCCCTCCAGCTCCGCCCGCGAGGCGGAGGAGCCCGTGCCCCATTCCGCGCGGCCGGAGGAGACGAGATCGAGCATGGAAAGCCGTTCGGCCACCCGCGCCGGCGCGTTGTAGCCGGGCGGGGAGAGCACCACGGCATGGCCGATATGGATCTGCTTGGTGCGCGCGGCGGCAGCGGCCAGGAACACCTCGGGGGCGGAGTTGTGCGAATACTCCTCCAGGAAGTGGTGCTCGTTGGCCCAGACGTAATCCAGGCCCAGCCGGTCGGCCACCTCCACCTCGGCAAGCGCCTGCTGCACCAGCTTGTGCTCGGAACTGGCATCCCACGGGCGGGGCAGCTGCAACTCATAGATGAGGCCGAATCGCATGGTCTGTCTCCGCCTTGGTTCGTTGGGGCCGTTCCCTGCCGGCCAGTCTCAACGAAACCCGCCGGCCGCCGCAAGGGTGATGGCGGGCAGGCCGCCCCCCCTGTTGCCGTCGTGCGCCAATCGGGTGCAGCATTGCGGCAACCAAACGCGATAGCAGGAAACGCCGTGAGCATCCTCGACAACTGCGACGACATCTACCAGCTTCGCGATGCCGCCCGCCGGCTTCTGCCGCGCGGCATCTTCGAATACGTCGACCGGGGCAGCGAGGACGACAAGCTGCTGGACGAAAACCGCGCCGCGCTGGACCGCCTGAAGGTGGTGCCGCGCTTCCCCGAATACGTCAGCAAGCGCAACATCGCCACGGAGCTGTTCGGCAAGCCCATCACCATGCCGTACATCATCGCCCCCACCGGCACGGCCGGCCTGGTGGCCTATGAGGGCGAGCTGGCGCTGGCCAAGGCGGCGGCGAAGGCCGGCATTCCCTATACGCTGGCCACCGGCGCGCAGACCTCGATCGAGAAGATCGCCCGCGAAGTGCCCAACGGCCGCAACTTCATGCAGCTCTACCTGTGGAAAGACCGCGAGCTGTCGATGCAGCTGGTGGACCGCGCCAAGAACAACGGGTTCGAGGCGCTGTTCCTCACCATGGATACGCCGGTCTCCCCCAACCGCACCTACAACAAGGCCAACGGCTTCTCCTTCCCCTACAAGCCCACGCTGCGCTCGATGATCGACATGACCCTGGCGCCGCACTGGCTGTTCGGCACCATCGGCCGCTACATGGTGAAGAACGGCGGCTTCCCGCGCTTCGAGAACTACCCGGAGGAGTTCCGCACCCCGATCACCCAAAGCCCGCTGGGCGACCGCGTGAAGCACACCGAAGACCTCTCGTGGGACGACGTGAACCGCCTGCGCGACCGCTGGCCCGGCCCGCTGATCGTGAAGGGCATCATGCACCCGGAGGATGCCCGCATCGCCGTGGAACGCGGCGCGGACGGCATCGTCGTCTCCAACCACGGAGGCCGTAACCTCGATATCGCCGTCGCCACGATCGACGTGCTGCCCAGCATCGTCGCCGAGGTCGGCCACAAGACCACCGTGCTGTTCGACAGCGGCATCCGCCGCGGCACCGATATCGTGAAGGCCCTGTCCCTGGGCGCCAAGGCCGTGCTGTGCGGCCGCAACACCCTCTGGGGCGTGGCCGTGGCCGGCGAGGCGGGCGCCAGCAAGGCGCTCACCATCATGCGCAACGAGACCCTGACGGCGATGGCCAATATCGGCGTGAACACGCTGGACGAGTTGGGGCCGCATTTGTTCGAGATCCCGGGCTCCAACAGCTCGCGCATCCGCGGGATGTGAATGGTGCACTGGCCGGTATGAAGCTATCATACCGACCAGTTGAATCGGGAGCATTCCATGGCTGCGGTCGAGAAGCGGACGGTCAGCCTGCCCGCGGAGCAGGCCAGCTACATTGATGCGCTGGTGGCATCGGGCGCCTTCGCATCGGCCAGCGAGGTGGTGCGGGCCGGGTTGCGAGCACTGCAGGAGCGCGACGCCGCCGTGGAGCGCTGGCTGCGCGTGGAGGTGGCCGAGGCCTACGACGAACTGCAGCGCACGCCGGCGGCAGTGATCCCGGCCGACGACGTTGCAGCCGCGCTTCGCAAGCGCCATGCCGACCGGGTGAAGGCGGAGCGTGCGGCATAGGGTCGGTTTCGGCCCGGGTTCCAGGGATAATCGCCTGGCGCCACCTGAGCATCCTCTACGGCGGCAGGCACTTCGCGGACGAGGGTACCGCTCCGCCCTGAAACGCAAAGAGCCCCGCGTTCGCCGCGGGGCTCTCGGAACTGGCTGGCTGGGCGACGCCTCAGCGGGGCGTCAGCACCATCACCATCTGGCGGTTTTCCATCTTCGGCATCTGTTCCACCTTGGTGGTGCCGTCGAGGTCGCCGCGGATGCGTTCCAGCACCCTCACGCCGATATCCTGGTGCGCCATTT
>CAMDAM010000243.1 GCA_945888575.1 Asaia bogorensis | reverse complement strand
TACGACCTGCCGAACGGGCCGGAGGCGCTGCTGCACCGTTCCGGCCGCACCGGGCGCGCCGGGCGCAAGGGCGTCTGCGCGTTGATCGTGCAGCCGCGGGCGCGTCGCCGGGCGGAGCAGTTGCTGATGGCCGCCAAGGTTTCGGTGCAGTGGGTCTCCCCGCCCGCGGCCGAGGAGATCCGTGCCGCCGATCGTGCCCGCCTGGCCCGCGACCCCGTCTTCGCCATGCCGGTGCTGCCGGCCGAGGGCGACGAGGCGGCGGCGCTGTTGGCCGAGCATGGGCCAGAGGCGGTGGCGCTGGCCCTGCTGCGCCTGCACCGGGCCCGCATGCCTGCCCCCGCCGAACTGTCCGCCCCGCCGGCGGAGCGGGGGGAGCGCACGGAGATGGGGGCCACGAAGTGGTTCCGCATCAACCTGGGCCGGCAGAAGAACGCCGATCCGAAATGGATGCTGCCGCTGCTCTGCCGCCTGGGTGGCGTCACGCGCAAGGATATCGGCGCGATCCGCATCCAGGACCGCGAGACGCTGTTCGAACTGGCGCCGGCCGCGGTGGAGGGGTTCCTCGCCTCGCTCGAAACCGCGGAGATGGAGGGGATGCGCATCGCCCCCGCCAGCGCCGAGGATGCCGCCACCCCGCAGCAGGAGCGGCCGCGCGCGCCGTACCAGCGCCATGACGGCCCGCGCCCCGAAGGCAAGCGCCCCTACCGACCGCGCCACGACGCCGCGCCGGCCGAGGCGGTGCTGGTGGTGGAGCCGCCGCACGCCCACGTGCCCGCGCCGGTGGTGCAGGTCGAAGCGCGGCGCCCAGAGGCGCCCCGTTCAGAGGCGCCGCGTTCCGAGGCCCCACGCCCACATGCACCACGCCAGGATGCGCCGCGCCAGGACGGACCGCGCCAGGATGGGCCGCGCCGGTTTGCGGGCAAGCCCAGCTTCGGCAAGAAGCCGGGTTTCGAAAAGAAGGCGGGATTCGGCGGCAAGCCGAAATTCGCTGGCAAGCCGCAGCCTGCCGGCAAGCCGGCCAAGCCGCATCGCAAGGGCACCAAGCCGGCGCGCGTGGCGGCCGCGTAGGGTTCAGTTGGCCGGGCGGGCGGGCTCCGGCTCCTCTGTGGTGCCGGTCAGCGGCACCGGTACCGGCACGGGGGCGGGGGCGGGGCTGTCTGGCGGCACGGTGTAGTCAGGCACGATGCGCGCCTGGCTACCGGCGATCACCAGCACGCGGGTGCCGATCGGAAGCTGCTCGTCGTCCTTTTGCGTGACCGAGATCAGCTCGCCGCTGGGCTTGCGCACGATGTATTCGAAGGCGGTGGTCTCCCCCACCGCCTTTTCCGCGCCCGCGCCCACCAGCCCGCCGATCAGCGAGCCGCCGATCGCGCCCAGCGTGGTGGAGACGCGGCCGGGGGTGGGGGCGGCGGCACCCAGCGCCGCACCGGCAGCCCCGCCGGCCATGGCCCCGGTGGCACCGCTGCTCGTGACGCCGACACGGCGCGCGCCGACCACCACGCCCTGGTCCACCTTCGCCGCCTGCTGGACGGCAGTGTTGGAATAGGTGTTGGGCGAATAGTCGGGCCCGCAGGCCGCGAGCGGCAGCAGGCAGAGCAGGGCGAACTTGGGCGGCTGCGGCATGCGTCACATCCGGTCGGGGGCGCGGGCTTCCATACGGCATGCTGCGCCGCGGCGGAACTGGCAGGGTTTGCGAAGCTGGTTTGGCGGGGCATGCTGGCAGGATGATGGCACGCAAAATTCTGATCGATTGCGACCCCGGCACCGACGACGCCATCGCGCTGTTCATGGCGCTGGGCGATCCCAGGCTGGATGTGCGGCTGGTAACCGTGGCGGGCGGCAATGTGGGCCTCGCCCATACGCTGCGCAATGCCCGTGCGCTGGTGGGGCTGACGGGCCGGGCGGTGCCGGTGGTGGCGGGGGCGGAACGGCCATTGCTCGGCAGCTTCGAGGATGCTGCCTATGTGCATGGCGAGGACGGGCTGGCGGGCGTTCGGCTGCCGGAGGGGCCGGCCGCGGCATCGGGGATCGCGGCTGATGCCATTCGCGAGGCGTTGCGGGCAGCGGGGCCGGCGGGGCTGACGCTGGTGGGCATCGGGCCGGCGACCAATCTGGCGCTGGCCTTGGCCACCGAGCCCGGGCTGCTGCCCAATGTGGCCGAGATCGTGCTGATGACCGGGGCCTGGGGGGAGGGCAACGTGACGCCGGCGGCCGAGTTCAATGCCTGGTCTGATCCCGAGGCGCTGGCGGTGGTGCTGGGCTGCGGGCGGCCGGTGACATTGGCCACGCTGGAAGTGACGGCGCAGGCATTGGCGACGCCGGCACGGATCGAGGCGTTGTCGCGCGGCGGCACCGGGGCGTGCCGGGAGGCGGCGTGCGCGATCCTGGCGGGAACGCCGCCTTCGCGGCGTTTGGGTGGGGCCGGTAGCCCGCAGCATGACAGTTGCGCCATCGCCTGGCTGCTGGCGCCGGAGGCGTTCACGGTGCGCGAGGTGTTTGCCGAGGTGGATTGCGGGCCCGGGCCGGGGCGGGGGCAGACGCTGATCGACCGCTGGGGGCGGCTGGGGCGGGCTTCCAATGCACGGGTGCTGGAGACGCTGGAGGCCGGGGTGTTCTTCGACGTGCTGCAGCAGTCGCTTTCGCGGCTGCCGTGAACGGGGAAGGGGGCCTTGCGGCCCCCTTCGGGTTCAGGCGCGGCGGACGCCGTACATCTGCGGGAAGCCGTCCCGCATGTCCTTCAGGTAGTTGTGGTAGCCGGTGAAGCCGACATAGCTGCCGGTGTTCACGTACGGCACTTCCTTCCAGATATCGGCCTGCATCTCGTCGACCAGCTTCTTCTGGGCGGCGAAGTCCGGCGCTTCGAACCAGGCCTCGCGCAGCGCTTCCACCTTCGGCATGGTGGGCCAGCCGAACCAGGCTTGGCGGCCGTTGCCGCGCTGGGCGGACATGCCGGCAGGCGACATGTTCCCGGCGCCGCCGAGGTAGGTGTAGAAGATGTTCCAGCCGCCCTTGTCGATGGTTTCCTGGCTGGCGCGGCGCTGCACCACGGTGCCCCATTCCACCGCGACCACGTCGGTGTTGAGGCCGATGCGCTTCAGAACGTCGTTGCAGACCTGGGCCATGTTCCAGATGCTGGGGATGGTGGTGGCCGAGAGGATGACGATGCGCTCGCCCTTGTAGCCGGCCTCGACGACCGCCTTCTTCGCGGCCTCGATGTTGCCGCGCTTCTTGACCTCGTCGAAGCCGACGTCGGAGGCGAGCGGCGAGCCGGGGATGAACATGCCGGCGGGGACGCGGATCATCGAGGGAACGGCGCCGGCCACCGCTTCCATGATCTCGCCCTGGTTCATCGCGATCTGCACCGCCTGGCGCAGCTTGACGTTGTCGAAGGGCGGCAGCAGGCAGTTGAAGCGCAGGCAGCCGATGGAGCCGGCGGGGTCCTTGTTCTCCAGCACCAGCTTGGCGTTGCGCTGCAACGCCGGGATCAGGTCGACGGTCGGGTTTTCCCACCAGTCGATCTCGTTGTTCTGCAGGGCCGACATGGCGGTGGCGGGGTCGGGCATGATGGTCCAGGTGACGCGGTCGAAATGCGGCACCTTGGGCCCGGCGGTGAAGCTGTCCGCACCGCCGGCGGGGCGCGGAACGTAGTCGGCGTAGCGCTCCATCACGATGCGGGCGCCGGGAATGCGCTCGTTGGGCAGGAACTTGAACGGGCCGCTGCCGACCACTTCGGGGATCTGGCTGTTGGCGTCGGTCTTGGCGATGCGTTCCGGCATGACGGCCGTGCTGTACTGGGCCAGGGCGTCGGGCAGCAGGCCGAAGGGCTTCTTGAGGCGGAAGCGGATCATCTTGTCGGACGGCGCGGTCATCTCGTTGACGCGCTCGGCGAGGGCCTGGCCGAGTGGGTTGCGCTTGTTGGAGCGGTTGACGGAGGCGACGGCGTCGCGCGCCAGGACGGGGGTGCCGTCGTGGAACTTCAGGCCGTCCCGCAGGGTGATCTCCCAGGTGAGTCCATCGGCCGAGGTGGTGGCGCCGGCGGCCATCTGCGGGTGCGGCTTGCCGCCCTTGTCGACGCCATAGAGCGTATCGAATACGGCGAGCGAGACGTTGCGGGTGACGTCGGCGGTGGTCCAGATCGGATCGAGCGAGGCCGGGTCGGCGTGGGGCACGAAGCGCAGGTGCTTGGCACCCTGGGCGCGGCCCACGGACGGGGCGGCCAGGGCGGCCGTGCCGGCAATGGCGGTTTTCAGGATGTCGCGGCGACGCATGTTGTTCTCCCTGTGGCGAATGCGGCCGGCGCGTGGGCGCCGGCCGTCGGATCGGTACCATCCTGAACGCCGCGAGCGAAACGGACAACAGGTTGATGACAGCTTGGCGTGGGCGGCGAGGCAGGCGTAGCATCCGTGGCAATGACAGGAGGGAACGCACGATGAAATTCGGCATCTTCTACGAACTGCAGAATCCGCGGCCGCACGACTCCATGCACTGGGCGCGCGACAGCGACATGAACCTGCTGCACAACGCGTTGCAGCAGGTGGAGCTGGCCGACCGGCTTGGCTACGACTACGCCTGGGAGGTGGAGCACCACTTCCTGGAGGAATATTCGCATTCCCCGCAGCCGGAGATGTTCCTCTCGGCCGCCGCGATGCGGACCAAGAACATCCGGCTCGGCCATGGGATCATCCAGCTGACCACCAACCACCCGGCGCGGGTGGCGGAGAAGGTGGCGACGCTGGACCTGCTTTCGCGTGGGCGGGTGGAGTTCGGCATGGGCGAGGGTGCGAGCATCACCGAGCTTGGGCCGTTCGAGCGCGACATGGAGACCAAGCGCGAGGTTTGGGAAGACGGCGTGCGCGCGGTGATGCCGATGTTCAAGGATGGCGGCTGCGAGTACGACGGGCCGTATTTCAAGATGCCGCTGCGCAACGTGCTGCCGAAGCCGATCCAGACGCCGCACCCGCCGCTGTGGGTGGCGTGTTCGCAGCTTGAGACGATCGACATGGCCGGGCGGCGCGGCATCGGGGCGCTGGGGTTCCAGTTCGTGAGTGCCGATGCGGCGCATGCCTGGGTGCATGCCTACTACAACGCGATCACCAAGCGGCTGGACAAGCTGGCGGATTACCAGACCAACCCGAACATGGCGCTGGTGAGCTACTTCATGTGCGCCAAGACCGACGAGGAGGCCTATGCCCGCGCCGAAGGCGCACCCTTCTTCCAGTTCGCGCTGCGGTTCTATGGGGCGTCTTCGGGCCGGCAGCGGCCGCCGCCGGGGACGGTGAATTTGTGGGACGAGTACCTGAAGTGGAAGGCCGAGAACCCCGACGCATTCCAGCGCGCGGTGCGTGGCGGGCTGATCGGCTCGCCGGAGACGATCCGGCGCAAGCTGAAGCGGTTCGCGGCTTCGAACGTGGACCAGATCATCCTGCTGAACCAGGCGGGCAAGAATACGCATGAGCATATCTGCGAGAGCCTGGAGCTGTTCGCCAAGGAAGTGATGCCGGAGTTCCATGACATGGAGCCGGCGCACCAGGCGTGGAAGCAGAAGGTGCTGACGGGCGAGATCCAGTTGGAGGAGATCGACACGCAGCCGTTCCGCGACCGGTTCGGGCCGAATGCGCTGACGGTGACCCGTGGGCCGCAGCAGGCGGCGGCGGCGGGGGGGTGATCGGCTAGACCGTAACTTTCCTTTTTCGTAATAATATGGCCGCGATGGGGTACTACCCCTCGCGGCCATATTTTTTGATGAAGTAGCGGGCGGCGCGGATTTCGTAGGGGCGCAGGTTCAGCGACGGGTGGGTGAGGGGGAGCGGGCGCTCGGCGCGCGGATTTGGGGGGCGCGGTTTGCGCGGGCGGGGCGGGAGACGGAGTTCGGCCGGGGGGCGAATGCCCAGCGCGTGGCAGAGCGGGCGAAGCAGGCGGCCGGCGCGCGGGACCTCGGTGGCGAAGCGGCGCAATTCCGGTTCCTGCACCAGGAGATCGAGCATGCCGGCGGCGGGGGCGATTTCGGGCGCGCGGTGGTTGAGCCAGGCGAAACCGCGCGGAAGACGCAGGGGGGACGGGCGCGGTTCTGAGAGGGCTTCGGGGGTGGTGGGGGATTTCGGACGCTGGGGTGCGGGGGGCTTGAGGGTGCCGGCCTGCCAGGCCTGGAAGAGGGTGGCGAGGCGGCGCACGGCGCGGCCGGTGCGGTTCCAGAAGAGCTGCCACTGGGCGGCGGAGAGCGGCGGCAGGCGTTCCGGCTCCGTGATCGGGACGGAGGTGTGGTGTCCGATGAAGGCAGGCTGGGGCGGGGTGGCCAGACGGCGCGCAACAGCCCCCAGGGCGGCGCCCAGGGTGGCCAGCAGCCAGGTCAGCCTTTCGTGCAATGGGGACATGGGGCGATAAATAACTAACTGTTAGTGTCGGTGCAAGGGGGGGATGGAAATTTTTCTGCGCGATGGCAGGGGATCGGGCGATTTGATCCGCAGCGGCACTTTATGCACCCTCCCCGGAGCGTTGCCGGCCGAGGCGGCGCAGATGGGAGCGTGCCGTGCCGAACATGCGTGATGCCTGGATCCGGCTGGGGGCGATCGGCTGGTTTTCCCTTTTGCTGTTCGCGGTGCTGGGGCTGGGGGTGGTGGGTGCGCTGCCGGGGTGGATGATCCTGGCGGTGGTGGCGGCCGGGCTGGGGCTGGGGGCGGTGGTGTTCCTGCTGCGCTGGCTGATCGGGCGGCGGCGGCCGGGGTTCCGAGGGCTGCGGGCCCTGGTGGCGAGCGGGCTGGGCGGGGTGCTGTTCGCCGTGGGGCTGGCGGGGCTGCCGTTCTATGCCGTGGCGATCTGGGTGGAATCGGGGCCGACGGCGGTGCCGCGGGCGACGCTGAGCAACGGGACCAAGACCGTGGTCTTCCAGGGCATGCAGCACGTGGCCTCGGAGGCGTTCTACAAGGCGGTGGTGTACGACCTGGAGAAGGCGTTGGCCGAGGGCTACACGCTGTTCTACGAAGGCGTGCAGCCGGTGGACGGCCGGCCGGACCTGAGCGAGTGGTTCAACAAGGTGCTGCGCGGCAGTTCCTCCGACCTCAGCGCCGGCTATGTGGAATTGGCGCGCAATTGCGGGCTGAGCTTCCAGCTGACCTATTTCGAGCCGTTGCTGGCGGACATGGCGCTGCATCCCGCGCGCCATGTGACGGCGGATGTGACCTACCTGGCGTTGAAGACCGAGTACGACCGGCTGATGCAGGCTGACCCCGGCTTTGCCGCGGGCATGGCGGCCAAGGCGCGGGCGGCGGCGCAGGCCGTGCCGGGACCCTCGGTGATGCCGCTGCTGGGGGCGCTGAGCACGGCGACGGCGGAGCAGAAGCGGCTGGTGGGAATCCTGTGCCGGGGGGTGATGGGGCTGACGATCTCCGGCGCGCTCGGCGATACCGGCGATCCGTCGCAGCGGTTGATCCTGGATTTCCGCAACCGGGCGCTGGCGCGGTTCGTGGCGGAGGCGCAGGCGGGGAAGATCTACATCACCTATGGGGCGGCGCATTTCCCCGGGTTCCTGGCCGAGCTGCAGAAACTGGACCCGGCGTTTCGCGTGCAGTCGGTGACGGCGGTGGCGGCGATGATATTGCCGCGGGAGGCGCATCTGGCGGCGGGTGTGCCGGTGGTGCGGAAGTAGGCGCACGCGTTCAGGGGATACCGGCGTTCAAGATGGACGGTCGGCTCAGGGTGCTCTCTGGGGCGCTGTGCCGTAGGCCTCCGCCATCACCGCGATGTCTGCCAGCTTCGCCTCCAGCAGCGACCAGTC
>CAMDAM010000242.1 GCA_945888575.1 Asaia bogorensis | reverse complement strand
GAGAGCGGCCGCACCGCGGCATAGGCCCCCAGCAGCGCCCGCGCCTTGGTCACGTTGAACATGTAATCCGGCTCGAAGCACCAGGCGTTCAGGCACACGGCCACGTCGTAGGCCAGCAGGTCGGTGGCGGCGAAGTAGAAGTCGATCAGGCCCGAGAGACGATTGTCCAGGAAGAACACGTTGTCCGGGAACAAATCGGCATGAATGTGCCCCACAGGCAGCCCCTTCGGCCACGGCCCCAGGATGGCACCCAGTGCCGCGCCCAGTTCGTCGCACAGCGAGGCTGTCGCGGGGTCGGCCCCCGTCGCCTCCAACGAGGCCTGCGCCCGCTCCAGCAGCGGCCCCCATCCGGCCGGCCCCAGCGCATTGGGCCGCGTCGCCGCATAGCCCTCGCCGGCCAGGTGCAGCCGCGCCAGCGCCTCGCCCAGCGGCGCGCAATGCTCCGGCCGGACGCGCCGCGGCCACACGCCGGGCAGGAACGTCGTCACCGCCGCATGCCGGCCGGAAAGCCGCCGCAGCGCCTGCCCGTCGCGCCCGCGCACCGGCTGCGGGCAGGTGATCCCGCGCCCGGCCAGATGCTCCATCAGGCCGAGGAACCAGGGCAGCTCCGCCGGGTCCACCCGCTTTTCGTACAGCGTCAGGATGAAGTCGCCCGAAGTGGTGCGCAGCGAGAAATTGCTGTTCTCCACCCCCTCGGCAATGCCGCGGAACGCCACCGCGGCGCCGATGTCGTATTCCCCCAGGAACGCGGCCAGCGCCTCGTCCGAGACTTCGGTATAGACGGCCATGAAGCGGGTTCCGGCTACTTCGTGGCCAGCCCGGCCGGCAGCTTGAACACCACGTCCTCCTGCGTCACCACTCGCTCGGCGATCTCCAGCCGGAAGCGTTCGCGCAGCCGTGCCAGCAGCCCATCCACCAGCACCTCGGGGGCGGAGGCCCCGGCCGTGATGCCCACGGTGCGCACGCCCTCCAGCAGCGCCCAGTCCAGCGCATCCGCCGTCGGCAGCAGCACCGCCTTGCGCGCCCCGGCCCGCTCCGCCACTTCGCGCAGCCGCTGGGAGTTGGAGGAATTGGCGCTGCCGATCACCACCACCAGGTCGGATTCCTCGGCGATCGCCTTCACCGCCGCCTGCCGGTTGGTGGTGGCGTAGCAGATATCCTCGCGCTTCGGCCCGCGGATGCTCGGGAACCGCTCGCGCAGCGTGGCCACGATCTCGGCGGTGTCGTCCACGGAAAGCGTGGTCTGGGTCACGAAGGCCAGCTTGGCGGGGTCGGCCGGCTGCACCGCGCGCGCCTCCTCCACGTCCTGCACCAGCGTCATCGCGCCCGGTGGCAGCTGCCCCATGGTGCCGATCACCTCGGGGTGCCCGGCATGGCCGATCATCAGGATATGGCAGTCGTCATGCCCGAAATGCCGCTCCACCTCCCGGTGCACCTTGGAGACGAGCGGGCAGGTGGCATCGAGGTAGGTCAGGTTGCGCCGCTCCGCCTCCGCCGGCACCGCCTTGGGCACGCCATGGGCGGAAAACACCACCGGCGCATCCTGCGGCACCTCGTCCAGCTCTTCCACGAACACCGCGCCCTGCGCCTCCAGGGATTCCACCACGGTGCGGTTGTGGACGATCTCGTGGCGCACATACACCGGCCGGCCATGGCGCCGCAGCGCCTCCTCCACGATGCGGATCGCGCGGTCCACGCCGGCGCAGAAGCCGCGCGGGCCGGCCAGCAGCACGTTGAGTTGCGGCAGGGCGCCCGCCTGGGTGTCGCGGGCGGCTTGGGTGGCTAGGTCTTGCATGTTGTCCATCGGCCGGGTCGGGGCCAGTATGCCTCCCCGGCCGGCGGCAAACAATCGTCCCGGCATGTCCAGCCTTGCCCCCCTGGCTAGCCCCCCCCTGGCTAGCCTCCCCTGGAGTCGCTGATGTCCCGGTCCCGCACGGCCCGCCTGGCCGCACCGCTTGCCCTGCTCGCCCTGCTCGCCGGCTGCGGCGACGGCACGATGAAGTTCGCCCCCACCTGCCCGCAGATCTCCCTGCTCGCCGAAGGGGCCGACCTCACCCGCTTCGTCGGCACGGGCCGCGACGTGACCGACCGCGTGCTGGAAGCCCGGCTCACCGGCGTGCAGGGCGCCTGCCGCGCCGGCCGCAACGACGAGGTGGTCACCACGCTCAAGGTCCAGGCGGAGCTGCGCCGCGGCCCCGCCGCCCAGGGGCGCCGCCTGCAGCTGCCCTACTTCGTCGCCGTGCTGGAAGACGACCGCATCCTGGACCGCAAGGACTTCACCCTCGAAGCCGGCTTCCCCGCCAATGTCGACGGCATGCGCGTTGTGGGCGACGAGCTGGAACTGCGCTTGCCCGCCGCCGCCGGCCGCGGCGCTGCCCGCTACCGCGTCCTCGTCAGCCTGCAGCTGACCGCGGAGGAATTGGCCTTCAACCGCCGCGCCGCCGGCCGGTGATCCCCGGAACCATTGCCCAAACATGAGGCATGGCAAAAAAACGAGACAAATTGGCGAATTTTTAAACTGAACCCATCATAGGAGGGTCCGTCTCTGCAAGAGGGCGACGTGGCCATCACCTTCAGCAACACCATCTTCGGCCCGGGCAAGTGGGGCGTGATCTACCTGTTCCGCAACCAGGGAACAGTGGACTACGTCAGCCCGGACCGCATCGTGCTCAACGGCACCGTCGTCGGCGCCGGGGACAAGGTCAGTGTCATCTACAACGACGCCACCTATGAATTCACCGTCACCGCCTACGACAACAGCGGCGCCCTGGTGCTGCAGTACTCCACCAACAACTACGTCATCTCCAACGCGTCCCTCACCCAGGGCCAGATCCTCACCCTCACCTCCGACGGCCCCGGGGACTACACCCCGCCCCCCTGCTTCGCCGAAGGCACCCACCTGCTCACCCGCCAGGGCGAAGTCCCGGTCGAGGACCTCAAGCCGGGGGATGACGTGGTCGCCGTCCTCGCCGGCCAGTTCCTCCCCGTCGTCTGGGTCGGCCGCCGCACCGTCGATTGCGCCATGGAAGACCACCCGGCCGCGATGTGGCCCATCCGCATCCGCGCCCACGCCTTCGGCCCCGGCCGCCCGCATCGCGACCTCTGGCTCTCGCCCGACCATGCCGTCCATGTCGATGGCATGCTGGTCCCGGTCCGCTACCTGGAAAACGGCGCCACCATCCTGCGCGAACGGCGGGATCGCATCACCTACTTCCATGTCGAGCTCGCCCGCCACGACATCGTCCTCAGCGAGGGCCTGGGCAGCGAAAGCTACCTGGATACCGGCAACCGCGACGATTTCACCCGCCTGCGCCGCCAACCCGGCCAAACCGCCGAATCCGCGGAGGAAGCCGCCCGCCAGGTCTGGGCCGAGCGCGGCTGCCTGCGCCTGGTCACCGAAGGGGCCGCCATCCGCACCATCCGCACCAAGCTCGCCGCCCGCGCCGCCGCCCTCGGCCACGCCGCCACCGACGACCCCGGCCTGCTGCTCCATGCCGGCGGCCAGGACCATCGCGGCACCTTCGACGGCGAGGCCTGGCACTTCGCGCTGGACCGCGAATACGCCGGAGCCTCCCTCGTCTCCACCGCCTTCGTCCCCGCCGTCGTCGCGCCCCATGCTGCCGACAGGCGCGTGCTCGGCGTCCCCGTCACCCGCATCATGGCTGATGGCCGCCGCATCAGCCTGCATCACCCCGCCCTCGGCCGCGGCTGGCACCGCCCGGAGCAGGACCTGCGCTGGACCGCCGGCGAAGCCGCCCTGCCGCCGCTGCAACGTCTCTCCGTCGTCCTGGCCCCGATCGGCCGCACCGCCGCCCACCCCCGCCTCGCCACCCCGCTCACCGCCCCCCGCCCCGCCCCGCCCGCGCCACCCCCAATCCCGCGCGCGGCCCCGCTTGAACCCGCGCCCCGCTTCGGCCATACAGCAGGGGTTCGGATCACTCCGGGCGGAAGAGAGCGGCCATGGGGGGCAGACCTGCCCTTCGTACCGCCGCCGAAGGCGCAACCGGCCCCCGGAAACGCTCAGGCACCCAGGACCGCTCGTAGCCACGAACCTCTGGAAAGCCGGCCTCCCGCTTTGGCCGCACCGACGGAGTAAGGGCCCTCCCTCACCGGAGCCGCCCGAATCTCTCAGGTCCCGCAGACAGAGGGGGGTCGCACCCAGCCGGCATTTCGCCGGTCGGCGACCCGCGTGCGGAGGCCTGAATGACCGACGAAGCCCTGAAGACCACCCCGCTGGACGCGCTGAACCGCGAGCTCGGGGGCAAGATGGTGCCCTTCGCCGGCTACTCCATGCCCGTGCAATACCCCGCCGGCGTCCTCACCGAGCACCTGCACTGCCGCCAGCACGCCGCCCTGTTCGATGTCTCCCACATGGGCCAGGCCAGCATCCACGGCCCCGGCGGCGCCGCAGCCCTGGAACGCCTGGTGCCCGGAGACATGCAGGGCTTGGGCGCCATGCGCCAGAAATACACCCTGCTCACCATGGAGCACGGCGGCATCATGGACGACCTGATGGTCGCCAACCTGGGCGACGACCACCTCTTCCTCGTCGTCAACGCCAGCCGCAAGGACATCGACCTGCCGCACATCGCGGCCCACCTCCCCGCTGGCCTCCGGCTGGAACGCCACGACGACCGCGCCCTCCTGGCCCTGCAAGGCCCCGCCGCCATCACCGTCATGGCCGCCCTGGCGCCGGAAGCCGCCGCCCTTCCCTTCATGGGCGTCGCCCGCATCACCCTGGCCGGCGCCGCCTGCCTCGCCTCCCGCTCCGGCTACACCGGCGAAGACGGGTTCGAGATCTCCATCCCCGCCGACCGAGCCGAGGAAGTCGCCCGCCTCCTCCTCGCCCAGCCCGGCGTCATGCCCGCCGGCCTCGGCGCCCGCGATTCGCTCCGCCTCGAAGCCGGCCTCTGCCTCTACGGCAACGACATCGACGAAACCACCAACCCCGTCGAAGCCGCCCTGATGTGGACCATCCCCAAGCGCCGCCGCGCCGAGGCCAACTTCATCGGCGCCGCCCCCATCCTCGCCGCCCTGGCCGCCGGCCCCGCCCGCAAGCGCGTCGGCATCCTCCCCGAAGGCCGCGCCCCCGCCCGTGGCCACACCCCCATCGTGGACGATGCCGGCGCCCCGCTCGGCGAAATCACCTCCGGCGGCTTCGGCCCCACCCTCGGCGGCCCCTGCGCCATGGGCTACGTCCGCACCGACCTCGCCGCCAACGGCACCGCCCTCTCCCTGATGGTCCGCGGCAAGCCCCTCCCGGCCCGCGTCACCGCCACCCCCTTCGTCCCCCACCGCTACGTCCGCTGAAGGAAGCCCCAGCCATGACCACCGTGCGCTACACCAAGGAACATGAATGGGTGCGGATGGAGGGCGACATCGCCACCGTCGGCATCACCGACCACGCCCAGGAAGCCCTCGGCGACGTCGTCTTCGTCGAACTCCCCGAAGCCGGCCGTGAGGTCGAGGAAGGCGAAGCCTGCGCCGTCGTTGAAAGCGTCAAGGCCGCGTCGGACGTCTACTCCCCCCTCGCCGGCACCATCGTCGAACCCAACCAGGCCATCGTGGACGACCCCGCCATGGTCAACCGCGAAGCCACCTCCGGCGCCTGGTTCTTCAAGCTCAAGCTCGCCAACGCAAGCGACTTCGATGGGCTGATGGACGAAGCCGGCTACAACGCGTTCCTCGAAACCCTCTAAGGAAGCAAGCGCGTTCTTTTTTGAAAAAAAGAACCAAAAAACTTTTGTTCCCTTGCGCCACGGCCTTTCAACACAAGATCGAGGCGCAAGCGAATAAAGTCTTTTTGCTTCTTTTTCCTCAGAAAAAGAAGATCCTTTCTTCCCTGCCAGGAGACCCGCTCCGATGACCGACGCCCTGAAGGAACTCGCCGCCCTGGAGGCCAGCGACAGCTTCGTCGCCCGCCACATCGCCCCCACGGAGGCGGAAGTCGCCGCCATGCTCAAGGCCGTCGGCGTCGCGAGCCTGTCGGAGATGTCCGCCCGCACCGTCCCCGGCACCATCCGCATGCAGCAGGCGATGGACCTCCCCGCCGCCATCGACGAGGCCGGTTCGCTCGCCGAACTGCGCGGCATCGCCGCCCGCAACACCGGCGAGAAGTCGCTGATCGGCTGCGGCTACCACGGCACCATCACGCCCCCGGTCATCCTGCGCAATATCCTGGAGAACCCCGGCTGGTACACCGCCTACACCCCGTACCAGGCCGAAATCGCCCAGGGCCGCCTCGAAGCCCTGGTCAACTTCCAAACCATGATCACCGAACTCACCGGCATGGAGATCGCCAACGCCTCCCTGCTCGATGAGGCAACGGCCGCCGCCGAAGCCATGGCGATGGCCCACGCGCTCTCCAAGGCGAAGTCGGACACCATCGCGATTGCGACAGACGTCCACCCGCAAACCCGCGCCGTGCTGAAAACCCGCGCCTGGCCGCTCGGCATCACCCTGGTCGACGTCGCCCCCGGCGACGCGGTCGGCATCGCCGCCGCCAAGCCCTTCGCCGTGGTCCTGCAATACCCCGGCACCACGGGCGAGGTCCGTGACCTCTCAGGCGAAATCACCGCCGCCCACAGCGCGGGCGCGCTGGCCATCGTCGCCGCCGACCCACTCTCGCTCTGCCTGCTCACCTCGCCCGGCGAGATGGGCGCCGATGTCGTCGTCGGCTCCGCCCAGCGCTTCGGCGTGCCGATGGGCTTCGGCGGCCCGCACGCCGGCTACATGGCCACCAAGGACACCTTCAAGCGCGCCATGCCCGGCCGCCTCGTCGGCGTCTCCCTCGATGCCGCCGGCGCCCCCGCCATGCGCCTCGCCCTGCAAACCCGCGAGCAGCACATCCGCCGCGAGAAGGCCACGTCGAACATCTGCACCGCCCAGGTGCTGCTCGCCGTCATGGCCGGCATGTATGCCGTCTGGCACGGCCCGGAAGGCCTCAAGCGCATCGCCAAGCGCGTGAACCTGCAGGCCCGCCTGCTCGCCGCCGCCGCCGCCCAGGCCGGCCTCAAGCTGCGCCACGCGAACTTCTTCGACACCATCGCCATCGAGGCCGGCAGCCGCGCCGAAATGCTGATGGAAGCCGCCCTCAAGGCCGGCATCAACCTCCGCCGCCTCGATGCCACCGGCGTCTCGATCACCCTCGACGAAACCGTCACCCGTGAGGAACTCGCCCGCCTCGCCCTCATCCTCGGCGGCGAGCTGAAAACCGCCCCCGCCTCCATCCCGGAAGCCCTGGCCCGCACCTCCCCCTACCTCCAGGCCGCGGTGTTCAACTCCCACCACGCCGAGCACGAAATGCTCCGCTACCTCAAGCGCCTGGAAGACAAGGACGTGGCGCTCAACCGCTCCATGATCCCGCTCGGCTCCTGCACCATGAAGCTGAACGCCACCGCCGAGATGATCCCCGTCACCTGGCCCGGCTTCGCCGACATCCACCCCTTCGCCCCCGCCGACCAGACCAAGGGCTACAAGGAGATGATCGACCGCCTCTGCGGCTGGCTCCAGGTGGCCACTGGCTTCGCCGGCGTCTCCATCCAGCCCAACGCCGGCAGCCAGGGCGAATATGCCGGCCTGCTCGCCATCCGCGCCTGGCACGAAAGCCGCGGCGACCACCAGCGCGACATCTGCCTCATCCCCTCCTCTGCCCACGGCACCAACCCCGCCTCCGCCGCCATGGCCGGCTACCGCGTCGTCGTCACCGCCTGCGACAAGGACGGCAACATCGACATGGCCGACCTCGCCGCCAAGGCCGCCCAGCACGCCGACAAGCTCGCCGCCCTGATGGTCACCTACCCCTCCACCCACGGCGTGTTCGAAACCACCATCACCGACATCTGCCAGCTCATCCACAGCCA
>CAMDAM010000241.1 GCA_945888575.1 Asaia bogorensis | reverse complement strand
CCAGCCGTTTGGCGATGCCAAGCCGCCGATCGACCTCGGCCACCAGCAATACGCCAGCGTCCGAAGTCAGTTGCCCGCCGTCGAAGGCGACATGCACCGGCTTGCCGCCGACCGGTGGAAAACCCGGCAAAAACGCATTACGATCCGACATGGCGGGCGCACACTCCGTTGCCGCGTGGTGACTCCGGCTCGACACCAGAATCATGCACGTTTTCAACGAGGTGGATAGCGCCCGTCGCTCATTTTAAGCAGGGCCGTGAATTATCCGGGCTAGTGCTTAGGAGCATCGTATGATTCAGCCCACCCGCCAGCGAACGGCCGAAGACCGGCCACCAGCGTGTCACGTCTGAATGAGTCAGAGCACTAGTGTCCTGAGCGCACATGGCGTAAAAACTCCAGTTCAACAAGGTCGGCAAATGCGCTGTCTAGATTTACGATCTCTGTCGGCCGTGTTGCCTCGAAGATCCAAACATTCGGAAACCCTCGTTCGATCCGATAACCCGGATGCAACTCTATACCTTGAAAAGATTTATCTTTACTTAAGCCGTATTCATATTGTTCAATTTCTATAAATCCACAAGCCGTTAATGATTTTTTTATCATGGCAGAAGACCATAAATATTGATGCCCCCATCCATGAAAAGCCCTGTTTATAGCGAATGTGCTGGCTATCATTCGCGATTCATCAGTTTCAGCAGGATTAAAATGAGTCAGCATAACAAATTCCAAACTTGGCGTTGCCAATCGCAAACGACCCCTAGGCGCAAGTGCCGTGAGGCAGTTGCGCAAAAATTTTAGGGCACCATCGATCTGCAGATGCTCAAGGAAATGTTCAGAAAAAATGTGCGAAAGAGGGCCAAGATCGTCGAAAGGTATGGTTGCATCCCGCACTTCGTCGACGCGCTCGAATGGGCGCAGATCCATGTTGATGAATCCCTCCCGTATGTGATGTGGCCCGCATCCAACGTTCAACTTGCGCATGTGATTTCTCCCCGAGAGTACCTCCCAAAAAGTCCGAGGTACGGATTGTTTGGTGGACCGTGATATTGATGAACACACGCGGCGACCAAAGGCGCAAGGCGCAATGTCTGGGGTTGGGATTGACCCGGTTTGGTGGACACCCTGAGACTTTCACCAGAGGTGCAGCTGATGCCGAAATCCCGACCACCGTATTCGCCTGAGTTCCGTCGCCAGATGGTCGATCTGGTTCGAGCCGGGCGCGATCCCGACGAGCTTGCGCGGGAGTTTGAACCGACTGGTCAATCGATCCGGGCCTGGGTTGCCAAATCCAGTGAGAAAGATGGCCGGCACGAGGCGGGGGGTGCCGGCCTCGCGGTGCCTGAACGCGACGAGTTGGTGCGGTTGCGTCGCGAGAACAAGCAACTCCGGCTGGAGCGCGACATTCTCTCAAAAGCCGCGGCCTGGTTTGCCCGCGAGACCGGAACGCTGCCGTCCGGGTCTTCGGGTTCATGAGCGCGAACCAGGCCTGTTTCCCGGTTGCCGCCATGGCGCGCGTGCTCGGCGTGTCGAAGGCGGGTTTCTATGCGTGGCTGCACCGGGCGCCATCGGCGCACGCGGTGGCTGACGCGGCGTTGCTGCAACGCGTGCGAACCGTGCACGTCAGCTCGCGGCAAACCTATGGCGCACCGCGCGTTCATGCCGAATTGCGGGCACGCGGCGCGACGCACAGCCGCAAACGGATTGCACGTTTGATGCGCGATGCCGGGCTGGTTGGTGCCAGCCATCGCCGTGGCGGCCCCACGACCACGCGGCGCGACAAGGAGGCACGGCCAGCGCCCGACCTGGTCGACCGCAACTTCACGGCATCCGGCCCGAACCGGTTGTGGGTTGCCGACATCACCTACATCCCGACGGCCGTGGGGTTCCTGTATCTCGCCGTGGTGCTCGATGCCTTCAGTCGCAAGATCGTGGGCTGGGCGATGGCCAACAACCTGCGCGCCGAGCTGGTGCTTGACGCGCTCGAGATGGCGGTCGGCCAACGCCGGCCCAAGGACGTCATCCACCACAGCGACCAGGGCAGCCAATACACGTCTGTGGCATTCGGCAAGCGGTGCGGCGAGGCCGGCGTCCGCCCATCAATGGGCTCGGTAGGGGACGCCTATGACAACGCAATGGCCGAGAGCTTCTTCTCCACGCTCGAAGCAGAACTCCTCAGCCGCCGCCGGTTCGCATCACAGGCCGAAGCCAGGATGGCCTGCTTCAGCTACATCGAAGGCTGGTACAACCCGGTGCGGCTCCACTCGGCGCTGGGATATCGCTCACCCATGGCCTACGAAGCCGACATGCAATCCGCCATGACCCACGCGTAGCCCGATAGCGAGCAAACCGTCTACCGAAACGGGGCAACCCCAGACACCGCGTTCCCACCCCCGGGCGTCCTGCGGGCTGCCGTCGATACAGCGGACCGGGAGGACATCGTCATGCAATACCGATCCCTCCTCCATGTCGCAGCGACTCGTGCGAAGCAGGCACTTCGTGTTTCTTGGTCCGGATCAAAAACGAACATAATGTGAAAGGATTTGTGGTCCCAGTTGCTGCACAAGCGGCAATAGAGAGCAGGATAACGGCCGCGGCGCGGGGGACCGTGAGCCTGGGAGTGTTTGACGCGGCTTTGCTAATCGCCTCGCCAGTCAAAAAACAACGCCACCGACATCGAGACGAACAGGAGGCGTTCGCCTCTTGGGCGGCTGATATCGCTCCGGAGCCCAATATTCTCGCATGATACGAATAAGTAACAAAATTGGCTCTCTGCTCCCCCCACTCCACCGGAAACCCCTCCTGCAGCACGTGCCCCCCGAGTTCGGGCGCCCGCCGCCCCTCCAAGATCGCCTCCACCATGTCCGGCGCCAGCAGCGTCAGCCGTAGCGCCCGGCTGATGTAGGTCTCGTTGACCTTCTCGGCCTTGGCCAGTTCGCGGACATTGCCGTGCTCGCCGGCCTCCAGCATTCGCCGCCACCGGTGCGCCCTGGCCAGTGCCTTGACCAGGGCCGGATCACCGCGCGTGGAAACCGGGCCGCTTTCTGCCTCCCCCGGCGCCAAGGGCGCCCCATCCGGCGCGATGATCGCCTTGCGCCCGCCCCACTGCCGGATCTTCAGCGGCACCACGACAGTGACGGTGGTCATGCCGCCCTCCGCATCTCGGGCGTGCAAGCTGATGGAGTGGGAGGTGCCGCTCTGGTCCTGTGCCGGCGCGACCACCCAGACATCGCGCGCCAGCCGTGCCGCGACCTGTTCGAGCACGGCGAGGCCCGGGGCGTCGATACCGTCGTCGTTGGTGAGCAGAACACGCTCGAAACGATGCATGGGATCCTGCTCCAAGGGTGGCAAGGGATTGTCCCGGCCGCGGTCGCAACCCGTGCGCGGCGTGCCTAGCAACTGAAACTAGGCGACGAAGCGGGACTGGACAGCCAGGGTTGGGCCGGCGCCTGCCGCCATTTCGCCCGCGCCGCGTGCGCCGCGCGATGGTTTCATCAGGCTGCAACCGCGCAGCCACGGCGGAGTCATGCTCAACAGCTAGCATCCACCCTCGAGTTAGAACCGGTACAATGATATGAAGCTCTTTCTCCGCGCCCTCGCCTTCGCGGCCGGCCTCGCCGGCGCGGCTGTCGTCCAGACGCCTGCTGCGGCCCAAGCGCCTGCTGCCGCTGCCGCGCAGGACTGGCGGCAGCAATACCGCAACATCACCTTCGGCGTCGCCTCGGGCGAGAACCAGCAGGACGGCAACCTCCGCTGGGCGGCCATGGCGCCCTACCTGCAGCGCTGCTTGGGCATCGAGCGCGTGACCATCCGCGTCAGCAACGACTACTCCGCGATGATCGAGGCCATGGTGCAGGGCGACGTCCACCTCGCCTGGTACGGCCCCGCCCAGTACGCCATCCTGTGGGATCTCACCGGCGGCGACGTGGTGCCGGTGGCGGTCGATGTCTCGCCGCAGGGCGACATGGGCTATCGCTGGAACATCATCGTGCGCGCCGACAGCCCGATCCGCACGCTCGAGGATCTGCGCGGCAAGTCGCTCGGCTGGGCCACCCCGACCTCGACCTCCGGCTATGTGCTGCCGATGCAGTATTTCCGCGAGCGCGGCTGGGTCGACGAGCGCGGCCAGAGCAAGTTCTTCGGCAGCATGGTTCAGACCGGCTCGCACGACAACGGCATGGTCTCGGTGGCGCAGGGCCGCCTGGATGCCACCACGGGCTGGTACTACTCGCCGCAGGCCGGCGCGCACATCCGCGCCGCGGGTGCCGGCACCATCAAGCTCGAAGACATCCGCTTCATCCACGAAAGCGCGGTGATCCCCAACGCACCCTTCACCACGCGCCTCAGCTACCCCGCGCCGATGCGCGCGAAGATGAGCGAGTGCCTGATCAACATGCGCTGGACCGATCCGCAGGCCTGGGAGACGGTGAGCCGCAACGTGTTCGGAGGTTTCGGCCTGATCTCCCACGAAGCCTACGAGCCGTTCATCGCACTGCGCCAGGCCGAGCGCCGCCGGCGCTGACCCAATGCTTGAACTGCGCGGATTGACGCGCCGGTTCGGCACCACCACCGCCGTGGACCGCGTGTCCATTGCGGTGGCGGATGGCGAGATGGTGGCGGTGCTGGGGCGTTCGGGCGCCGGCAAATCCACCCTGCTCAACATGATCAATCGCCTGATCGACCCGAGCGAGGGCGAGATCCTGTATCACGGGCGCGACATCGCCCGGCTCGGCGGCTCCGACCTCCTGGCCTGGCGCCGCCAGAGTGCCATGATCTTCCAGCGCTTCAACCTGGTCGGCCGGCTGTCGGTGCTGACCAACGTGCTGACCGGACGGCTGAACCACAAGCCGCGCCTGCCCAAGCTGTTCGGCGTCTTCACCGACCAGGAACGCGACATCGCGATCGATGCGCTCGCCGCGCTCGGCATGGACGAGCACGCGCTGAAGCGCGCCGACCAGCTTTCGGGCGGCCAGCAGCAGCGCGTGGCCATCGCCCGCGCCCTGGTCCAGGAACCGCGCCTGATCCTGGCGGACGAGCCGGTGGCGAGCCTCGACCCCGTCAACTCCCAGGCGGTGATGGAGGCCCTGCGCCGCATCAACCGCGAACGCGGGATCACCGTGCTGTGCAACCTGCATTCGGTGCCCCTGGCCCGCGCGTGGTGCGACCGCGCGATCGCGCTGTCGGCGGGGCGGGTGGTCTATGACGGGTCGGTCGGCGGGCTCGACGAACCGACCCTGCTCGGCATCTACGGCAACGCCGCCGCCCTGACCGAGGCGCACTAGCCATGGCCGAGGGCACGCTCGCCGCGCGACCGTTTGCCGAACCGCCCCCCCGCGCGCGCTTCGGCGAGGCCTGGGCCGCGCATCGGCGCGCGCGTCGCCTGCAATGGCTGACGGGCGCCGCGCTGCTGGTGGTGCTCATCGCCATTTCGACCTGGCTGGGCGAGGTGGATCTGGCCCTGCTCTGGGACAGGCTGCCGCGCTTCGGGTCCTATTTCGGGCGCATGGTGCCGGAACTCGCCTGGGCGACGCTGGGGGAGGACCTGCTCTATTGGTACTGGAACGGCTGGCAGTGGCTCGCCTCGCTGTGGCAGACGGTGCTGATCGCGCTCTACGCGACGCTGTTCGGTGCCGCCCTGGCCTATGTCTTCTCGTTTCTCGCGGCGCGCGACCTGACCCCGGCGCCCTGGGTCGGGGTTGTGGCGCGCCGCACCCTGGAACTGGCGCGCACGGTTCCCGAACTGGTCTTTGCCGTGCTGTTCGTCTTCGCCTTCGGCATCGGCCCGCTCGCCGGCGTGCTGGCGATCGGCCTGCATTCCTTCGGCGCGCTGGGCAAGCTGTTCGCCGACGTGGCCGAGAATGCCGACCCGGAGCCGCTGCGCGGGGTTCGCGCGACCGGGGCGGGATGGGCGCAGACCATGGTCTATGGCGCGACGCCGCAGCTCGCGCCGGACTATCTCTCCTACGGGCTGATGCGCCTTGAGATCAACGTCCGCGCCGCCTCGATCCTCGGCTTCGTCGGCGCCGGCGGCATCGGGCAGGACCTCTATCGCGCCATCAAGAATTTCGACCATACCGACATCTCCGCCATCGCGCTCATGCTGATCGCGGCGGTGATGCTGATCGATGCGCTGTGCGGCTGGCTGCGCGGGCGGGTCATCGGCCGCGACGGGCTGCGCGCGCTATGAGCGGACAGGCCCCGACGCCCTGGCGCCAGCGCCGGCCGGAGCTGTTTCCGCCGCGCGGCCGGGCGCTGTGGCGGCGAACGGTGGCGGCGTTGCTCGCGGTCGGCCTGTTCCTCTGGGGCCTGCACGCGCTCGAGGTAACGCCCGGCCGGCTGATCAACGGCATCGGCCAGCTCGGCCGGGTCTTCATGCTGATGATGCCCCCTGCCGTGACCGAGCATGTCTGGGACTACGTGCGGGCCATCGGCGAAACCCTGGCCATGGCCTTCCTCGGCACCCTGGTCGCCTCGCTGCTCGCCGTGCCGCTGGCGCTGATGGGGGCGCGGAACATCATGCCCCTCGGCCCGGTCCGCCTGCTCGTGCGCCGGTCCAGCGACGTGGTGCGCGGCATCGACAGCCTGGTCTGGGCGATCTTCTTCGTGAGCGTGGTCGGGCTCGGCCCCTTCGCCGGCATCCTCGCGATCGCGATGAACGATACGGGCGTGCTGACCAAGCTCTTCGCCGAAGCCATCGAGAACACCGACCGCGAGCAGGTCAGGGGCGTGCGCGCCACCGGCGCCGGACGTATGCAGACAATCGGCTTCGGCGTGCTGCCGCAGGTCATGCCCGTGCTGCTGGGCAACAGCCTCTACTTCCTCGAATCCAATGTCCGCTCCGCGACGATCCTCGGCGTGGTGGGGGCGGGCGGGATCGGCTTCTTCCTGATGGACCGTATGATGATCAGTGCCTGGCGGGAGGTGGCGCTCATCGTCATCATGGTCCTGGTCACGGTCGCCGGCATCGATGCGCTGTCCAGGGTGCTCCGCGGGCGCCTGATCGGGCCCACGGCGCGCTGAGCCGCCGCGTCCGCCGAATGCGGGATCTATCTGACTGGCGAGGTGTCGCGGCAGGCGGCGCTCGACATGGTGTTGGCCAGTTGTGGCAGCTGGCTGGCGCCGACGCGCACAGGCATCTGGCAGGTCGGCCAACTCATGGCCCCCACCGGCACGCCGGTCATGACCTTTACCGACGTGCACATCCTCAAGCTGGACAGCCTCGCCACCCCCTCCATTAGCCTCGGCAGCGTCATCCCCTCCGGCTGCCGCCCGTCCAGGATCGCCTCGACGATATCCGGCGCCGGAAGCGCGAGGCGCCCTGCGCGGCGAAAACCCAGTGCGTCGACGCCTTACCTGAACTCGCTCCATCAACCTACCATCAGCTCGGCCAGCTGGTTTGAGACACTGTTGGCCGCCAGCTTGACGGGATCGGTCGCAAGATGGGCGTAGCGTGCCGTGGTCTGGACCTGCGTGTGCCCGAGCAGCTTGCCGATCATAGGCAGTCCTTGGCCGGAGGCCACGGCCGTCGAGGCGAATGTGTGGCGTAGATCGTGGATGCGGGCGTCCTTCAGCCCAGCACGGGCACGGACCCGTTGCCAGAAGGGTTGCAGGTCGGTGAGCCTGGCGCCGGGCTTCATTCCGACGATGACCCACGGGTTCTTCTCGACGCGCTCGATCTTTACCAGCAAATCAAACGCGGCCTGACCGAGGTGGACGACCTTGGCGCCCGTCTTCGAATCCGGTAGGCGCAGCGCCTTGCCGGCCAAGTCCACATGCTCCCATTTGAGCGTCATGATCTCGCTGAGGCGGCATCCGGTCAGGATGAGGAGGCGGGTGGCGGCGATGGCGGAGGGCAGTTCGATGCCTTCGCTCTCCAT
>CAMDAM010000240.1 GCA_945888575.1 Asaia bogorensis | reverse complement strand
CCCAGGAATCCATCCATCCCAGCCGCCCGGCACGCATCGCGGTGTTCGGCAAAGACGTTGGCCGTCAACGCCACGATCGGCACCGACGACGGGGGCCCCGGCAGCACCCGAATTGCCCGCGCCGCCGCCAGCCCATCCATCCCCGGCATCATCACGTCCATCAACACCAGATCGTAGGCGACCGTTTGCACCTGGCGCACCGCCTCCTCGCCCCCCGGTACCGCCTCCACGTGATGGCCCATCCGTTCCAGCCGCGTCACCGCCACCAGGCGATTGGTTGCATTATCCTCCACCAGCAGGATGCGCAGCCGCCGCCCCGTTGCAGCAGCAGCAGCCGTGTCGCGTGCCGGCAGGGCCCTGCCCACCGGCAACACCAGCTCGAAGGCGAATTCCGATCCCTCACCGGGCATGCTGCGCACCCCGATCGAGCCGCCCATCCGGTCCATCAGCCGCCGGCAGATCGCGAGCCCCAGCCCGGTGCCGCCATAGCGCCGGGAAATCGACCCATCCGCCTGCGCGAAAGGCTCGAACAGCCGCGGCTGCACCTCGGGCACGATTCCCAACCCGGTGTCGCGCACCGCAATCCGTAGCCGAACCCGCCCCGCGCCCGCATCGGCCAAGGTGGCCACCACCGCCACCTGCCCTGCCTCGGTGAACTTCACCGCATTGCCGACCAGGTTCAGCAGCACCTGGCGCAGTCGCCCTGGGTCCCCCAGCAGCACCGGGGCGGCTGAGGGAACCTCCATCGCCAGTGCCAGACCCTTCTCGGCCGCGCGCACCTCCATCAGATCCACCACACCAGCCACAAGGGCTGGCACCTCGAACGGGATCGCCTCCACCTCCATCCGCCCGGCATCGAGCTTGGAGAAATCCAGCACGTCGTCGATCACCAGCAGCAGCGTCTCCGCCGCCTCCCGCAGGGCGCCGGCATAGCGGCGCAGATGGGGTGGCAGATCCGCCTCGCCCATCAGGCCGGCAATCCCCACCACGGCGTTCAGCGGCGTGCGGATCTCATGGCTCATCGTCGCCATGAACTCGGCCCGCAGCCGTGAGGCCGTCTCTGCCGCATCGCGCGCCGCCGCCAGCGCGCGCTCGTTCTGGCGGCGCTCCGTGATGTCGGAATAGGTCCGCACCGCGCGTCCATCCGGCAGCAGCCGTGTCTGGACCTCAAGCACGATGCCGCCCGGCCGCTGGCGCTCATAGGCTGCCGGCCCTGCGAGGCCCCCGGCACGTGCCATGGCGTCCACGTCCACAACACTACCGTCGGGCACGAACTCGCCGCGATCGATCTGCCACTGCAGGATGTCGCGGAACGCCACGCCGGGGTGGGAGAGCCGCTCCGGCAGGCCGAGCAATTCCGCTGCACGCCGGTTGATCACCGGTACGCGCCCGGCAGCATCCACCATCAGAATGCCCTGGCTCATATTCTCCAGCGTGGCACTCAAGCTCGCCTGTGATGCCACCAACCGGCTGCGGGAGCGGATCAGCATCTGCCCCAGCACCAGCACTAGCCCCGTCAGCCCGAGCCCCATCACCAGGAACCAGACGGATTCCTGCTCGAACTCGGCGAACACCTCACGCGCCGACAATCCGACCAGAACGAACAGCCCATACCGGTCAAGCCGCCGGAAGGCATAGAGCCGCTCGGTCGTGTCGATCGAACTCGTGCCCCACCATGTGCCGGGCTCCACCGGCCCACGCAGCCGCTCCATGGTCGCAGCCGGCACTGGCGCACCCAGCGAGCCCTCCAGCTCCGGCGCACGGGCCCGAAACACCCCGTCCAGCCCCGCCAGCGCAATCGCGCCACCGGGAGCGTTGAAGGAGGCGTAGAAGCGCGAGAAATACGAAGGGTCCAGGGAGATCACGACCACACCGGCCATCGCCCCATGCGCATCGAACAGCTTACGCGTGAGCTGGATCGACCATTTGCGCGAGACCCGGCCAAGCACCGGCTTGCTCACGAACAGGAAATCCTCCGCCGGCTGTGCCAGGTGCACACGGATATGTTCGCGGTCCGACAGGTCCACCGGCGGCCCGCCGAGATTGCTGGCCTGGAGCATGCCGCGCGCATCGGTGAGCGCGATCTGCAGCGTGAGGTCGTTCAGCACCTGGTCGCGCGGCGCCAGCGCCTGGATGTCGAACCGCGCGGGATCGGCGCGATGGAAGGCCCGCAGCATCGCGAACACCTGGTCCATCGCCTCCAGCGTGCGCGAAACGCTCTCGCCGAAACCACGCGCGAGGTCGGAGGCTGTCTGGAACGCCTCCACCTCCACCCGCTTGCGCTGGTGTACGAGGTAGCCCAGCACGCCGGACCACACGACCAGCAGCGCCAGCAAAGTGACCAGCGATTCCAGCCGCAGCCAGCGGCGGTGCCACGGGATCACCGATCCCGCTTGGCGCTCAGGCGGGGGCTGCGCTGCGCCGCTTGTGCTCATGCCAGGCATCCATCAGCTGCAGCACGGTTGCCGCGGTTTCCTCGATGGAACGGCGCGTCACGTCGATCACCGGCCAGCCACGCCGCGTGCACAGCCGCCGGGCCCAGAGCAGCTCCGCCTTCACCGCCTCGGGGTCCACGTAGTCGCCGCTATCCTGCCGCGCCGCCGTCGCGGTGGCTGCCGCCCCGATCATGCGCAGGCGGTGGCGGCGGATCTCGATCAGCGCGTTCACATCGAGCGTGAGCCCGATCACCGGGCAATGCGGGTTCTCCAGCTCCGGCGGCTCGGGAATACCGGGCACCAGCGGAATATTGGCGCACTTGATGCCGCGGTTCGCCAGATAGAAGGAGGTCGGCGTTTTTGAACTGCGCGAGACCCCCACCAGCACCACGTCGGCCTCGGTCATGCCGGCATGGGCCTGGCCGTCATCATGCGCCAGCACGTAGTGGATGGCGTCGATCCGCTTGAAATAGGCATCGTCCAGCACGTACTGGCGGCCGGGGCGGGAGGAGGCGGTCTCGCCGAACTGCTCGGCCAGCATCGCCAGCACGGGATCGAGCACGTGCACCACCGCCACGCCCAGGCGCTGGCAGGCGGATTCCAGCTCCACCCGCAGGCTTTTCTCCACCAGCGTCGACAGCACCGGGCCCGGTTCGGCCTCGATCCCGTCGATCACGCTCTGCAATTTGAGGCGGGAACGGATCAGGCTCCAGCGGTGGTACACGATCTGGGCGTGCTCGAACTGCACCACGGTCGCGCGCGCGATGGAGTTCAGCGTCTCGCCGGTGGCATCGGACACGAGATGGAGGTTCAGACGGTTCGGCATAAACCTGAGGATAACGGGGATATCTCGTCCCGCCAGCCCTTCCGGCACCATCGGATCGCGTCAGCGGGGATAAGCTTGCGGTCCCGGGTACCTGGGCACGGATGCCGCCGCTCCGGCGCACACTTGGGGGCGCATGCGATTCCGCCCGCAAGTTGAACCACTTCGCCGCCCACCCGCATGTGGACATCCCGCCCCCAGGCCGCGCATGGCTGGGGTACCCCAGGTACCCCAGCCCCATCTCTCTCATCACTCAAGTCATAAAGATTCTTTTCTGATAGAGGAGCGCCGACAACGGTGCGGGATGGGCTGGATGCCGAAGAAGGTTCTGCGGGTGCTGGCGGGCGAGGCTGTGTGGCCGCCGCCGGTGTGGCTGATGCGCCAGGCCGGGCGCTATCTGCCGGAATACCGCGCGCTGCGGGCCGAAGCCGGGGATTTCCTCAAGCTCTGCCTCACGCCCGAGAAGGCTGCGGAGATCACGCTGCAGCCGCTGCGCCGCTTCGACATGGACGCGGCCATCCTGTTCAGCGACCTGCCCATCGTCAGCCTCGCCCTGGGGCAGGGGCTGCGCTACGCCGAGGGTGAAGGCCCGATCCTGCCGCCGATCCGCAGTGCGGCGGACCTCGATGCGCTCAGCACGACCGGCGTGGCCGATATCGTCTCACCGGTCTGGGAAACCGTGCGCCGCGTGGCGGCCAATCTCGGCGATGCCACGCTGATCGGCTTCTCCGGCGCGCCCTTCACGGTGGCCTGCTACATGGTGGAAGGCCACGGCTCGCGCGAATTCGCCGCCGCCCGCCTGATGGCTTACCGCGACCCAGCCCTGTTCCAGCGCCTGATCGACCTGATCATTGAGGGCAACCTGATCTACCTGCGCGGCCAGGCCGATGCCGGCGCCGAAGTGCTGATGCTGTTCGACAGCTGGGCCGGCATGCTGCCGCCGGGCGAATTCCGCCGCTGGGTGATCGAACCCACCGCCCGCCTCGCCGCCGGGCTGCGCGAAACGCATCCCCACGTGCCGCTGATCGGCTTTCCGCGCCTCGCGGGCTCCATGCTGGCCGACTACGCGCTCTCCGCTGGCGTGCAGGGCGTGGCGATCGATACCTCCATGAAGCCCGAGGCCGCCGCGCTGATGGTGCCGCCTGAAATCGCCCTGCAGGGCAATCTGGACCCGCTGGCCGTGGTCGCCGGCGGTGCCCCGATGCAGGAAGCTACCGCGCGCATCCTGGACGCCCTGCGCGGCCGTCCCCACATCTTCAACCTGGGCCACGGCATCGTGCCGCAAACCCCGCCCGAACATGTGGGGGCCCTGGTGGAGCAAATCCGTGCCGCGTGACGAAACCCCCAAGAAACCCCGCCTGGCCATCGTCCTGTTCAACCTGGGCGGGCCCGACCGGCCAGAGGCGATCAAGCCCTTCCTGGTGAACCTGTTCACCGATCCCGCGATCCTGCGCGTGCCGTTCTTCGTGCGCCCGCTGCTCGCCCGGATCATCGCCCAGGCGCGGGTGAAGCCGGCCACCGAGAACTACAACATCCTCGGTGGCAAATCCCCGCTGCTGGAACTGACCCAACAGCAGGCGGACGCGCTGCAGGCCGAACTGCCCGAATACGAAACGCGCTGCTTCATCGCCATGCGCTACTGGCACCCGTTCAGCGAACAGACCGCCCGCGAGGTGCGCGATTTCGGCCCGGACGAAGTGCTGCTGATGCCGCTCTATCCGCAGTATTCCACCACCACCACCGGCAGCTCGCTCACCGCTTGGCGCGAGGCCGCTGCCAAGGTCGGGCTTGTCGCCCCGGTGCACAGCCTGTGCTGCTACCACAGCGACCCCGGCTTCATCGCCGCCACCGCCGACCTCGTGCGCACCAGCTACCACCATGCCCGCGCCGAGCTGGACCCGGCGATCCCGCTCCGCGTGCTGTTCTCCGCCCACGGCCTGCCGGAGGTGATCGTCAAGAAGGGCGACCCGTACCAGAACCAGATCGAGAAGACCTCGGCGGCCGTTGCGCGCGCCCTGGCAATCCCGGATCTGGACTGGAGCATCTGCTACCAGTCCCGCGCCACCCCGCAGAAATGGATTTCCCCTTCGGCCGAGGAAGCGATCGAGCTTGCCGCGCACGACAAGGTGGCCATTCTCATCGTGCCCATCGCCTTCGTCTCCGACCATTCTGAAACCCTGGTCGAGCTGGACGTGGAGTACAAGGAACTCGCCCACAAGGAAGGCGTGCCCGGCTATTTCCGCACCCCGGTGCAGAACAGCGACCCCGGCTTCATCCGCGCCCTGGCCGCGCTGGCCCGCACCACGCTAGGCCGCAGCACCGGCCTGTGCAGCTTCGTCGGCGGCCGCACCTGCCCCGCCCCCTTCGGCGATTGCCCGCATGCCCGTGCCGGCAAGCCTGTTCCGGCGGAAGCCTGATGCCGCTCGATTTCATGCGCCGCCGCCGCGCGCCGCTACGCCTCGTGATCTACGATTGCGACGGCGTGCTGGTGGACAGCGAACCCATCGCCAACCGCGTGGTGGCGGAAGAGCTCACCGCGCTCGGCTGGGCCATGACCGCGCACGAAGCCGATGGCCACTTCCTCGGCCTCACCTTCACCGACATGCAGCCGCTCATCGAGCGCCGCATCGGCCGTGCATTGGAGGAGCACTGGAAGCAATCCCTGGTGCAGAAGGTGATTGATGCCATGGCCGAAGGCGTCGGTCCCATCCCCGGCGCGGTGGAAGCGTTGCGCGCTACCACCGCCCTCGGCCTGCCCTGGCGCGTGGCGAGCAACTCCTCACACGAGGAGATGCACGTGAAGTTCGGCCGCCTCGGCATCCGCGATCTCGTCGCCGGCCGCGTCCACTCCCACCGCGACGTCGCCCGCGGCAAGCCGGCGCCGGATCTCTTCCTCGCGACAGCCGCCGCCCAAGGTGTCAGCCCAGAAGAGTGCGTGGTGATCGAGGATTCCGTCCCAGGTGCCACTGCCGCCCGTGCAGCCGGCATGGATTGCCTCGGCTATGCCCCGCACCACGACGGCACCCGTCTGGCTGCCGTCGGCGCCGTGCCGTTCCGCTCCATGTTCGACCTGCCCGGCTACCTCGCCGCTGCCAAGGAGACCGCGTGATGTCGCTTGCCGCGTTCTACCCCTGGATCAAGGCACTGCACGTCATCAGCATGATCGCCTGGATGGCCGGCATGTTCTACCTGCCGCGCCTGTTCGTGTACCACACCATGCTCGCCCCGGGCTCCACCGAGAGCGAACGCTTCAAGGTGATGGAGCGCCGCCTGCTGAAGCAGATCATCAACCCGGCGATGATCTCCACCTGGATCTTCGGCCTGCTCCTGCTCTCCACGCCCGGCGTGATCGACTGGAAGCATGATGGCTGGTGGCATGTGAAGCTCACCATGGTCCTGCTCATGACCGGCTTCCACGGCGCCATGTCCAAGTGGCGGCGCGAGTTCCTGGAGGACCGCAACCGCCGCAGCCACAAGTTCTACCGCATCGCCAACGAGGTCCCGACGGTCCTCATGGTGATCATCGTCATCATGGTCATCGTGAAGCCCTTCTGATGTCCGAACTCCGCACCGAGCTCGCCCACGGCTACTTCACCTCCGACGACAAGGCTCGGATGGACATCGACACCATCCACCGCTGGCTCACCGAAGAATCCGCTTGGGCTCGGGGCCGCACCCGCGAGACGGTGGAACGCAGCATCCGCCTCGCCCACGCCATCGGCCTCTACGCGCCAGACGGCGCCCAGGCTGGCTTCGCCCGCGCCGTGACAGACTACACGCTCAACGCCCGCCTGACCGACGTGTTCATCCTGCCCGCCCATCGCGGCCGCGGCCTGGCCACCGGCCTGGTGCGCGCCGTGCTGGAGCATCCCTCGGTTTCCACCGTCCGCGCCTGGACCCTGAACACCGACGACGCGCACGGCCTCTACGCCAAGTTCGGCTTCACCGCCCCCCGCCAGCCGGAGGGCGACATGGAGTGGCGCCGCCCGGTCCCGCCCGGCGTCGCCTGACCACGGCTTGACGCCACCGGAATCCGCGCCTACCAAGAACGCGGTGCAGCCACCCGGCGCGCCGCCTTCCTGCACCTTCCCTCCCCGCATCGCAGTTCCGACCGCCCGGTGGCCCCTCGCGCGCCCCCCGGATTGACGGCGGAACCGCCCCCCCGACGACCGCTCCCCCGCCGAACCCCTCTTCTGTCGCCCCTGGCGGCACCGCACGAGGCCTCCCCATGCATCTTGCCGAACTCAAGGCAAAAACCCCCGCCGACCTGCTCAGCTTCGCGGAGTCGCTGGCCATCGAGAACGCATCCTCCCTGCGCAAGCAGGACATGATGTTCGCGATCCTCAAAAGCCTCGCCGAGAACGACCAGGCCATCCACGGCGAAGGCACGCTGGAAATCCTGCCGGACGGCTTCGGCTACCTGCGCTCCGCCGAGAGCAACTATCTGCCCGGCCCCGATGACATCTACGTGAGCCCCACCCAGGTGCGCCGCTTCGGCCTGCGCACCGGCGACACGGTGGAAGGCCAGATCCGCGCGCCGAAGGATGGCGAGCGCTACTTCGCGCTGCTCAAGGTCAACACCATCAACTTCGAGCCGCCCGAGGCGGTGAAGCACCGCATCAA
>CAMDAM010000239.1 GCA_945888575.1 Asaia bogorensis | reverse complement strand
CACGCCAGCGCCCCGAGCGCGCCGAACAGCGCGTTGCAGGTGGCCTGCGACACCTCCGTGTTGCCCGCCACCACCGCCGCGCCGGGATAGGGCGACAGGAACGTGCCCGGCGGAATGCGGATCTCGATCGGCTTCAGGCAGCCGTCGTTCAGCGGGATGTCAGAGCCGACCAGGCAGCGAAACACATACAGCACCGCGGCCCGCGTCACTGCCGGGGGCGCGTTGAAGTTGTTGGTGCGCTGCGGACCGGTGCCGGTGAAATCCACCACCGCGGTGCGCGCCGCCCTGTCCACCGTCACGCGCACCTTCAGCGGCGCGCCGTCATCCATCACGTAGTCGAAGCCGCCATTGCCGATGCGGGCGAGCACCTGGCGCACGCTCTCCTCGGCATTGTCCATCACGTGCTTCATGTAGGCGCTCACGGTGGCCCAGCCGAACTGCGCCACCACGCGCTGCAGTTCCTGCACGCCCTTCTCGTTGGCGGCCACCTGCGCCTTGATGTCGGCCACGTTCACGTCCGGCGAACGCGCCGGATAGGTCGCCCCGGCCAGTACCGCACGGAACTCCGGCTCGCGGAAATGCCCCTGCTCCACCAGCAGGAAGTCGTCGATCACCACGCCCTCCTCCTCCAGCGTGCGGGAGGCAGGCGGAGTGGAGCCTGGGGTGATGCCGCCGATATCGGCATGGTGGCCGCGGCTGCCGACGAAGAACAGGATCTCCTTGCCCGTGGTGTCGAACACCGGGGTGATCACCGTCACGTCCGGCAGATGGGTGCCGCCGTTGTAGGGGTTGTTCAGCGCCACCACATCGCCCGGCCGCAGCGTGCTGCCGCGCCGTTCCAGCACGGTGCGCACGCTCTCGCCCATCGCGCCCAGGTGCACCGGCACATGCGGCGCATTGGCCACCAGCCCGCCGGTGGCATCGAAGATCGCGCAGGAGAAATCCAGCCGCTCCTTGATGTTCACGCTCATGGAGGTGTTCTGCAGCACCGCGCCGGTCTGCTCCGCCACGTTCATGAACAGGTTGTTGAACAGCTCCAGCAGCACGGGATCGGCCCGCTCGGTGCCCGAAGCCGCCACGAATTTCCGCGCGGTCGTGCGCTTCAGGGTCATGTGGTCAAGCGAGGAGACCTCGGCCGTCCAGCCGGGCTCCACCACCGTGGTGGCAATCGCCTCGCGGATCAGCGCGGGGCCCGGGATGCGATCCCCGGCGCGCAGGGCGGCGCGGTCGTACACCGGCGTCTCATGCGCCTGCCCGCCGCTCCACATGCTCACGGTATCGATCCGCCCCGGCAGCCCGGTGCTTGCGGGGATTGTCGCCTCGTTCACCACCTCGCCCGGGGAGGTCGCCTCCACCGCCACGGCCTCCACCACCAGCGCGCGGCCGGGGGTGGCGAAGCCGAAGCGCGCCTTGTGCGCCACCGTGAACGCCGCCTCCACCGCCGCCGCCGCGGCGAAATCCACGACCAGCGCGGCTTCCGTGCCGGCGTAGCGCACATGCAGCTTCTTCGCGACGGTAGCGCGCGCGGGGTCGCCACCCTGCACCGCCAGCTCCGCCGAAGCCTCGCCGCCCAGCCGCTCCAGCAGCGCCGCCAGGTCCGGCATCACGGCGCCCGACAGCGTCACCTCCACCGCCTGCTCGCGCATCACGGTCTGGTCGGCCAGGCCCATGCCATAGGCGGAGAGCACGCCGGCATAGGGGTGGATGAACACCGTTTCCATGCCCAGCTCGTCCGCCACCAGGCAAGCATGCTGCCCGCCGGCGCCACCAAAGCATTGCAGCGCGAAGCGGGTGGCATCGTGGCCCTTTTGTACGCTCACCTGCTTGATCGCATTGGCCATGTTGGCCACCGCGATACGCAGGTAGCCTTCAGCCACGTCGCGTGGGTCGCGCTTCACGCCGGTCTCGGCCTCGATCCGCTCGGCCAGCGCCTTGAACTTGTCCACCACGATCCCGGCATCCAGCTTCTGGTCGCCGTTGGGCCCGAAGATCGCCGGGAAGTGGTTGGGCTGGATCTTGCCCACGCACACATTGGCATCCGTCACCGCCAGCGGCCCGCCGCGGCGATAGCAGGCCGGGCCCGGATTGGCCCCGGCGCTGTCCGGCCCCACGCGGAAGCGCCCGGCATCGAAATGCAGGATGGAGCCACCGCCAGCCGCCACGGTGTTGATCGCCATCATCGGCGCGCGCATGCGCACGCCCGCCACCGCCGTCTCGAACGCCCGCTCGAACGCGCCATCGTACAACGCCACGTCCGTCGAGGTGCCGCCCATGTCGAAGCCGATGATCCGATCGATCCCAGCCATCCCCGCGGTGCGCGCCGCACCCACAATGCCGCCGGCGGGGCCGGACAGGATCGCATCCTTGCCCTGGAACCGGTGCGCCTCGGCCAACCCGCCGTTCGATTGCATGAAATACAGCCGCACGCCGCCCAGCTCGCTGGCCACCTGCTCCACGTAGCGGCGCAGGATCGGCGAGAGATAGGCATCCACCACCGTAGTATCGCCGCGCGGCACCAGGCGCAGCAGCGGGCTCACCTCATGGCTGGTGGACACCTGGCTGAACCCAGCCTCGCGCGCCAGCGCCGCCAGGCGCTTCTCATGCGCCGGGAACTTCCAGGCATGCATCATCACGATGGCAATGGCCTGGATACCATTCGCCCGCACGGCGCGAAACGCCGCCAGCGCCGCGGCCTCGTCCAGCGCCTCCAGCTCGGCGCCGTGCACGTCCACGCGCCCTGCCACCTCCACCACTTCTTCGTACAGGAGCGTGGGCAGCACCACATTCAGGTCGAACAGCCGCGGCCGCGCCTGGTTGCCGATGCGCAGGATGTCGGCGAAGCCCTTGTTCACCACCAGCGCCGTGCGCTCGCCCTTGCGCTCCAGCAAGGCGTTGGTGGCCACCGTGGTGCCCATCTTCACGCAATCCACCAGCCCGCGCGGGATCGGCTGGTCCAGCGCGATGCCAAGCACGGTCTTGATCCCCGCGATCGCCGCATCTCGGTAGCGCTCGGGGTTCTCGCTCAGCAGCTTGTGGGTCGAAAGCCGCCCTTCGGGGTCACGCGCCACGATATCGGTGAAGGTGCCGCCGCGATCGACCCAGAACTGCCACATCGAACTCGTCACTCCCAACGGGCCGCCGGCACCGGCATACGGCCTTCCAGCGGATGCCCGGTTCTAGCGACACGCCGCGGGCGGGGAAAGATGGTGCCGCGCAGCTACGATTTGGACGCTTCTGCATGGCGGGTTGCGCCGCCCCACTCAGAGGGCCTGCCGCGCTGCGATGGCGAAGCGCCAACCCCGGTGCTGGGCCTGCTCGATGCCGCCGCATGCGCGCATGGCAACCGGGATGCCTTCATCGACCCGCAGCAACGGCTGAGCTTCGCCGACCTCGCCACCCATGCCCGCGCGGTGGCCCACCGCATCGCCAGCAAGGTGCCGCACGGCGGCGCAGTGGCCGCGGTGCTGCCCTACAGCCCGCTGGCGTCGCCACCGCCTTCGGCTGCCTAGCCTCCGGCCGCGTCACCCTCGCGCTGAACGCCCACGATCCCGCGGAGCGCCTGGCGCAGCCGCTCGCCGGCACCGCGCTGGTGCTGCAAGCCGAACCCGGCCCGCAGCACCTGTCCTTCGCGGCGGCAGGCGCCGCGCCGGCCCCGCCGGGATGGCAGCCGCCCACGCCCAACGCCGACGCGCCCGCGATGGTGCATTTCACCTCGGGCAGTTCCGTCCTGCCCGGCCGCATGCAGCCAGACCCGCAGGACCCGTCGCGCCGCATCTTCCGCACCGGCAATGTGATGCGCGTGGGCCCCGATGGCCTGCTCTTCTTCGTCGGCCGCGCGGACCGGCAGATCAACATCAACGGCGTGCGCATCGAGCCGGGCGAGATCGAGGCGGTGCTGCGAGAGCACCCCGGCGTGGTGGCTGCCGCCGTGGTGGCCGATGCCGCCGGGCGACCGGCCGCCTTCGTGGCCACGCCCGGCACGGCGGACGCACCGGCCCTGCGCGCGGCGCTCGCCGCCCGCGCCGCCCTGCCCACGGCCATGCGCCCCGCCATGATCACCGTGTTGCCGGCCCTGCCGGTGATGCCCAGCGGCAAGATCGACCTCGTCGCGCTGCGGCGGCAGGCCAGCGAAGGCTGAGCGGCAACCACCTCGGTTTTGCGATTGTTCATCCCTGCGTGCTACCCCAGGTGGCATCAGGAGCATCTGCAACGTGATGTGGGGCAAGATCATCGGCGGCGTGGCCGGCTTCGCCATGGGCGGGCCCTTCGGGGCCGTGGCGGGCATGGCACTGGGCCACGCAGCAGACAGCAACGGCATGGCCGGTCTGCGCAATGCCGGGCGCAACGCGCTCGGCGGCATGCTCGGCCAGGCGCGCGCACCCTTCGCCACCGCCCCGGCCCTGGGCCGCGAGCAGGTCTTCGCCATGGGCGTGGTGGTGCTCGCCGCCAAGCTCAGCAAGGTCGACGGCGCCGTGAACCGGGCCGAGATCGACGCCTTCAAGCGCTATTTCCACGCCCCAGCCGAAGCCGCGCGCGATGTCGGCCGCATGTTCGACCAGGCGCGCGACAGCCCCGAGGGCTTCGAGGGCTACGCCCTGCACATGGGCGAAACCTTCGCCGACAACCACGGCATGCTGGAGGATGTGCTCGCGGCCCTGTTCGCCATCGCCCGCGCCGACAAGCCGCTGAACCGCGCCGAGCACGATTTCCTGGAGGGGGTGTGGCGCGGCTTCGGCCTGTCCACCGATGCCTGGGCCCGCGCCTCCGGCCGCACCCAGCAGCAGCGCCAGCGCCCGGGCAGCGACGAGGAAGACCCCTACACCGTACTGGGGGTGCCGCGCGACATCACGGATGAAGCGGTGCGCGCCGCCTGGCGCCAGTTGATGCGGGAGAACCACCCGGACAGCCTGGCCAGCCGCGGCGTGCCGCCCGAATTCATCGCCCGCGCCAGCGACAAGGTCGCCCGCATCAACGCTGCGTGGGACCGGATCAAGCGCGAACGCGGCCTCTGATCCCGCGCCTCGCAGGATCCGGCCCCACGCCATTGGCCTTCGACGCCCGCGCAAGCGCGGGCTTGGGGACCAGATCAAGCGCGAACACAGCCTGTAGTTGACGCGGCGCGGCGCCGGGCGCATCACGCGCCTGCCAGACGGCCGGGCGGCCGCTGCCGGGGGAAACCCTGGTGGAGGAAAGTCCGGGCTCCACGGAAGCACGGTGCCGGCTAACGGCCGGCGGGGGCGACCCCAGGGAAAGTGCCACAGAGAACAGACCGCCGGCGCCGGCCATCCCGCAAGGGGCAACCGCCGCAGGCAAGGGTGAAACGGTGCGGCAAGAGCGCACCGCGCCCCTGGCAACAGGGGCGGCAGGGCAAACCCCACCGGGAGCAAGACCGAATAGGGGCGGCCGGCATGGCGCGAAAGCGTTGATGCAGGGGTGCTTCAGCCCCGTCGCCCGGGTTGGTCGCGTGAGGCGCGCAGCAATGCGCGTCCCAGAGGAATGGCCGTCCCGGCGCCCGGCAACGGGTGTCGGACAGAACCCGGCTTACAGGCCGTCTGGCACTTTTCTCGTGTAGAATTAAGTTGACACGGCGCGACTCGTGCCGGCCGCCTCCGATGGCACCCCCATCGGAGGCAGCCGCGCCGCGAAGCCCATCCGCCACCTCAACCCACTTATCCACAGGCATCTGGGGAAAACTCCGCCGAAACTCAACTAAATCGCTGAATCCGCAAGAAAACATCTCCTACGTTCGTCCACACCCTGTTCACGTTTCCCATGGACACCCGCCTCTGGGGGGCGAAATCCCATAATCTCCCATGGACACCCATGCCCAGCGCGGCGATACTGCGCTGTGCCGGCATGGGCGTGCGCGCAGCGCCGGCGCCTTCGGTTTCGCGCAAAGTTTTGAACCCGGGCGGGAAGGGCAGCGCAGGCAGGGATGACCCAATTCAAGGGCACCCATCTGGTTCGGAGAGACGGGAAGGGCCGGGTGTCCATTCCGGCGGCGTTCCGTGCTGTCCTGAAGGCCGACCATCCCGCCAACGGCCCCGTCGTGCTGCGCCCCTCGCACAAGCACCCGTGCATCGAGGGCTGGCACCCCGAAGCCTTCGCCGCCCAGGGTGCCCAGATCCAGGCCCTGCCCCGCTTTTCAGATGAGGAGGACGACCTGGCACTCGCCCTCTACTCCGACGCGGTGGACGCCGAGCCCGACAAGGAAGGCCGCATCGTGCTGGCCAAGGACCTGGCCGACCATGCCGGGCTGGGCGAGGAAGTCGCCTTCATCGGCGCCGGCAGCCACTTCCAGATCTGGGAGCCCCAGGCCGCCCAGCGCCGCATCGCCGAGGCGCGCGAACGCGCCCGCGTGCTGCGCATGACCCTGCCCGCCGCCCCACAGGTGGCGAAATGAGCGGCCATATCCCCGTGATGCTGGCCGAGGTGCTCGCCGCCCTCGCCCCACGCGATGGCGGCATCTACCTCGATGCCACGTTCGGTGGCGGCGGCTATACGTCGGCCATCCTGGAGGCGGCTTCCTGCACCGTCTGGGCGATCGACCGCGACCCCGATGCCATCGCCCGCGGCGCCGCCCTGGCCGCCCGCCACCCCGGCCGGCTGCACCTGCTGCACGGCGCCTTCGCCGACATGATGGACATGCTGGCCGAGCACGACGTGGCCGCGCTGGATGGCGTGGTGTTCGACCTCGGCGTCTCCTCCTTCCAGATCGACGATCCCGCCCGCGGCTTTTCCTTCCGCCACGATGGCCCGCTGGACATGCGGATGGGCCGCGCCGGGCCCACCGCCGCCGACCTTGTGAACACGCTGCCGGAACGCGAACTGGCCGACACGCTGTACGAACTGGGCGAGGAACGCGCCTCCCGCCGCGTCGCCCACGCCATCGTCACCGCCCGGATGGAGGCCCCGATCACCACCACCGGCCGCCTGGCCCAGGTGATCCGCTCCGTGTTGCCGCCCGATCGCAACGGCCACCACCCGGCCACCCGCAGCTTCCAGGCGCTGCGCATCCGGGTGAACGACGAGCTGGGCCAGGTCGAGCGCGCGCTGGACCAGGCCGCCCGCCTGCTCGCCCCCGGCGGCCGGCTCGTGGTGGTGTCGTTCCACTCGCTGGAGGACCGGCTGGTGAAGCACTTCATGGCCGAAGCCAGCGGCCGCACGCCGGGCCCGTCGCGCCACGATCCCGCCGGCCTGCTCTCCCGTAAGGCGCCCCGCTTCCGCCTGCTCGCCACCGGCGCCGCCAAGCCCGGTGCGGACGAGACCGGCGCCAACCCGCGCGCCCGCAGCGCCCGCCTGCGCACCATGGAACGCCCCGCCATGGCGCACCCTGCCGCGGAGGACTGGGCATGATGCGGCCTGTCTCCCTGCTGTGCATGCTGCTGGCCATCGGCTCCGGCCTGTACCTCTATCGCGTCAAATACCGCGCCCAGATGCTGGACCGCGAGATCCACGCCACCATGCGGGCGGTGGACGACGCCCGCGCCCGCGGCGCCATGCTGCGCGCGGACTACGCCCTGCTGAACGACCCCGTCCGCCTGCAGGAGCTGGTGGACCTGCACCTGCCGCTGAAAACCACCCAGCCCGGCCAATTCACCACCCTGGCCGACCTCGAACGCCGCCTGCCGCCGATCGGCATTGCCCCGCCGGAGCCGCCGCCGGAACCGGAAATCCCCGCCGCGGTGATCCGCCCGGCGCCACGCACCCCGGTGCCCGATCCGCGCGCGGCCGAACCACGTGTCGCCGAACCGCGCGTTGCCGAACCGCCGCCGCGCCCGCCCGCGCCGGCAGTTATCGCCCGCCCGGCCCCGCCACCGCCCGCCCCCCCGGTGGCCGCGCCGGCAGCCCCTCCGGTCGTCGCCGCATTGCCGCCCGCGCCGCGCCCGGCGCCGCCGCAGCAGCCC
>CAMDAM010000238.1 GCA_945888575.1 Asaia bogorensis | reverse complement strand
GCCCCCGACCAGCCCGGCAAGCGCGATGTCGAAGAGCTCCGGCGTGGGCGCGGCGGCATCCAGCAGCAGCGGCGTGCCGGGCAGCGCCGCGCCGCCGCCGACCGGCCGCACGCCGAGCAGCCAGGGTCGCCTCGGCGGCAGGGGCGGCTCGAAGCGCAGCGCGAAGCCATGCCGGGCCATTGCTGAGCTGTGCCCGCCCGGACCGCTGCGGGCGGGATCGCGAGACACCAGGTCGGGGCGCGTCAGGTCGGCAAGCACTTGCGCCACGACCGTGCCGGACACCAGCACCTCGAGCGGGACCAGGCGCGCCGTCGCGGCGGGATCGCGCGCCCAGCCGACGAGCCCGAAGCGATCGGCGTGGTCCACATAGCCTTCCAGTGGACCGCCATGCTCGCCCGCCGCGTCGGCCTGGCGTAGCAGCGCCTCGACCACCGGCCCCTTGCGCGCGGCCAGGGGGGGGGCGCCGGCGGGGCCGAGCACGACACCGGCGGCCAGGATCGCGGAGTCGCCGCCATGGCCGAGCAGTACCATCCGCGCCCAGCGGCCGAGGTACCGCACGCGCTGCCCGTCCACCAGCTGTCCGGCCGCGATCCATCCGCCGGCGAGGCGGATGCGCTGCGCCGGCCCGAGCAGCAGCGGCACCGTCGGCATGCCGGGACCCAGGGCACCGGCCTCGACCAGCACCGGGGGAGCCATGCCCAGGCGGCGAAACATCTCGGCCGGCAGGGTGACGTGGCTCAGCTCGGTCAGGCGCAGCACCCGCCCGCCGCCGCCTGAGACCGGGTCGCCACGGCGCAGCCGCTCGGCCGGTACCGGCCCGTCCGGCGTAGCGACCGGCGTGGAGGCGCCGATGCCCTCGCCGCTCCACAGCAGCGGGCGGCGCGGCGCGGCCAGCTCCGGGGCGAAGGCGATCGGGCGCGGCGGCATGGCAGTTCTCCAGTTGCGTGCATGGCAATACTGCCCGCCGTGGCGGGCCGTGGCGAGGGGGGCGGACAGCGGACGGGAAGGGGACCCGTCGGCAAGAAAATGGCCCGATCGCGGGGGAAGCTGCGACCGGGCCGATCCGAAACGCGGATCAGTTGTGGCCGGTCGCTCGACCGGCCATCTGGGGGGCCAGGAAGCGGACACCTACCATCCGCTCCCGAACGATTTTCCTTTGCCCCCGGCGCAGACACTGAACGTTGATCTCGATCAACAACTCCACCCCGGGGCGCGCGGGCAAGGCATGCATTGACCGCGGTGGCTCGCGCACCGTAGAGGCTGGCACACGCGTCACGCGCGGGGGAGTTCGCGCGCGGCCACCAGGCTCGGGAGTCGGTGTGATGCTGGGCTGGTTCAGGACGTATCTGGAGCGACGCCGGCGCCGGGCCGCCCGGGCCGCCAAGATGGCCGCCGAGGCCGCCGAAATGGCGGCCATGCTGGAGGGCAACGCCCCGCGGCCCAGCCGCCGCAAGAAAAAATGGTTCGGCCGGGAAAGCGCCGCGCCCGCCCCGGCCATGCTACCGCCACGTAGACCCTCCATGCGCACCGCGTTCGGTGACATGTCGAGCTTCTCGGTCCGCGCCGCGGATTCCGAGGCCTGGGGGATCGAAGCGATCTGCGGCCTCCGTCAGTAGATCGGCGACGTGCTGTTGCAGCACGGTCTGCACCAGGTGCGGCTCGACCCCGAGGTCTGCGGCGATCAGGCCGGAGATCCGCGCGGGCCAGTTCAGCAGCGCGTCGCGCATGGCGCCGGCGATCTCGTCGATTGCGGCATTGGCCGCCGTGGCGTCCAGCAGCCGGCCCTTGTCCTCGTCCAGCGCCATGCGCTGGGCTTCGACTTTCAGCGCCAGTTGGGCGACGCGCAGCCGGGCATAGGGTGTTGCGTCGTTCGACAGCCCGGCCTGCGTGGTGCCGGCGCCCGTCGCCCCGGCCAGCGGCGAGCGCACCGGGTCTGCGGTCTCGATCATGCGGCGGCGGGTTATCTCCACATCCCACTGGCCGTCCGGCTGACGCTCGATGCGGCCTTTGGCTTCGGCCTTACGCAGCGCGGTCTCGGTGACGCCGATGCGGCGGGCCAGTTCGCGGGTAGAGGGGGTAAATTCCGGCATTGGCGGTCCCCTCCCGCCGCGCGCTCAGGCTCGGCCGAGGGCAGCCTCATGATCTGATCGAGTATGCCGGAACGAAGCAATCATTCTGCGCTCAATCTGACTTGGCTGTGTCCCGCCCCAGCGCGAAGTGTCCATCACGCGCAGGGGGCAGGCCCCGCCAGGCAGGAGCACTACAGATGGCCAACACCAGCATCCCGCAGACAGAAAATCGCGAACACGGCTTCTTCGGGACCATGTCCCACCACGCCGATCCCGAGCGTGCTTGGGACATCGCTCTGGCCTTTATCGCCGGCATCACCGGGTGCAGCCCGGACGCCACGCGCGCCTTTCTCGACAGCCGCCATGGCCGACACTTCGCGGACGAAGTCAGCAACCACCTGGCGGCGGGCCAGGGACTGGCCTCCGCCATCAACGCCGCCACGGCGACCTGGATGGGCTGGCGGATCAGCGCCCGCACCGCCCACGAGACCGGCATCCCCCGCGGGCTGCCCTATCTCACCGGCTACGTCCTGCACGCCGAGATCGAGGCCGACACCGCCGAGTAAGCCACCTCCCTCGGCCACCGCCCCGCCCGGGTTCTGCCCGGCGGGGCTCCCGGCAGTAGCAGCCCCTGGTGGTCAGGGGCGCAACTTGGAGCACGCAGATGAGCCTTTCCCCCGCCGCCACAATCGTCCTGGCCCGCGCCGCCGAGCGCCCGGACCGCCGCCTCGAGTTCCACCGCAAGCTGCCCACTGGCGGCCGCCACAAGATGATCGACGCCCTGCTGCGCGATGGCCTGATCACCGAGACCCAGGGTGACTACCGCCTGGGCGACGGCGCGCTGCTGATCGAGGACTCCGCCACCGGCCTGATGCTGACCACGCTGGCGCTCACCGACGCCGGCTTCCACGCCCTGAACCTGGACCCGCCGGGAAGCGAGCCGGTGGCCGAAACCGACGCCACTGCCGCGCCCACGGCGCCCGACGCGGCTTCGGTGCAGGCAGAGGCCCTGGCGGTCGCGGACGCCCTGGAGGCCGCCCACGCCGCGCCCGCAGCCGCGCCCCGCGCCATCCTGCGCGACGCCGCCGCGGCGGTGCTGGCCGCTTGGATGGAGGAGACCAACCGCGAGACCGACATCATTGCGGCCCTCGAGGCCCCGATGGATGCCCTGCGCGCCGCCCTGGCCACCAAACCAGGCCGCCCGGCCAGCGAACCTGGTGCGCCGCGGAAGTCGCGCGAGGGCACCAAACAGGAGGCGGTGCTGAACCTGCTCCGGCGCGACGAGGGGGCGACGGTGGCCCAGATCGCTGAGGCGACGGGGTGGGCCAGCCACACGGTCCGCGGCTTCCTGGCGGGCCTGAAGAAGAAGGGCATCCAGGTCACCACCCTGGAGCGGGTCCGGATGGTCGGCCCCAACCGGGACGGGGCGAAGGGGTCCTACACGGTTTATCAGATCGGATCCTAAGCGGCTCACTGCCCGCCCGCCTTCGGTGTCGTTCCCCACCGGAATCGACACCGAAGTGGAAAGGGTGCCATTTTTCATGATAGGTATATCGCAACTACATAAAGCGGCGACATCGCGCCGCAGCAAGGGGAGCTAGACGCTATGCCGAGCATGTCGGGCCGCTGCTTGTGTGGGCAGATCACCTACGAGACGACGGCTGAGCCAGCCCTGAGCGGAATCTGCCATTGCCGCAATTGCCAGCGCTACACTGGCTCAGCCTTCGAGACCCTTATCGGGTTCCCCTCCGATGCGGTCAGGGTCAAGGGCGAGCCAAAGACCTACACCGACACAGGGGATTCAGGACAACCGGTCTACCGACGCTTTTGCCCGAACTGCGGATCTGGCCTCATGGCGGAGGTCGCGGTCATGCCGGGTGTCACATTCGTGCTTGCCGGCACGTTGGATGACCCATCAGCCTTCAAGCCGACGATGGAGCTCTACTGCAGCAGCGCACAGTCTTGGACGAAAGAGCCTGCCGAGCGGCAGCGCTTCGATAAGATGCCTGGCTGATTGGTAACCTCAGTGCAGCAGTGGGCTCACGCCGCCGAGGCCGATTGGCCCTCGGCGGTCGTTGCCTTCGAGGTCATACGCGTGGCGGCTACGTCATCGAAGGTCCGGTCCTCACCGTCCAGGATGGCGGGCTCGCCGGTTAAGGCCTGCCAGCGCAGCACCGCAACGTCGCAGTAGTCCGGACTGATCTCCATCGCCAGGCACACCCGCCCCACCGTGGCGGCGGCGATGATGGTGCTGCCGCTGCCGCAGAACGGCTCGTAGACCACGTCGCCGGCCACGCTGTTGTTCAGCATCGGACGGCGCATCACCTCGACCGGCTTCTGGGTGCCGTGCACCGTGGCCGCGTCCTCGTCGCCGTTGGCGGTGGCGACCGACCACAAGGTGGTCTGGTCCCGCGCCCCTTGCCAGTGACCAGTCTTGCCGTCGCGCACGGCGTAGAAGCACGGCTCGTGCTGCCAGTGATAGTCGCCGCGCCCAAGTACCAGCCGAGACTTCGCCCAGATGATCTGCGAGCGGATGCCGAAGCCGGCGGCCTCCAGGCTCTCCGCGACGACGCGGGCATTGCGCCCGGCATGCCAGACATAGGCCACATCGCCGGGGAACAGCGTCCAGGCCTCGCGCCAGTCGGCGCGGTGATCGTTCGGCACCCGGCCGATGCGGGCGGTAGCCGAGACGCCGGCCTCGTTGCGCCAGGTCGGATCGTAGTCCACCCCATAGGGCGGGTCGCTCACGAGCAGATGTGGCTTGGCGCCGGCAAGCAGGCGCTGCACATCGGCGGCGCTGGTGGCGTCGCCACAGAGCAGGCGGTGCCGCCCGAGGCGCCACAGATCGCCAGGGCGTGTCACCGGCTGAGCCGGCGGTTCCGGGGCCGGCGCATCTTCATCGGCCCCGTTGCCGGCGCCACCATCCAACCCAGTCTCGGCCAGCAGCGCGTCGAGCGCCGCCTGGTCGAAGCCAAGCAGTGCCAGGTCGAAACCATCCTCGCGGATGCGCGCGAGCTCGGCGGCCAGCAGCGCCTCGTCCCAGCCGGAGTTCAGAGCGATCTGGTTGTCGGCCAGCCGAAGGGCACGGGCTTGCGCCTCCGTCAGGTGCGCCAGGCGGATCGCCGGCACCGATGCCAACCCGAGCCGCTTGGCGGCCAGGACGCGGCCATGCCCAGCCACCAGCACGCCCGCGGCATCAACCAGCACCGGGTTCACGAACCCGAACTCGGTAATGGACGCCGCGATCTGCGCCACCTGTGCATCCGAGTGGGTGCGGGCATTGGCGGCGTAGGGGACGAGCGATGCCAGGGGCATGGACACGACGGCAATCTCAGGCTGCATGCGCCGGCTCCTGCATCGCCGTGCGTTCTGCGGCCACGGCATCGTAGTCCCTGCCGTCGCCATCCAGGGTGACCGGCAGTTCGGGATGGTTCCGCCGCCAGCGCGCGATGGCGAGGTCGACATAGGCCGGCGCCAGTTCGATCGCGCGCACGCGGCGCCCTGTGCGTTGCCCGGCCAGCAGCGTTGTTCCGGAGCCGCAGAACGGCTCGAAGATGGTGTCACCCTCCCCGGAGTAGGAACGTGTCAAGAACTCTGGTAGCCGAACCGGGAACACCGCCGGGTGCTCGACCTCGATGCCGCGCTCCTTGTGTCGGGTGATGCGCACGACATTGTCCGGGATCCGGAAGTCCTGGATCGGCCGACCCTCGTGCGAGTTGCCGCTCATCGTGCCATCCGCCCGGCGCAGGCCGGACATCAGCAGCGGATCGCCGGCCCATTTGCAGGGGATGATCTTGTTGGCCTGCCGAGCCTGGCGGTTGAAGTGGAACAGGAACTCGAAGCTGGGCGCGAGACGTCCGTTCCAGTCGCCCGGCAGGCCGGGCCCCTGGTCCCAGACATACCAGCCGAAGCGGCGCCAACCGATCGTGCGCATCCACTCGATCCAGCCCTGCCAGTAGGGATGCCACTCACTGTCGTGGTGGGTCAGACCGAGATTGACGAGCACCTGGCCATCATCCGCCAGCGCGTCTCCGGCGTGCTGGAACACGCCGCGCATCAGGGCATCCCAATCGGCGATGCCGCCGGTGGTGTAGTTGCGCTGGCTGCCATAGGGCGGGGAGGTGAACAGCAGCGCGGCGCGCTCGCCTGCCATGACGCGCGCGACGCAGGTCGCATCGGAGCTGTCACCGCAGAGCAGCCGGTGTTCGCCCAGCAGCCACAGGTCACCAGGGTGGGTGACAGCGGCGCGGGGCGGTTCAGGCGCGGCATCGGCGGGATCGTCGTCTTCAACATCATCATCGGGGGCCACGGCCGCGCCGTTGCCACCAGCGTCGGCGCCGTCCGGCTCATGCCGCGCATCGCCATCGGTGACGGCCTCGTCCGCGGCGGCCAGGATCGCGTCGATCTCGTCCTGCGAGAACCCGATGGCAAGGAGATCGACCTCGCCGGCCTGCTGCAGCCCCGCCAGCGCATCGCGCAGCAGCGCCTGGTCCCAGGTCGCATTCTCGGCGATGCGATTGTCAGCGAGGCGGAGCGCCTCTTTCTGCGCCACCGACAGGTGCCGCAGCACGATCACCGGCACCTTGGCGATGCCCAGCGCGATCGCCGCATCCAGTCGGCCGTGGCCAGCGATCAGGACGCCGTCCTCGTCGACCAGCAGCGGGTTGGTGAACCCATAGGCCAGCATGCTCGCCTTGATCTGCTCGATCTGCTCGACCGAGTGCAGCCGGGCATTGCCCGCGTGCGCGCGCAGCTCGCCCACCGGCCGCAGCACGATCTTCGCGGCCATCCATGGGAGCGACATCACTGGCATCCGGATTGTGGAAAGTGCGAACTGCGCGGGGGGACGCCGCGGTCAGATATGGCGGAGTTCAGTGGGAAACGACGCGCCAGGTGCGCACCGCGAACCAAAATTGAGACCTGGCGCTAGGCGTCTATCGCGCCAATGCCCCCCGCATCGATCCGGCCCGGGAAGGAACCATGGGATCGATGCAGTGGCTCAGGGGGCACAGTGGCTGGTGAGCCGCTTCGCGGCGCCACCTCTTTGATGCCTGCACACCATAGCCTGTATGAGTTTCGTGGTGCAACGCGACATTCTTTCGCCCTTCTACGCTCTACTACGTTTCGTGCATTTTTTTCTGCCCAACGCGTCGGGCATTACGCGGCACGTGGTCGGGCCAACAGCCCGAAATGCGCTGCGAGCACTCCGAGCGTGGCAACCAGCACGCCCTGCGCCTGCGGCGGGGGGACGGGGCGCCCACCCCAGCCTTGCCGCATGGCCCACTCCCGCACCGAACTCTCGCAGCCCAGCACATGCCAGGCACAGCAGCCGGCGGCGCTGTCATAGCCTCCCAGTGCATCGATCGCCTCGGCAATCTTGATCCCGGCCTGCATGTGATCACTCGACATGCCCCGCGTCGTTTTGCCTGGCATCCGCGCCAGCGACGAGGCGCCGAGCGCACCGAGCCGCGCGCTGCGGAACAGCATTCGGAACATCGTGCCGGCGTCGTACATCTCCTGCGTGATGGTCCGGTTCGACAACATCATGCCGAGAGTGTCGACCGCACGGTGATGCGTCACCACCATCCCGGTATCCGGATCGGCGTCGTAGCTCGGCGGGTTGAACCCGCCGTGCTGCAGCCGCCACTGCGACGGTTTCGACAGGTCGTCGAGGACGATCGCGCCTCGCTTGCGGTTCTTCCTAGCGGCCATGGCCGTGTCCTCCCTGGCGCTGTCCCCAGCGCCGATTGGCTTCGTTGGTGATGGCCTGGCGGAGCCAGGGATCGGTGATGTCCTCCACCGGCAGGGCGACGACGCGGTGCTCGTGCCAGGCGCGGGCCCGCAT
>CAMDAM010000237.1 GCA_945888575.1 Asaia bogorensis | reverse complement strand
ATGTTCTTGCCCCACTGCGTCAGCTGCTCGTACGTGAGCGCATTGAGGTCGGCGCCGGCGGGCAGGAAGGGCAGCGCGCGCTTGTCCGCCACCATGATGTAGGTGGCCTGCATCCACGGCATGTAGAGCACGTTGCCGGTGCCCAGCTTGGCTGCGTCCATCAGCGCCGGCGGAATGCCGCGGTCGCCCAGCTTGGCCACCAGCGCATCCAGCGGCTCAAGCGCGCCCATCGGCACCAGCGGCAGGATCTCGCCGTGCACCGCGCCGATCACGCTCACGGTGCGGCTGCCGGCCTTCAGCTCCGCGCCCAGGCGCGTGACCATCGGCTCCGCCTCCTCGCCCACGAACACGGTCTTCACCGGGGAATCGCGCAGGATGGCGTTGCGGAACACCGTGGCGGTTTCCACCGGGCGCAGCTGGGTGGAGACCAGCACCACGTCGGTCGGCTGGGCCAAGGCCGGGGCGGTAGCCAAAACGGCCGCGGTTGCGGCAGCCACCAGCAGGCGGCGCGGCAGCAGGGTCATCGGACTATCCTCCAGTTTGTTGCGGCTCGAACGGCCGTTGCTTGGTTTGAGTCAGGCACGCGGGCCGACCGATGCGCGCCAGACGGGCGTCACCGGAAGGATGGTTTGGTAGTCGGTGGGATCGGCCCCGCCGATCAGCGCGATCACCGCCGCGGCGAGATGGCGGGCGGCGTCCAGGATATCCACCTCCATCGTCGCCAAGGGCGGGTCGGCGAAGGCTGTCACAGGCAGGTTGTCGTGGCCGAGCACCGAGATGTCTCGGCCGGGCACGAGCCCCGCTTCGCGCACGGCACTCAGCGCGCCCATGGCCAGGCGGTCGGTGGCGCAGACCAGCGCATCTGGGCGAGCCGCGAGGGCCTCGCGCGCCAGGGCCTGGCCGGCGCCTTCGTCGGACGGGCCGTCGAGGCTGACGACCAGCGAAAGCCCCTCGGCCTCCAGCGCCGTGACCAGACCCGCACGCCGGCGCCGGGCCGCGGCGGCGCCCATCGGGCCGCCGATCCAGGCGATGCGGCGATGGCGGAGCGCCACGAGATGCGCGCCGGCCAGCCGGAAACCGGCCTCGCCATCACCATCCACGAAGGCATAGGGGCGCGGTGCCACGGTGCGGCCGAAGCAGACGAAGGGCAGGTTGTTGCGTTGCAGCCAGGCCACGCGTTCATCTGCGATGGTGGTGCGCACCACCACCACGGCATCGGCCCGCGCGCCGGCCAGGATGCGCTCATAGGCCGCAAGCTCCGGCTCGCCGGGGCGCGGGGCGAGCAGCGTGAGATCCAGATCCGCCTCGGCCAGCGACGTGCCGATCGCGGCTGCGAGGTCGACGAACAGCGGCTCATAGAACCGGCCTGGTGTGGCCGGGATCACCAGCGCCACCATGCCGCTGGCCCGGCGAGACAGGCGCCGCGCCACAGGGTTGGGCCGATACCCCGCCGCCGCCGCGGCCGCCTGCACCCGCTCCCGCGTCTCCGGCGCGACATCGGGGTAGCCGTCCAGCGCGCGCGAGACGGTGGTCTTGGAAAGCTTCAGGCTGGCGGCGAACTGCTTCAAGGACATGAAGCGACGAATCCAAACCGGTTTGGAGATGCCTTATCCAACACCAAACCGGTTTGGCCGCCAAGACCCCGGTGCTTTCACCCATCGCAGCCCGAAAAAGGAAAGGGGCCTTGCGGCCCCTTTCTCACCCTGCCCTGCCTGATGCCGGCAGTTGTCGCATTTGCCAGGCCACCAAAGCGGCCATCAGAGCCATCCCCACGAAATGCGGATAAGGCAATGCGTCGTCCAGCACCCCTTCGATCACCGCGGGGAACACCAGCAGCAGGCCGGCCAGCACCAGCCCGGCCCGCTCCCACCCTGCCAGCGCGCGCACCAGCCAGCCCTGGCAGGCCGACGCCAGCGCCGCGAGGCCCGCCGTGGCCAGCGCCACCTGCCAGGCCACATCCATCCAGGTCATGCCCGGCTTCAACTGCAGCAGCAGCCCCACGCCCTGCGGGTCGGTCACGAACACGAACGGCAGCACGAAGGCCGGCAGCGTGTATTTCCACGCCATCAACGTGGTCCGGTACGGCCCAGCCCCGGTGATCGCGCTGGCCGCGAACGGGGACAGCGCGGTCGGCGGCGAAACCTCGCTCAGCACCGCGTAGTAGAACACGAACATATGGGCCGCGTAGTCCGGCACGCCGAGCTTGATCAGCGCGGGGGCGGCCACCACGGCGCAGATGATGTAGCTGGCCGTCACCGGCACCGCGAGCCCCACCACCCAGACGATCAGCGCGGTGTAGATGGCGGTGATCACCAGCGAGCCGCCGGCGCCCTGGATGGCGATATCGGAGAATTTCAGCCCCAGCCCCGTCAGCGTGATCACGCCGACGATGATGCCGGCGCAGGCGCAGGTTGCGGCGATGCCCACCGACTGCACGGCGCCAGAGGCCAGCGCCTCCACCAGCCGCCGTGGCGTCAGCGCCGCTTCGCGCCGCACGTAGCTCAGCACCACGGCCACGCCGGTGGCGTAGAGCACCGAGAGCGTCGCGGAATAGCCCATCACCATGAAGACGATGATCGCGACCAGCGTGGTGAAGTGGAACCCGTACAGCTTCAGCAGCTTGCCGACGGGATCGACCTTCATCGCCTCCGCCGCCGGCCCGTCCCCGGCCGCTGCGCGCGCGGCGATGCGGCGCTGGTCCAACTCCACCATGAACAGCAGGGAGGCGTAGTAGAGGCAGGTGGGCACGATCGCCATCACCAGCACATCCAGGTAGCCGATCTTGAGATACTCGGCGATCAGGAACGCCGCCGCGCCCAGAACCGGCGGCGAGATGATCGCGCCGAGCCCGCCGGCCGCCAGCAACCCGCCCGCGTCATCCGGCCGGTAGCCGACCTTCTTCATCATCGGCCAGGCCACCGTGCCCAGCGTGACCGTGGTGGCCACGCCGGAGCCGGAGGGCCCGCCGAGCAGGAAGGAAGACAGCACCACCGTGCGCCCCGCGCTCTGCGGCTTGCCGCCGGTGAGTGCGAAGGAGAAATCCACGAAGAACTTGCCGGCGCCGGAGGCCTGCAGGATGGCACCATAGATGGTGAACAGCACGATCAGCGAGGCCGAGACATCCACCGCCGTGCCGAAGATCCCCTCCAGCGTGATCGTAAGGTGCGGGATCAGCCGCAGCATGTCGTACCCCTGGTGGCGCCAGGGCGGCGGCAGCAGGTTGCCGTAAAACCCGTAGAGCAGGAACAGGATGGAGATCACCGGCATGATCCAGCCGGTGGAGCGCCGTGTCACTTCCAGCACCAGCGCGATCAGCATCCAGCCGACGACGATATCCATCGGCTCCGGAAACACGTAGCGGTCCTGCAGGTCGTCCCCGCCCGCCACCAAGTAATACACCACGTAGATCGCGGCTGCGATCAGCGCCACATCCCACGGCATCACCCGGTGGCGGAAGCGCCGCGCTGCCGGGAACAGCGCGAAGCCCAGGACCATGGCGAAGGCCACGTGCACATAGCGCAACGTGGTGGTCGGAACGATGTCCCACGCCGCCCACAGGTGGAACAGCGACATCGCCAGCGCCACCGCCACCGCCGCATGGCCGAGCAGGCCGGGGAGCCGGTTCTGCGCCCCCTCCTCCTGCTCGATCAGTTCCTCGACCTTCCTGGCGGTATCGTCGTCAAGCGCGCCAGGCGGAATCTCGGGCGGCAGGGCGGAGTGGGACATCGGGTGATCAGGCCAGCGTGGCGCCGGCGGCCTTCCAGAAGGCCTCCGCGGCAGGGTGCCAGGGAATACCGGCCGCCGCCGTCTTCTGCCCGGCCAGGGTAAAGTTACGCGCCTCGGCGTGCACCTTCGCCCAATCCTCGCGGTTGCCCCAGGTGATCTCCAGGATCTTCTTCACCATCTCAGCCGGCATGTTCTCATGCACCGCCATGATGTTGGCCACCGAGAGCTGCTTGTTCTCGGCCGCCTGGCCCGGATAGGTGCCGGCCGGGATCGCTTCCGGGAAATACACCGGCCCGTTCTCGGCCACGATGCGCTGGTGCAGCTCGGCATGGTCGACCAGGTGGATCGTCGTGCCCGGCGTGGCGGCGAGGTCGGTGATTGCGCTGGTCGGCACGCCGGAGACGAAGAAATACGCATCCAGCTTGCCGTCGCGAATCGCGTTGGTGGATTCCGCCGGCGACAGCCGCTCGCGGGCGCGGAAATCCTTCTCCCGGTCCAGCCCCGCCGCGGCAATCACGCGGAAGGCGAACAGCTCGGTGGCCGAACCCGGCGCGCCGGTGCTGATGCGCTTGCCCTTGAGGTCCGCGACAGACTTGATGCCGGTGGCCGCCGTCGTCACGATCTGCATGCGGTTGGTGTAGAGCACTGCGATGGCGCGCGCCGGCACGGCGCGGCCGCGGAACGGCCCGGCGCCCTTGATGCCATCCACCGCCGCATCCACCTGGCCGAACACCATGCCGGCGCGGCCGGCGCCCAGCAGCTGGAAATTCGCCACCGATCCGCCGGTGACTTCCGCGGTGGCACTCATGCCGGGGATGCCGCGCGAGAGGTAGTTGGCCAGCGCGCCACCCAGCGGATAGTACACGCCGCCGGTGGTGCCGGTGGCGATCGACATCTGCGTGGTGGCCTGGGCCTGGGCCCGGCCCGAAATTGCCGTGGCGGCGGCCCCGAAAGCGAGGCCGCGGCGGCCGATACTGAAGGTCATGGATGCGTCTCCCATCATGGGGCCGCTCTCGGCCCTGCGGCGCGTAGAAGGGGTGTCACGCCGCTGTAGTCAAGTGTGGCGGCGCAACAGGCGGTCACGCCAGCGCCTGCCGCCCCGCCCGCGTGCCCCGCCACGCCGCATACACCTTGGTCAGCTCGGCCCCGAACAGGAAGATCTGCGCCGACCAGTAGATCCACAGCAGCAGCAGGATCACCGCCCCCGCGGCGCCATAGCTGGAGGCGACGGCACTGCGAGCCAGATACAGGGCGATCAGGAACTTTCCTGCATTGAACAACAACGCGGTCAGGATCGCCCCCACCACCACATCGCGCCAGGCCAGCCGCACATCGGGCAAAACCTTGTAGATCGCCGCGAACAGCACGGTGACCAGAACGTAGGAGACAATGACGTTCGCCACCCCGAGCACCAGGGTTCCCCACGGCAGCCGCTCATTGATCCAGTCGCCCAGGCCGCTCAGAACGGCGCTGACCACCAGGGATACCAGCAGCAGGAACCCCAGCGTAGCCACCAGGCCGAGGCTGATGATCCGCGCCCTTACCAGGCGAGAGACGGTGGTGGCCCGCGGCGGTGCGCGCCACAGCGCGTTCAGCGCCCCCTGCATTTCCGCGAACACGCCAGAGGCCGTCACCAGCAGCGTGACCGCGGCCACGATGGCGGCCAGAACGCTCTCCGGCGCGCGGGAGGCCCCCTTGAGCGCCGCCTGTACCAGGTCGGCACTTTCCCGCCCCACCAGCCCGGTCAGCTGCGCCGTCACTGCCCCGCGCGCCGCGTCCTCGCCGAAGGCCAGGCCGCCGATCGCCACCACGATGAACACCACCGGCCCCAACGACGTGACGGTGTAGAAGGCGATCGCCGCGCCACGCGTCAGCGCCTCGTCCTCGATGAAGGCGTAGGCCGCATCACGCACCAACCGCCACAGCATCACCAACATTCGCCACCTCCCCCATGTCGGGCGAGGCGGCAACGCAGGGCGCAACACAGCGTTCCGCCGGACCCCTTTCGAGATCCGGCGGCGCTCAGTCGATCGTGCAATCAGTCAGAGCCAGCCAAGGCCTTGCGTCGGCCCTGGCCAGGCATGCCGCGCTGGCGTCAGGCCGCCTTCGGCTTGCGGCCGCGGGTGCCGGGCTTGCGCGCCATGGCCGGGGCCGCGGTGGCCTCGGCCGGCTTGCGGCCCAGGCCGATCTCCTTGGCCAGCGCCGAGCGGTGCTTGGCATAGTCCGGCGCCACCATGGGGTAATCGTGCGGCAGGCCCCAACGCTCGCGATACTGCTGCGGGGTCATGTTGTACGAAGTCGCCAGGTGGCGCTTCAGCATCTTCAGCTTCTTGCCGTCTTCCAGGCAGATGATGTGATCGGGGAAGATGGACTTCTTGATCGGCACCGCCGGCTCGAGCTTCAGCGGCTCCGGGGCGTCCTTGCCGGCGCCGGCAAGGGTCTTGAACACGGACTGGATCAGACCCGGCAAAGCATCTGGCTGAACCGCATTGTTCGCCACATGGGCAGACACAATCTGGGCCGTCAGACCGAGCAGGTGGGCTTCCTTGGCATTGTCGCTCATTGCACTCATCTCGTGAAGGTTTCAGCTTGTATAGGCGAAGGATTCACGCCTTGCAACGCATCATACTCCAATGAATGCTGCTTCTGGCGATTTTGGCGACACTTTCACGCCGAAAGCACCCCGTGGCGCGCCCGGCAGGCATACCATGGCACCAAAACGTCAAGTAATCCTATCCAGAGCAGCAAGCCACCGCCCGAGTCGCATTCCGATATCTGCCGCACTGCACCGGGATACTTGGAGTCCCATGTCCAACCCTGCGCAGGCCGCCGCGCCCGCGGGATCGCCTCGACAATTTCAGGCCAAATAATCGCCGGCGGTCGTTCCTTGCCCGGCCCAGCCGCGCCCCGTTCCCTTCCGCCCGCGCCCGATCTACCGTCGCCGGCCAGGAATAGGGGAACCCGACATGAACAACCGCACCCGCGTGCTGCTCTGGACCGACACGCCGCAGGCCTACCTGGAAGCCATCGAGGCCGCGGGCCTCGGCCCGCGTGTCGCCATCGAAACGCTCGCCCGCAAGGACCTCCCCTCGCCCGACCAGCGCGCCGGCGTGGAAGCCATGCTCTCACTCGCCGCCCCGCCCGGCCTGCTGCCCACCATGACCAAGCTGCGCTGGATCCAGGGCCTCACCGCCGGCATCGAATCCTGGCTCGCCCTGCCGGACCTGCCGCCCGCGCTCGCCCTCTCCTCCGCGCGCGGCACCCACCGCGAGAGCATGCCGGAGAATATCCTTGGCGCGCTCTTCCACATCGCCAAGCCCTACGCGGCCATCGTGGACGACAACAAGGCCGCCACCTGGACGCGGCGCATGGCCACGCCACTCAACGGCAGCACGCTCGGCATCCTCGGCCTCGGCGCCATCGGGCAAGACCTCGCCCGCATGGCCTCAGCGATCGGCATGCGCGTGATCGGCACCCGCCGCACCCCGGGCGAATTGCCGGGCGTCGATCGCGTCTATGCCCCGGAGCAAACCGCGGAGGTGCTCGCCCAGGCGGACTCCGTTGTTCTGCTGCTGCCTTCCACGCCCAGCACCGACAACTCCGTCAACGCCGCCCTACTGGCACAGATGAAGAAGGGCGCCTGGCTGCTCAACTTCGGCCGCGGCGCGTTGATCGTGGATGCCGACCTCATCGCCGCCGTCGAAAGCGGGCACCTGGCCGGCGCCATCCTCGATGTGTTCCGCACCGAGCCCCTGCCGAAGGAACACCCGTTCTGGGCGGCGAATGGCATCATGGTCCTGCCCCATATCGGCGGCGGCCACCCGGAACGCGACAAGACCGTGGCCAAGCTGTTCGTCGACAACCTGGCGCGCTTTCTGGATGGGAAGCCACTGCGGGAGCTGGTGGATCGGGCGGCGGGTTACTGAAGGAAGCAAGCGCGTTCTTTTTTGTAAAAAAGAACCAATACCCTGACTCACTGTGCATCCGTCGGATCGTGCTTGCATCGGCTCGGTGAGATGGATTCCGCTCGTTGTCATGCGCAAGCGAGGTTTCCTTTCCGTCGAAGATCGGCAGACGCTGGTGGAGTTGTCGCGCGATGGTCTGGCGCAGCATCGCTTGGCGCGTCGTGCGAACGCGTTGGTCCTTTTGGATCGCGGCATGAGCTATCGCGAGGTGGCGTCTGTTCTGCTGATCGACGACGACACGGT
>CAMDAM010000236.1 GCA_945888575.1 Asaia bogorensis | reverse complement strand
GCAGGATGTAGCGTGTCATGTGCGCACCGAGGCAAGGCCAGGGCTCCGCCCTGGACCCGGCAGGGGCTTTGCCCCTGCACCCCACCAGGGACCTGAGGTCCCTGGACCCGCGTGACTTTCCGCCTTCGGCGGGGAGGGGCCATCGAGGCCAATCGAACCGCCCGGACGGCCCCTCCCCGCCGAAGGCGGAATTATGTGGGTCCAGGGACCTCAGGTCCCTGGTGGGGTCCAGGGGCAAAGCCCCTGGCCTTGCTTCCCCTACTTCGGCGCCTGTCGCGGGTCGAACGCGTCGCGGACGGCTTCGCCGACGAAGATCAGCAGGGTCAGCAGGCTGCCCAGCACGAAGAAGGCGGTGAGGCCGAGCCAGGGGGCTTGCAGGTTGTTCTTGCCTTGGCTCACCAGTTCGCCCAGCGAGGGCGAGCCTGGTGGCAGCCCGAAGCCGAGGAAATCCAGGCTGGCCAGGATCGTCACGGAGCCGGAGAGGGTGAAGGGCAGGAAGGTGAGGGTGGCGACCATCGCGTTCGGCAGGATGTGGCGCCACATCACCCCGACATCGGAAACCCCCAGCGCCTTGGCGGCGCGTACATAGTCCAGGTTGCGGCCGCGCAGGAATTCGGCGCGCACCACGCCGGTCAGGCTCATCCAGCTGAACAGCAGCAGGAACACCAGCAGCACGGTGAAGCTGGGCGTGATGATACTGGCCAGGATGATCAGCAAATAGAGCTGCGGCATCCCCGCCCAGATCTCGATGAAGCGCTGGAACAGCAGGTCCGTCAGCCCGCCGCGATACCCCTGGATGGCCCCGGCCGCGATGCCGATGCAGGAGGAGATGATCGTCAGCGTGAACCCGAACAGCACGGAGATGCGAAAGCCATAGATCACCCGCGCCAGCACGTCCCGCGCCTGATCATCCGTGCCCAGCAGGTTCATCGCCGAGGGCGGCGCCGGCGCGGGCACCGGCAGGTTCTTCACCACGCTGCGATGGCTGAACGGGATCGGTGGCCACACCATCCAGCCCTTCTCGGCGATCAGCCGCGCCAGCTCGGGGTCGGTGTAATCCGCCGCGGTGGGCAGCAGGTCGGGCGAAAAATCCTCCTCGGCGTATTCCACGAACACCGGCACGAACCACCGCCCGTCGTAGCGCACCAGCAGCGGCCGGTCGTTGGCGATGAACTCGGCAAACAGGCTCAGCACGAACAGCGTGGCGAAGATCGCGAGCGACCAGCTCCCCCGCTTATTGGCGCGAAAGGCCGCAAGCCGCCGGCGGGTGAGCGGTGTCAGCGTCACCCGCGCGCCTCGAAATCAATGCGGGGATCCACCACGGTGTACATCACGTCGCCCACGATGTGCATCACCAGGCCGAGCAGCGTGAAGATGTAGAGCGTGCCGAACATCACGGGATAATCGCGCCGAATGGCAGATTCGAAGCCCAACAACCCCAACCCGTCCAGCGAGAACACGATCTCCACCAACAATGCCGACGAGAACAGAATGCTGATGAACGCCGCCGGAAACCCGGCCACGATCAGCAGCATCGCGTTGCGGAACACGTGCCGGTACAGCACCCGCCGCTCGCTCGCCCCCTTGGCCCTCGCCGTTACCACGTACTGCTTGCGGATCTCCTCCAGGAACGAGTTCTTCGTCAGCATCGTCAGCCCCGCAAAGCCGCCGATCACCAGCGCCGTCGTCGGCAGCACCATGTGCCACAGGTAATCCAGGGCCCGCGCCGGCCAGGACCAATGCTCGCTGCCGGCACTCGCCAGCCCGCGCAACGGAAACAGCGTCAGGAAACTCCCGCCCGCGAACAGCACCACCAGCAAAATCGCGAACAGGAACCCCGGCACTGCATACCCCACCAGCACCGCCGCCGAGGTCGCCACGTCGAAACGGCTGCCATGCCGCACCGCCTTGGCAATCCCCAGCGGAATGGAGATCAGGTAGATCAGCAGCGTGGACCACAAGCCGAGCGAAATCGACACCGGCATCTTCTGCCGCACCAGTTCGATCACCGTCTGGTCCCGAAAGAAGCTGCGCCCGAAATCGAAGCGCAGATAATCCCCGAGCATCTTCAAAAACCGCTCATGCGCCGGCTTGTCGAAGCCGAACATGCGCTCAATGTCCTTCACGATCGCCGGGTCCAACCCCCGCGCCCCGCGATACGCCCCATCCTGCGGCGGCGCCGCGGCAATGGACTCCGCCCCCGTCCCCGTCATCCGCATGGTGGCGTCACCACCCTTGCCTTTGATGTCGGAAATCATCTGCTCCACCGGCCCACCCGGCGCAAACTGAACCACCACAAAATTGATCGTGATGATCCCAAACAACGTCGGAATCACCAACAACAACCGCCGCAGGATGTAGGCGATCATCCGAGTGAGGCCGAAGAAAGGAAGGCCAGGGCTCTGCCCTGGACCCGCTGGGGCCTTAGGCCCCACACCCCTTTACGTATTCCGCCTTCGGCGGGGAGGGGCCGCCCGGGTCTCTCCAGCGCCCCGCCGGCCCCTCCCCGCCGAAGGCGGAACTCATGTGGGTCCAGGGACCTCAGGTCCCTGGTGGGGTCCAGGGGCAAAGCCCCTGGCCTTTCTTCCCTCCGCCTCACCTCAGTTGACGCCGGCACGTCGTGCGGCGTCGGTGGCGTCGGCGCGGGCGGGGTCGATCCACCAGGCGTCGAACGCGAAGCCGCTGCGGATCGGGATATCCACGCGGTTGAACCGGTCCCAGTAGGCCACGCGCCAGGAGCCGAGGTGCCAGTGCGGCACCACGTACCAGCCCCACAGCAGCACCCGGTCCAGCGCCTGGGTGGCGGCTTCCAGGCTGGGGCGGTCCGGCGCGTTGATGACGGTTTCCACCAGCGAATCCACCACGGGGTCGCAGATGCCGGCGGTATTGCTGCCGCCTTCATGCTTGGCGGAATCGCAGCTCCAGTACCCGCGCTGCTCATTCCCCGGCGATTCCGATTGGCCGAACACGTCCACGATCATGTCGTAGTCGTAGGTGTCGTTCAGCCGCTGGAACTGGGCCGGATCGACGGTGCGCACGCGCGCTTCCACGCCCAGGCGGGAGAGCCACTGCACGTAGGGCAGCGCCACCCGTTCGAAGGAGGGGTTGGCGAGCAGGATCTCGAAGCGCAGCGGCTGGCCGGCCGCGTTCACCAGCTTGCGGTCCTTGATGGTCCAGCCCGCCTGCCGCAGCAGGTCCAGCGAGGTGCGCAGCGCATCGCGGTTGTTGCCGGAACCGTCCGTCACGGGCAGGCGGAACTCGTCGGTGAACAGCACACCCGGCAGCTTCGCCCGGTGCCGCTCCAGCAGCGCCAGCTCCGCCCCCTGCGGCAGCCCGGTGGAAGCCAGCGGGGAGTTGGAGAAGTAGCTGCGCGTGCGGGTATAGGCACCGTGGAACAGGTTGGCGTTGGCCCACTCGAAATCGAACACCCAGGCCAGAGCCTGGCGCACGCGCGCATCCTTGAACACCTCGCGGCGGGTGTTCATCACGAAGCCCTGCATGCCGGTGGGCAGCCGGTGGCGGAACTCCTCCTTCTTCACCAGGCCGCGCCGCACGGCCGGGAAGTCGTAGCCGGTCGCCCACACCAGGGCGATGTTCTCCTGGCGGAAATCCACCTGCCCCGCCTTGAAGGCTTCCATCGCCACGGTGGGGTCGCGGAAATATTCCACCCGCCGGCGGTCGAAATTGTTCAGCCCGCGCGCGGTGCCGAGGTCCTTCGCCCAGTAGTCCGGCACCCGCGACAGCACCACCGTGCGGCCGAACTCGAACCGCTCGATGCGCCAGGGGCCGGAGCCCAGCGGCGGCTCCGTCAGCGGCTTGGTGAAGTCCCGGCTGGCCCACCAGTGCTTCGGCAGCACCTCCAGCTGGCCGAGGATGGAGGGCAGCTCGCGGTTGTCGCCGTGCTTGAAGCGGAAGGTGATGCGCTGCGGCGATTCCACCTTCACCTCCGCCACGTCGCCCCAGTACTGGCGGTAGTGCGGCCGGCCATGGGCCATCAGCGTCTGGAAGGTCCAGGCGACGTCTTCCGCCGTCATCGGCGCACCATCATGGAACCGCGCCTCGGGCCGCAGCTCGAATGTCACGGAACGCCCGTCGGCCGCGGTCTCGATGGTGTGGGCGATGTGGCCGTAGGCGGTTTGCGCCTCGTCCGCGCTGGATTTGGTCAGCGTATCGTAGATGGCGCTGGTGGCCCCGGCCGCGCTGCCGCGCACGATATGGGGCGAGAAGCTGTCGAAGGTGCCCACCGCCCCCAGCGCCACCTCGCCACCCTTGGGCGCATTCGGGTTGGCATAGGGAAAATGCGCGAACCCCGGCGGCAGCGCGGCCGGGCCCATCAGCGACAGCGCATGGCTGCGCGTCGGCGCCTGGGCGTGGCTGGCAATGGGGAGGAGGCTGGCCGAGATGGCGAGCGCGGCGGCGGCGATCAGTCGCACGTGGGTCCTCCTCCTGTCGGCACGGTCTGCGCCGCTATGTGGTGGTGCGGCGCGCTTCGTGCAGCCCTGCCTTGTGGCAGGCGACGGGCTCAGGAGGCAAGGACGGCAAGCACCTGTGGCAGCAGCGCGGGGTCGCCCACCGCCAGGGTACGCCCGTCGCCATCCGGGCGCATCCTGTTGCCCTGCCAGTCCGTCACCCGTCCCCCGGCACCTTCGACCACCGGCACCAGCGCCGCCCAGTCCCAGATCTTCATCGTGGCATCCACGCTGATATCCACCTGGCCCAGGGCCAGCAGCCCGTAGGTGTAGCAGTCGCCGCCGTAATAGGTGCGGCCGACCTGCCGCGTCAGGCTGGCCCATTTCGCCGCATCCGGCCCCTGGAACATGTCCGGCGTGGTGGCCCCCAGCTCCGCCTGGCCGATCGCGGGGCAGGGGCGCGTGCCGGCGCTGCCGCCCAACGGCCCGCGGAACCGCGTCACCATCCCCTTCGCGCCCACCCAGCGCTCGCCGGTGATCGGCTGGTCGATGATGCCCACGATCGGCGTATCGCCATCCAGCAGCGCGATCAGCGTGCCGAAGCTCGGCCGCCCGGTGATGAAGGCGCGCGTCCCGTCGATCGGGTCCAGCACCCAGCGCAATTCGCTGCCGGGGTTCTGCAGCCCGAACTCCTCGCCCAGGATGCCATGGCCAGGAAACCGCTCGCTCAGCACGGCGCGCATCGCCTGCTCCGCCGTGCGGTCGGCAATCGTCACCGGCGAAGCATCAGACTTGATGTCGGAGGTAACCCCGGCGCGGAAGAACGGCCGGATCACCGCGCCGGCCACGTCGGCCGCCGCCTCGGCACCGCGCACCAGCGCCAGAAGCGCAGCCTCGTTCATGTCAGCGGCCTGGGCTCAGGGCAGCGGGGCAGGGGTGGCGGCCAGGCTGCGCAGGTAGAGGATGACGTCGGCGCGCTGCTTGTCGCTGTTCAGCCCGGCATAGGCCATGCGCGAGCCGGGGATGTACGCCGCCGGCTTCTTCAACCACGCGTTCATCTCCTCATAGCTCCACGGCCCCGGCTTGCCCTTCAGCGCGGCCGAATAGGTGAAGCCCGCCACGCCGCCATGGGCGCGGCCGATAATGCCGTACAGGTTCGGCCCCACGCCGTTCTTCCCGCCATCGTTGAAGCTGTGGCAGGAAGCGCACTGCCGCTTCGCCAGCGCCTCGCCCGCGGCCAGATCCGCGCTGGCCAGCAACGGCCCGATCGGCGCCAGGGGCTCTTCCTTCGCGGGCGCCGCGGCGGTCTCGGTGCCGGTCTCGATCTTCAGCACGGAATGATGCAGCGCATGCGGCTTCACCACCATGGACGCCACCACGCCCGACACCATGAACACGATGCCGGCCACTAGCACTGCGGCAGCGGCCTTGTTGAACTCCAGGTTGTCCATGCGGCGCAGTTCCTCGTCAGGCGGCGATCCAGGGCCGGGTAGCCGGTGGGGCAGGCATGGCAGGCGACAGCCCGCAATGCTCGACGCGGCCGCCTACCAAAAGATGCGCCGCACCATAGGCAACAGACCCGCCTGCATCAACCCGCCCCCGGCCCGCGCGCCCAAAAACCCGCACCCGCACACGGCAGCCCCCTGGCGCACCGGCCCGTCCTGCGGCATGACAACGGTCCCGATGGTCCTGATCCCATGAACCCGATCGTCCTCATCCCGTCGCGCCTGGCCGCCACCCGCCTGCCGGGCAAGCCGCTGGCCGATATCCACGGCCGCCCGATGATCCTCCACGTGCTCGACCGGGCGCGTGAAGCCGGCATCGGTCCCGTCGCGGTCGCCGCCGGCGACGCCGAGATCGCCGACGCCGTCTTGGCCGATGGCGGCGCCGCCGTGCTCACCGACCCCTCCCTGCCCCGCGGCACCGACCGCGTGCACGCTGCCCTCTCCCACCTCGACCCCTCCGGCCGGCACGACGTGGTGGTGAACCTGCAAGGCGACCTGCCCACCATCCCGCCCGCCTTCATCCGCGCCGTGCTCGCCCCGCTGTCGGAACCCGGGATCGACATCGCCACCCTCGTCGCCCCCATCACCTCGGCCGAGGAAGCCGCCGCCTCCTCCGTGGTGAAGGCCGCCTGCGCCTTCGAAGGCGGCCGCGCCGTGGCCCCTGCGCTGTATTTCTCCCGCGCCGCCATCCCCTGGGGCGATGGCCCGCTCTGGCACCACATCGGCATCTACGCCTTCCGCCGCGCCGCCCTCGCCCGCTTCGTCGCCCTGCCGGAATCGCCGCTCGAACGCCGCGAATCGCTGGAACAGCTGCGCGCGCTCGAAGCCGGCATGCGCATCGCCTGCGCCCGCGTCAGCCACGCCCCCTTCGGCGTCGATACCCCGGCCGACCTCGAACGCGCCCGGCGCGAACTCGGCCCCACCTGAGCCGATCACTGGAAGTACCGACATGACAGGCAAGACCGGAATCATCGCCTTCCAGGGCCGGCCGGGGGCCTATTCAGACCTCGCCTGCCGCAACGCCTATCCCACCTGGACCACGCTGCCGTGCGACACGTTCCAGGCCGCCATGGAAGCCGTCCGCGCCGGCCGCGCCGACCTCGCCATGATGCCGACGGAAAACACGCTCGCCGGCCGCGTGCCAGACATGCACATCCTGCTGCCGGAATCCGGCCTCTACGTGATCGGCGAAGCCTTCCAGCGCGTCGAACACTGCCTGCTCGCCCCGAAGGGCGCCACCATCGCCGGCCTCAAGCGCGCCCACTCCCACGCCGTCGCCCTCGGCCAGGTGCGCAACATCATCGCCGAGCTCAACCTCCAGGCCATCATCGAAGCCGATACCGCCGGCTCCGCCGAACTCGTGGCCAAATGGAACAACCCCGAGGATTGCGCCATCGCGTCGGACCTCGCCGCCGAGATCTTCGGCCTCGAGATCCTGCGCCGCAACGTGGAAGACGCCTCGCACAACACCACGCGCTTCTACGTCATGTCCAAGTCCAAGCCGACCGTCAGCGCCGACCGGCCCGACCTCATGACCACCTTCGTCTTCCGCGTCCGCAACGTGCCCGCCGCGCTCTACAAGGCGCTCGGCGGCTTCGCCACCAACGGCGTGAACATGACCAAGCTGGAAAGCTACATGGTCGGCGGAAGCTTCGCCGCCACCCAGTTCCTGTGCGACGTGGAAGGCCACCCGGAACAACCCGCCCTGCGCCGCGCGCTGGAAGAGCTCCAGTTCTTCTCCCGCGAAACCCGAATCCTCGGCGTCTACCCCACCGCCACCTTCCGCAAGGAACAGGGCGCGGGGGACTGAAGGCAGAAAGGCGAGGGGCTCTGCCCCTCGACCCCGCTGGGGCCTTATACCAACCGCCCTAAGTCCCCACGGATGCCCACGGCCTTTGCGTAATGGAAGCGATGCGCTTCGGATCGTTGATGAGCCAGTTCCAGGCATCGCGACAGGCGTGCAGGATGGCGTCGTAGCTGTCCCAGACGAGCATGCTGAGCTTGTTGGCCCGCAGGTATTCC
>CAMDAM010000235.1 GCA_945888575.1 Asaia bogorensis | reverse complement strand
CACCACCCCCCCCCCCGTCGCTCACCCCCGCTCCAACACCACATAACCCTCCGCCTCGCCCCGCCCCGGGTTCGCCACCCCATGCGGCACATCGGTCAGGCAACTGCACGAATCCCCCGCCGCCATCTCCGCCACCTCGTCCCCCACCGTCACCCGCACCCGCCCGCGCGCCACGTGCATGTGCTCCACCGTCCCCGCCGCATGCGCGGGCGACGGCCCCAGCACCGCGCCCGCCGGAATCACATGCCGCACGAACTCGATCCGGCTCCCAGGCCCCGCCGGCCCCAGCTTCTCCCACGCCGACCCGCCGCAGCCCCGCTCCCCCTCGCCGGCCCGGATCAAATGAATGCGCCGCACCGCCGCGGCCGCATCCTCCAGCAGCACCGCCGCCCCCACCCCCAGCGCGCCCGCCAGCCGCACCAGCGTCGCCACCGTCGGAGATTTCGCCCCCCGCTCGATGTCGGAAATCATGGAGGCCGAAACCCCGCTCCGCCCCGCCAACTCCCGCAGGCTCAACCCCGCCGCCTCACGCCGCCGCTTCACCGCCAGGCCCGTCCGCCGGCTGACCGCGTCGTCCTCTATAATTGACAATATGTTCTCCATAGAGGACAAATCGCACATCCAAGCCAAGGGGGCAAACGCCATGAACATCGCCGAATTCGACGCCGATCTGAAGCGCGAGGGCTACCGGGTGGTCAACACCAGCCTGAAGCCCAACCTCCTCACCTCCAACCACACCCATGATTTTGACGCCAAGTCCCTCGTCCTCGGCGGCGACATCACCATCACCTGCAACAACACGCCCGTCACCTACCGCGCCGGCCAGTGCTACGCCGTTCCCTGCGGCACCCTACACGTGGAGCACGTCGGCCCCGAGGGCGTCGCCCTCCTCTCCGGCCGCCGCCGCACCGGCCCCGTCACCCGTGAGGCGTTCGAAGCCGACATGCGCCGCGAAGGCTTCGACATCGTCCACGGCGGCCAGAAGCCCGGCTTCAGCGAAGACCTCCACGCCCATGATTTCGACGCCCGCATCATGGTCCTCGGCGGCCAGGTCACCGTCTGCCGCGACGGCGTGGCCACCACCTTCAAGCCCGGCGAGTGCTGCGAAATCCCCGCCGCCTGCATGCACACGCTCCAGGTCGGCCCCGAAGGCGTCGCCTACGTCGTTGCCAAGGCCACCCGCCGCGCCTGATCCGCGCGGTTAAGCAAGCAAGGCCTTCTTTTTCTGAAGAAAAAGAAGCAAAAAGACTTCATTTGCTTTCGCCTGGGATAGCATTGTCCAGATCGAGATCGGCCAGTTCATAGAGCTGCCGTATCTCGATCTCGCTCGGCCCCGGCATCGGGTTCGGGCATCGCCGCACCCAGGCAATCGCCTCGTCCAGGTCGCGGACGTTCCACATCCAGAACCCCGCCACCAACTCCCCCACCGCCGCGAACGGCCCCGGCACCACCCGCCGCGCATTCCCCTCGAACGCCATCCGCACCCCGCGCGCGGAAGGCGTCAGCCCATCCCCCATCACCAGCACGCCCGCCGCCGCCAGCGCATCGTTGAACCGCCCCATCGCCGCCATCATCTCCGCCGAGGGCAGCACCCCCGCCTCGCTCTCCGCCGTCGCCTTCACCAGCACCATCACCCGCATCGCACGCCCTCCGCATCACGGTTGCCGAACGCCCTACGCCCCGCCTACCGTTCCCCGCACGGCCACGGAAGCCGAGCATGACCGCACCGCGCAACTACAGCCTCGCCGGCCCCGAAGCCGCCCGCGCCGCCGAACGCGGCCTGGCGAAAGCCCGCTGGTACCAAACCCCGCTCCCACGCGAGCAACTCGCCGCCCTCATGGTCCGCACCGACGCACCGGCCATCCGCGACACCATCCTCTGGTTCGCCGGCTTCGCCATCACCGGCACCGCCGGCTTCCTCACCTGGGGCACCCCCTGGTGCATCCCCTTCTTCGCCGCCTACGGCATCCTCTACGGCTCCTCGTCAGACTCCCGCTGGCACGAATGCGGCCACCGCACCGCCTTCCGCACCCCCTGGATGAACGACGCGATCTATCACCTCACCTGCTTCATGATCCTGCGCGAACCCGATGTCTGGCGCTGGAGCCACACCCGCCACCACCTCGACACCATCGTCGTCGGCCGGGACCCGGAAATCGCCGCCCCCCGCCCGCCCAACCTCGCGAATATCGCCCTCAGCTTCCTCGCCCGCCCGCAACTCCGAGGCTACGCGGCAAAACTCTGGCGCCACGCCCGCGGCAAGCTGGATGCAGAGGAAGCCACCTACATCCCCGCCCACGCCCACCCCGCCATCTTCCGCGCCGCCCGCATCCACGCCGCCATCCACGCCACCGCGATCGGCGCAGCCCTGGCCGCCGGCTCCATCCTCCCGCTGATGTATGTCGGCCTGCCCTCGCTCTACGGCGCCTGGCTCTACATCGTCACCGGCCTCACCCAACACGCGGGCCTCGCGGAGGATGTGCTGGACCACCGCCTCAACTGCCGCACCGTCCACATGAACCCGCTGGTGCGCTTCCTCTACTGGAACATGAACTACCACGTGGAACACCACATGTTCCCCATGGTCCCCTACCACCGCCTCCCCGAGCTCCACGCCGCCATCCGCCACGACACGCCGGTGCCCTATCCCAGCCTCTGGGCCGCCTGGCGCGAAATCATCCCCACCCTGCTACGCCAACGCCAGGATCCCACCCACTTCGTCCGCCGCACTCTCCCCTCGTAGGGCGGGTCGCGAAGCGGATCCGTCAATCTCACCAAACGCCAAGCACCTCGCGCCGCTGCGTCCGTGCCTCCTCCGTGGTGAGCCTTCTTCCTTCCCCGAGAGCGCCGCGCCCCTACCCAGGCCGCTTCGCCAACGCCAACCCCACCCCCAGCGCCACCATCGCAGCACCCGAAGCCTCGCGCAGCCGCCGCACCAGTCCAGGCCGCGCTCCCGCCCCATCCCGCAGCCGCCCTGCCAGGAACGCCACCACCACGTCGGCCCCGGTGTTCAACGCCACCGAAACCACGCCGAGCAGAACGAACTGCGCGGCCACGTTCCCCGCCGGGTCCACGAACTGCGGCAGGAACGCCAGGAAGAACGCCGCCGTCTTCGGGTTCAGCGCCTCCACCATCACGCCCTCCCGGAAGGCCCGCCGCACGCCCATCGCCGGAACGCCACCCTCCAGCACAAGCGCCTCGTGCCGCGCCGCCATCACCGTCCGCACCCCCAGCCACACCAGGTACCCCGCCCCCAGCAACTTCAGCGCCGTGAACAACTCGGCACTCGCCAGCACCACGGCGGAAACCCCCAGCGCGCCCGCCGCCACATGCACCAGCCCGCCCAGCCCGGTCCCGAAGCTGGAAGCCAGCCCCTCCGCCCGCCCCCCGGCCAGCGTTCGCGCCGCCACATAGAAGATGCCCGGCCCCGGCGTCGCCGCCAGCACGAAGGCCGCGGCCAGGAACAGCGCAAACTGGGTCGGATCGATCATGGCACGCAGTCTCCGCAACGATGGGGCAGGGGGCCATACCGCCCCCCAAGCCCCGCGCCATGGGCCAAATTCCGCCCACACCCCCAGACCACCAGCCCGCAAAGAAAAAGTCCCCACTGTAGAAGGACTACCTTTGCACCGGCATTGACAGTTAGGGATAATCCCCGAGATGGCAGAAACAACGCCGCCCCACCCCGCGCTGCCGCTCCCCGACCCCCGCGCCGCGGCATGCGCGCGCTCCCCAACAGTGCGCCCATGCCCCGCCGCACACCCCCCATCCGTCCGCCGCCGTCCCAAGCGCGCGCCCACACCGGTCCGCGGCCTACCGTGGCATCGCCCGGAGCAGGATGCCTCACGGCGTCCATTGTATTACGATAAAGCGGTAAAAACTATCGCACCCGCCAACGCTGCCGCCGCAGAACCGCCGCCCGCACCGCCAGCTGTACGCCCGTCGCCACCAGCGACAGCACCATCAACACCACCGCGAACGCCGCCGCCTGCCCGAACCGGCTTCCCTCCACCAGGTTCACCACCGCGATCGCCGCCACCCGCGTCTGCGCATTGAACAGGAAGATCAGCGCCGACACCGTTGTCATCGCGTTCACGAAGAAATAGCCGAACATCTCCACCAGCACCGGCGCCAGGTACGGCAGGTACACCCGCCGCCCGGCGGAAACCGGCCCCGCCCGCAGCGCCTGCGCCGCAAGGTCGATCTCCCGGTCCAGCCGCATCAGCCCGCCCACCGCCATCAGGTGCGGCACGGTGTAGAAATGCGCCACCGTGCACACCACCAGCAGCACCATCGTCCCCTGCAGCCCATGCAGCGGGTTGGCCGGATTGTTGAAGAAGAAGACATAGCCGAGCCCCAGCACCAGCCCAGGCACCGCCACCGGCAGCATCGCCACCGCCTGGATCGCCCCCTGCGCCCAGCCCGCCCCCACCCGCCGCGCCACCAGCCAGCCGGTCAGCGCCGCCATCGCCGTCCCCGCCGCCGCCGTGCCCGCCGCCAGCACCACGCTGTTCGCCACCGCGCGGAATTCCTCCCCGTCCTCCAGCAGCCGCGCATAGTTGTGCAGCCCCAGCGTCAGGTTGTACGGCCAGAACCGCACCAGCGATCCCCACGCCGCCATCCCGATCACGCCCAGGATCGCCGCCGCCACCGCGGTGCAGAACAGCAGCAGCACCGCATCCCGCACCGGCATCCGCACGGCGGCAATCGGCACGCTGCGCCCCGAAAGGCTCGCCCGCTGCGTCCGCCGCGCCAGCGCGTCGATCCCATAGGCCGCCACCGCCGGCACCAGCAGCAGCACGCCCACCACCGCGCCCATCTCGAAGTCGAACCGCCCGATCACCAGCTTGTAGATGTCGGTCGCCAGCACGTTCACCGACCCGCCGACCACCGTTGGAATGCCGAAATCGGTGAACACCAGCACGAACACCACGCTGGTGGCACTCACCACCGCATACCGGCTCGAAGGCAGCGTCACCGTCAGGAACCGCCGCCACGGCCCCGCTCGCAGCGCCTGCGCCGCCTCGTACACCCGCCCATCGCCAGCCGCCAACCCGGCCGCCAGCAGCAGCACCGCATGCGGCAGCGCGTGGAACACGCTCGCCATCACGATGCCCACCTCGCCGTACAACTCCGCCCCCAGCAGCCATGCCCGCAGCGCCCCCTGCTGGCCGAACAGGTAGATCATCCCGAACGCCGGCAGCAGCGATGGTGCCAGCAGCGGCAGCATCGCCGCCAGCCGGAACGCCGCGCGCCCTGGCATCGCCGAGCGTGCCAGCGCATAGGCATAGGGATAGGCGAGCACGATCGTGATCACGGTCGTCAGCGCGGAGAGCCAAACCGAATTCCACGCCGCCACGGCAAGGCCCGGCTCGGTGGCATAGCGCACGAAATTGCCCAGCCCCGCGAAGCCGCCATTGCGGTCCAGGAACGCCCGCCCCAGCAGGGCCGCCAGCGGCAGCACCGTGCCGGCCGCCAGCGCCAGCAGCAAAAGCCCGGGCAGCGCGTGCCCCAGCACCCGCCGCTCAACCATGCCCGGGCAACACCATCAGCTGCGCCGCCGGCAGCGCCACCGTCATCGCCTCGCCCACCGCCGGGATGCGCCCCAGCCGCGCAAACGGCACATCCGCCAGCACCCGCAGCCCTTCGCCCTCCAGCGCCAGCCGCACCGAATCGCCCAGGAACGTGGCCGAGGCCACAAGCATGGCCAGCCGGTTCTCCCGCCCTTCCGCCTCGCTCCCCACCACCACCGAAGCCGGCCGGATGCACAGCCAGGGCGCGCCCGGCAACGCCGCCGGCGCATCTGCCAGCACCAGCCGCGCCCCGGCGATCCGCGCCGCCGACCCCTCCAGCGCCTCCAGCCTGTAGGCGTTCAGCTCGCCCAGGAACCGCCCCACGAACAGCGAGCCAGGCCGCGTGTACAGCTCGCTCGGCGACCCCACCTGCTCGATCCGCCCGGCATTCATCACAATGATCCGGTCCGCCACCGACAGCGCCTCCGCCTGGTCGTGCGTCACCATCAGCGTGGTCACCCCCAGGCGCCGCTGCAGCCCGCGCAACTCGTCGCGCAGATGCGCCCGCACATTGGCGTCCAGTGCCGAAAGCGGCTCGTCCAGCAGCAGCAGCCCCGGCTGCAGCGCCAGCGCCCGGGCCAGCGCCACGCGCTGCTGCTGCCCGCCGGAAAGCTGGCTCGGATACTTTCGCGCATGGTCCGAAAGCCCCACCAGCGCCAGCAGCTCCGCCACCCGCGCCGCGCGGTCCGCCCGCGCCATGCCGACCGATTCCAGCCCGAACACCACGTTCCCCGCCACGTCGCGGTTGGGGAACAGCGCATAGGATTGGAACACGATCCCGAAATCCCGCCGCTCCGGCGGCAACGCGGTGATGTCCGCCCCCGCCTGGCGGATCGCCCCGGCATCGGCCCGCTCGAACCCCGCGATCAGCCGCAGCAGCGTCGTCTTGCCGCAGCCGGAGGGCCCGAGGATGCAAACGAACTCGCCGCCCGCGACCTCGAAGCCCACATCGTGCACAACCTGGGCCGCGCCGTAGCGCTTGCCCAGGCCCTGCACCGACAGGTAGGGGGGCGGGCCCCCTGTGCTGTCCGGCATGGTCAGTTCCGCGGCGGCACCTTGGTGCCATAGCGGCGCTGCCACTCCGCCATCACCGCCTCGCGGCTGGCGGCGAGCTTGCCGAAATCCATCTTCAGCAGCTTCTCGCGCTCATTGGCCGGATAGTTCTTCGGCAGCGACTGGATGTCGTCATAGGCGGTGATCGGCAGGAACTTCGCCGAGATTTCCGCCGCCTCGCGTGTGGAGATCCAGTCCGCCATCACCTTGGCATCGGCCAGGTTGCGCGCGCCCTTGATGATCGCCAGCGCCTCGATCTCCCAGCCCAGCCCTTCGCTCGGCAGGATGATGCTGACCGGCGCGCCTTCGTTGATCAGCTTCACGCCCGGCGCGGCATAGGAGATGCCGATCAGGGATTCACCAGTCGCCGCCTGGCGGCACGGGGCGGAGCCGGAGTGGCCGTAGCGCGCCACGTTCTCATGCAGGCGGTCCATATAGGACCAGCCGGCCTGTTCGCCGAAGGCCGTCAGCCACCCGTTCACCGCCAGCAGCGCGGTGCCGGAGGAGAGCGGGCTCGGCATGGTGATCTGGCCGCGATAGATCGGCTTGGTCAGGTCTTCCCAGGTCACCGGCGCCGGGATGTTCTTCTTCGCCGCCTCGGCGGTGTTGAAGCAGATCGAGGCGGCCCAGGCATCGATGCCCACCCACACCGGCTCCGCGCGATTGTCGCGCATCATCGGGCTCACCTTGTCGAACTGCGCGGGCTTGTACGGCAGCAGCAGCCCGCGCGCATCGGCGGCCATCAGCGCGGAGACGGCGTTGCCCATGATCACGTCGCCCTGGGGTGCTGCGGCCTCGGCGATCACGCGCGCGATGATCGGCGCGGTGGAGCCCAGGATCGCGTTCACCTTCACCTGCGGGTGCTTCGCCTCGAAGCCGCGGATCAGCGCCTTGGCCTGGTCCTCGTCCAGTGAGGAATAGACGGTCAGCGTGCGCTGCTGCGCCTGCGCGCCGGCCGCGAGCATGGGCACGGCAAAGGCAACGGCGAGCGCCGCGAAGCGCCCGAGCATCCGTATCGACATGGTGGATTTCCCCAAGGTTTGGTTGGCCCACATCTAGGGGCGGACCGTTGCGCCGCGATGACGGGAATGTGAAGTGCCGATGACGGCACGTGACGCCCTTGCACCGCCGGCGCAGTCCGGCTACCGTTTGTTTATGCGCAACCCCGCCACATCGCCGATCTCGCGATTTTGGTACCGCTGGTATTACACCCCGGCGGTCTAGGTCTGCGCACACAACGCATCACCAAAGCCGCCACCCCTGGCGGCTTTTGCGTTTCTACCTCCCGACCACGTCTCCCCCGCCAGGGCAAAGCGGCTCCCACCACAG
>CAMDAM010000234.1 GCA_945888575.1 Asaia bogorensis | reverse complement strand
GGGATGACGAGGCCGGATTCCGTGGGGGCGGGGTGGTCGGTGCCGCCGGGGTAGGCGGCGAGTTCCTGCAGGAGATCGGAGAGCACCGGGTCGGCGGTGGCAGCGATCTGTTGGCGCAGGCGGGCGAGGATATGGCCGCGCCAGACGGGCAGGTTGGCGATGTGGGGGGCGAGGCCCTCGGGGTGGAGGCTGGCGCGCAGGACGTTGACCGGGGGCTCCAGCAGTGCGGGGGCGATGGTGGCGGCGAGCAGGCGCTGGGTGGCCTGGTTGGCGGAGACGAGGGTCCAGTGCCGATCGACCGCCAGGGCCGGGTAGGGGTCGTGGGCGGCGAGGATGGTTTCCATGGCCTGGCGGGCGGCGTGCATTTCCGGGTCCGAGAGGGCGTGCTGGGGGTAGAGGGCGGCGAAGCCGGCGGCCTGGAGGAGGGTGTTGCGCTCGCGCAGGGGCACGCCGAGCAGGTCGGCGAGGTGGAGCAGCATCTCGCGGCTGGGGCGGGAGCGGCCGGTTTCCAGGAAGCTGAGGTGCTTGGTGGAAATGCCGGCATCCAGGGAGAGGGCGAGTTGGCTGAGGCGACGGTGCTGGCGCCATTCGCGCAATAGGTCGCCGATGGGTCGGGTTTGGGGGGCCATGAGGATCATGGTGGGAAGGTAGGGCAGGCGCGGGCGGCGTTTCCATTACCTCGCACTTAATCGACGCGCGGCGGGGCCGGAGCTCAGGGTGGTGGTGCATCGGATGGATGCGTTCAACGACTGGGAGTGACGGTGATGAACGTTCTGCGAAATCTGCGTGTGCTGCTGGGGCTGGATGGGGCGTTCTGCTTGGTGGGCGGGGTGGCATTGGTGGCGGGGGCCGGGGTGCTGGGGCCGGCGATGGGGTTGCAGGTGGGGCTGCTGCGCGGGGCCGGACTGGTGCTGCTGCCATGGGGGGCCTTCGTGGCGTGGTGCGCGAGCCGGGCGGTGCCGCCGCGGCCGGCGGTGCTGGCGGTGGTGGTGCTGAACCTGATCTGGGCGGTGGACAGCGTGATGCTGCTGGCCACGGGCTGGGTGGCGCCGAACGGGCTGGGGGTGGGGTTCGTGCTCGCGCAGGCGGCGATGGGCGGGGGGATCGCGGTGCTGCAATGGCTGGCGCTGCCGCCGGCGCGACAGTTGCAGCAGGCTTAACGCGAAGCCGGCTGGCCGGCATGGCTGGCCAGCCGGGTTCGGGTTCATCCAGGACTTGCAGACATAACGATATCCTTATACCTGTGCGGCCAACAGCACAGGAGCGACCCGCATGGGTGATTACAAGGTGAAGGACATCTCCCTGGCCGAGTGGGGCCAGAAGGAGATTTCGATGGCCGAGGACGAGATGCCCGGCCTGATGGCCATCCGCGCCGAGTATGGCGCCAGCAAGCCGCTGAAGGATGCGCGCATCGTCGGCTGCATCCACATGACCATCCAGACCGCGGTGCTGATCCAGACGCTGGAGCACCTCGGTGCCTCCGTGCGCTGGTCTTCCTGCAACATCTTCTCCACCCAGGACCATGCAGCCGCGGCGATCGCGGCGGCTGGGACCCCGGTGTTTGCCTGGAAGGGCCAGACCGAGGAGGAGTTCTGGTGGTGCATCGAGCAGACCCTGGTGGGGCCCGATGGCTGGAAGCCGAACATGATCCTGGATGACGGCGGCGACGCCACCCAGATCATGCACGACAAGTATCCGCACCTGCTCGACGACGTGCGCGGGATTACCGAGGAAACCACCACCGGCGTGCACCGCCTGTGGGAGATGGCCAAGGCCGGCACGCTGCGCGTTCCCGCGATCAACGTGAACGACAGCGTGACCAAGTCGAAGTTCGACAACCTGTATGGCTGCCGCGAGAGCCTGGTGGACGCGATCCGCCGTGGCACGGACGTGATGATGGCCGGCAAGGTGGCCGTGGTGAACGGCTTCGGCGACGTGGGCAAGGGCTCCGCCGCCAGCCTGCGCAATGCCGGCTGCCGCGTGATGGTGACCGAAGTCGACCCGATCTGCGCGCTGCAGGCGGCGATGGAGGGCTATGAGGTGACGACCATGGAGGATGCTGCCTCGCTGGGCGACATCTTCGTGACCGCCACCGGCAACATCGACGTGATCACGCTGGATCACATGCGCCGCATGAAGCACCGCGCGATCGTGTGCAACATCGGCCACTTCGACAGCGAGATCCAGGTCGGCGCGCTGCGCAACTACACCTGGGACAACGTGAAGCCGCAGGTGGACGAGGTGGTGTTCCCCGACGGCAAGCGGATGATCCTGCTTTCCGAGGGCCGCTTGGTGAACCTGGGCAACGCCACGGGTCACCCGAGCTTCGTGATGTCCGCCAGCTTCACCAACCAGGTGCTGGGGCAGATCGAGCTCTACACCGCGGCGGCTGGGAAGTACGAGAAGCAGGTCTACACCCTGCCGAAGGCGCTGGATGAGAAGGTCGCCGCGCTGCACCTGGCCAAGGTCGGCGCGAAGCTGACCAAGATGACGCCGGCGCAGGCCGAATACATCGGCGTGACGGTGGCCGGGCCGTTCAAGCACGACCTCTACCGCTACTGAGACCAGCCTCCGCGCATCGCCGCGCCCCCACGGTCGCTCCTGCGATCGTGACCAGGGCGCGGCGTTTTCGTGCCTTGTTCACCAATCCTTCATTGGCGCCTGTACTCCTGCGGATCAACCTTGGGGTTGAGGGAACGGCGCGGCCTGTGCCGCGTCTCCCTGCCGGACCGGGGGTTTTGCCCCGTAAGGGAGTGGTGCCTGAAATGCCGAACGACGCGATGCAGGGCGAGACGATGTTCGCCATCGACCTTTCCATGCCGGTGACGACCGCGTTGCAGGGCGCCATGCCGGCCATCCGCGACCGCAGCGCGCGCGACGACCTGCTGTTCCTGGAACGCTGGGAGATGGCGCCGCTGGAGGGCATAGGGCCGGCGCTGCGGGTGCAGCAGATCCGCCGCGCCAATCCGGAACTGGCCGACGCGATCCGTGCCGAGGTGGCGCGCAAGCGGCCGCGCGGGCCTTCGCCGAGGTAGCACACGGCGGGACCCAGACCCCGGCAGGGACGGGCTTCCCACAACACCCCGACACGGCGAAGCTGCGGTGATGACCGATCGCGCCGCAGCCGGGGCCACGGCGCCCACCGAGCCCGCAATGCCTGGCGTGCCGCGTGGCACCAGCCGGCGTTCGCGGCTGACGGCGCTGATCGTGGCCTGCGCCCTGTTCATGCAGAACCTGGACAGCACGGTGATCTCCACCGCGCTTCCCACCATCGCACGGGCCTTCGGGGCCGAGGCGGTGCACATGAACGTGGCGCTGACGGCCTATCTGCTGTCGCTCGCCGTGTTCATCCCGGCCTCTGGCTGGATCGCGGACCGGTACGGGGCCAAGCAGGTGTTCCGGCTGGCGATCATCGTGTTCACGCTGGGCTCCGTGCTGTGCGGCTTCTCCAACTCCTTGGGCGAGCTGGTGGCGGCGCGGGCGTTCCAGGGGCTGGGCGGGGCGATGATGGTGCCGGTGGGGCGGCTGGTGCTGCTGCGCACGGTGCCGAAGCACGAGCTGGTGGCGGCGATGGCTTGGCTTTCCACGCCGGCGCTGCTGGGGCCGGTGCTGGGGCCGCCGATCGGCGGGTTCATCGTGGAATTCTTTTCCTGGCGGGCGATCTTCCAGATCAACATCCCCATGGGCATCCTGGGCGTGGTGCTGGTGACGCTGTACGTGGACGACATCCGCGAGCCCGGCGGGGCGCCGTTCGATTGGGCGGGGTTCCTGTTTTCCGGCACCGCGCTGGCGAGCCTGATGTTCGGGCTGGAGACGATGGGCCGTGGCATCTTTGCGCCCTGGGTGAGCTGGGCGGCCCTTGGGGTGGGGGTGGGCTCGGGCCTGCTCTATGCCTGGCATGCGCGGCGGCATGCGGCGCCGCTGATCGATTTCGGGTTGCTGAAATACCGCACTTTCCTGGTGGCGGTGGCCGGCGGGACGCTGTTCCGCATCGGGATCGGGGCCATCCCGTTCCTGCTGCCGATGATGCTGCAGCTTTCCTTCGGCAAATCCGCCACGGAGAGCGGGCTGATCACCTTTGCCAGTTCGCTGGGTGCGCTGGCGATGAAGCCGGCGGCGACGCGAGCGCTGCGGTGGCTGGGGTTCCGCGACACGCTGCTGGTGAACTGCGTGATCTCCTCCGTGCTGCTGGGGCTGGTGGCGTTCTTCCAGCCCGCTTGGCCTATGGCGCTGATCTACCTGATCCTGCTGGCCGGCGGGTTCTTCCGCTCCTTGCAGTTCACGGCGTTCAATGCGCTCGCCTATGCTGATATCCCGCGGCCGAAGATGGGGTTCGCGACCGGCTTCTACGCCACGGTGCAGCAGGTTTCGGCCACGTTGGGGGTGACGGTGGGGGCGGCTTCGTTGACCATAACAATGGCGCTTTCGGGCGCGCATGAGCCGCAGCTGCAGGATTTCGCCACCGCGTTCCTGGTGGTGGCGGCGTTCTCCCTGTGCTCGCTACCGGTTTCCCTGCTGCTGCCACGGGATGCGGCGCAGGACATGAGCGGGCATGTGCGCCGGGGGTGACCCCGCTCTCGCCGCTGGGATATAACGCCCGGCATGCTGACACCGGATGAATGGACCGCCGTGCTGCTGACCCTTGGGGTGGCGGCGCGCAGCGTGGCGTTCGGGCTGCCGGTGGCCGTGGGGCTGGCCTGGCTGCTGGCGCGCGGGCGGTTTCCGGGCAAGGCGGTGCTGGATGCGTTCGTGCACCTGCCGATGGTGCTGCCACCAGTGGTGGTGGGCTGGCTGCTGTTGCTGCTGCTGGGCGTGCGCGGGCCGGTGGGGGCCTGGCTGCACGACTGGTTCGGGGTGCGGTTGGTGTTCACCACCACGGGGGCGGCGTTGGCCTGTGCCGCGATGTCTCTGCCACTGATGGTGCGGGCGGTACGGCTTTCGATCGAGGCGATCGACCCCGGGCTGGAGCAGGCGGCGCGGACGCTGGGGGCGGGACGGCTGGACCGGTTCATGACCATCACGCTGCCGCTGGCGCTGCCGGGGGTGCTCTCCGGCGCGATCGTGGGTTACGTCGCCTCGCTGGGTGAGTTCGGGGCGGTGATCACCTTTGCTGCCAACATCCCCGGGGAGACGCAGACACTGCCGCTGGCGATCTACAGCGCGTTGCAGTCCCCCAATGGCGAGGAGACGGCAGCGAAGCTGGCCCTGGTCTCGATCGGGTTGGCGCTGGTGGGGCTGGGCGCGGCGGAGTGGGCTGGCCGGCGGGCGCGGGCGGCAGTGGGGCAGCGGCCGTGATCGAGTTCTCGCTGCGGCATCAGTTTCCCGGCGGGCCGGCGCTGGCGATCGACTTCGTGGCGCCGGAAGGGGCTACGGCGCTGTTCGGGCCCTCCGGCGCCGGGAAATCGAGCGTGGTCGGCGTGATCGCCGGCCTGCTCGACGCGCAGGCGGCGCGGGTGGTGGTGGATGGGGAGGTGCTGACCGACACGTTCCGGCGCATCCATGTGCCGGTGGAGCGGCGGCGGCTGGGGCTGGTGTTCCAGGAGGCGCGGCTGTTTCCGCACATGAGCGTGCGCAAGAACCTGATGTATGGGTTTTGGCGGGCGCCGGCCGGGGCGATCACGTTCGACGACGTGGTGGAACTGCTGGGGATCGCGGCGCTGCTGGAACGGCGGCCGCATACGCTGTCCGGTGGGGAGCGGCAGCGCGTGGCGATCGGGCGGGCGCTGCTGGCACAGCCGCGGCTGCTGCTGATGGATGAGCCGCTGGCCAGCCTGGACGCGGCGCGCAAGGCGGAGATCCTGCCCTATCTGGCGCGGCTGAAGCAGGCGCTGGCACTGCCGATCGTGTACGTGACGCATGCGCTGGACGAGGTGTACGCCATCGCCGACACGCTGGTGCTGCTGGAGGGCGGGCAGGTGCGGGCGGCGGGGCCGCTGGCGGAAGTGACTTCGCGCGGCGATGTGCCGCTGGCGGCGCGCGACGATGCCGGGGCAGTGCTGGAGGCGCGGGTGGCGGAACATCATCCGGCGCGGCAGCTCTCGCTGCTGCGGGCGGGGCCGCTGGCGCTGTGGGTGCCGCTGGTGGCGGGCTCTCTGGGCACGCGGCTGCGGGTGCGCATCCCGGCGCGGGAGATCATTCTGGCGACCGAGGCGCCGCAGGGGATCAGCCTGCACAACGTGCTGCCGGTGCTGGTGGTGGCGGTAAGCGAGGACCAGGGGCGGCACACGGCGATGGTGGAGTTGGGTTCCGGCGAGGTGCGGCTGCTGGCGCGGATCACACCGGATGCGGTGGCACGGCTGGGGCTGCGCGCGGGCAAGCCGGTGTTGGCGCTGGTGAAATCGATGAGTGTAGTTGTGTTGAAGTGATGGATAGATTTTTCATTCCGAAAATACGGAGACGTGTCAGAACGCTTCTGATTCGCGATCGTCAAGCATCTTGGAGTATTGTTCATAATTCAAAAACGTATAAGTGAGAACTATATATAATTCATTATCTAATGCGGATACAGTAAGGAATATTTTCGATATCTCGGCAGGTAAAAGTTTGGAGGTTTTGTTATTCCAAATCCTACAATAAGTCCGTTCATTTTTCTCTATAGAGTTTGCCCAATCTCGAGGTTCATCCCAAATGGACCCCTCATCTAGAAAATCATTTAATGGAACTTGACCATATCTTTGGCCTAATTGCCGTGAGACCTTATCAAATTCTGCTTTAATTAAATGCCCGAACTCATCGTCGGAAAACATAGTACCCAACGCCATAAGCTGCACCACCCCGAGATCAGGCGCGGAGGTTGCTACATACGTTCTAAAAGAGGGATGGGTCTTCGGGGGGATTATAAAGTAAGTGAATTCTTGTTGTTCCCTTACTATTTGTAACTGATTGGTATCAGTTCCACAAGCTATGCCAAACGGTTCTACGGACATAACGATCTCGATCTTCTACGTGTTCATCGCGTCGAAGAAGTCCTGGTTGGATTTGCTGTATTTCAGCTTGTCCAGCAGGAAGTCCATCGCGTCCATCGTGCCCATCGGGTTCAGGATACGGCGCAGGACCCACATCTTGCTCAGCGTGCCGCGATCGACCAGCAGCTCTTCCTTGCGGGTGCCGGACTTGGTGATGTCGATGGCGGGGAAGGTGCGCTTGTCCGACAGCTTGCGGTCGAGGATGACCTCGCTGTTACCAGTGCCCTTGAACTCCTCGAAGATCACCTCGTCCATGCGGCTGCCGGTGTCGATCAGGGCGGTGGCGATGATGGTGAGGCTGCCGCCTTCCTCGATGTTACGGGCGGCACCGAAGAAGCGCTTGGGGCGCTGCAGGGCGTTGGCGTCCACGCCGCCGGTCAGCACCTTGCCTGACGACGGCACGACGGTGTTGTAGGCGCGGGCGAGGCGGGTGATGCTGTCGAGCAGGATCACCACGTCGCGCTTGTGCTCCACCAGGCGCTTGGCCTTTTCCAGCACCATTTCCGTGACCTGCACGTGGCGGGTGGCCGGTTCGTCGAAGGTGGAGGCGACCACTTCGCCGCGCACCGTGCGCGACATGTCCGTCACTTCCTCCGGCCGCTCGTCAATGAGCAGGACCATGAGGAAGACTTCGGGGTGGTTGGTGGAGATCGACTTGGCGATGCTCTGCAGCATCATGGTCTTGCCGGTGCGCGGGGGTGCCACGATCAGGGCGCGCTGGCCCTTGCCGATGGGGGCGACGAGGTCGATCACCCGCGGCATGTAGTCCTTGGTGGCGCCCTTCGCGGTCGGCTCGGTCTGCTCCATCTCCATCTTGAGCTTCCGCTCGGGATAGAGCGGGGTCAGGTTGTCGAAATTGATGCGGTGCTTCACCGCCTCGGGCGGCTCGAAGTTGATGGTGTTGACCTTGAGCAGCGCGAAGTAGCGCTCGCCATCCTTCGGCGCGCGGATCTGGCCTTCCACCGTGTCGCCGGTGCGCAGGCCGAAGCGGCGCACCTGGGTGGG
>CAMDAM010000233.1 GCA_945888575.1 Asaia bogorensis | reverse complement strand
TGTGGGGGATGAAGGCGGGGAGGATGACGTTCTCCGCGCCGCGGGCCATGCTGCATCCGCCGGGCACTTCGGCCCGGTAGGCCCCTGGTCGCATGCGCCGCACAGGTGGGAGAAGCGAATGGCAATCCTGGCGATCTCGCGATACCGGGGCGGCAGCGAGGACGAGGTGGTGCCGCTCGCGCGGTCGCTGAAGGAAATCTATGCGCGGCATGGCGTGGGATATCGGCTGGGCCGGGTGCAGGGCGAGCCGAATGCCGGCGATTGGGTGGTGACCGTCAGCTACGCCGATACGGCGGCCTATGAGAGCGCGGGCGCACGGTTCGCGGCCGACCCGGACCTGCAAGGGGTGTTCCAGGCGATCGCGCGCTTCGCCCGGCGCATGAGCCGGGATGTGGTGGAAGAGGTGGAGGTTTGAGGCAGGCGGGGAGGATGACGTTCTCCGCGCCGCGGGCCATGCTGCACGCACCGGATTCGGGGGGGACGCACTGATGCCGCATATCACGGCCGACGATGGGGTGAAGCTCTACTACGAGGAGACCGGGCGCGGCTTTCCCGTGGTGTTCGTGCACGAGTTCGCCGGGGATTGGCGCAGCTGGGAGCCGCAGTTGCGGCATTTCGGGCAGCGCTACCGAGCGATCGCGTTCAATGCGCGCGGCTATCCGCCCTCGGAAGTGCCGGATGATCCCGGCCGGTATTCGCAGGCGCGGGCGGCGGACGATATCGCGGCGGTGCTGGATGAGCTGAACCTGAGCCAGGCGCATATCGTCGGGCTTTCCATGGGCGGGTTCGCGACGCTGCATTTCGGGCTGCGCCATCCCGGGCGCGGGCGGTCCCTGGCGATCTGCGGCTGCGGCTATGGGGCGGAGCCGGCGGAGCGCGACAAGTTCCGCGAGGAGGGGGCGGCGACGGTGGCGTTCATCCGCGAGCACGGAATGGCGAAGTTCGCCGAGCGCTACGCCTTCGGGCCGACACGGGTGCAGTTCCAGAACAAGGACCCGCGCGGGTTCGCGGAGTTCCTGGCGCAACTGGCCGAGCACGACCAGGTGGGGGCGGCGCTGACGCAGCTCGGCGTGCAGCGCGAACGGCCCTCGCTGTGGGACCTCACGGAGGAGATGAAGGCGATACGCGCGCCGACGCTGATCCTGACCGGGGATGAAGACTGGCCGTGCCTGCTGCCGGGCGTGCTGATGAAGCACCACATTCCCGGCGCCGCGCTGTCGGTGATGCCGAATTGCGGGCACGGGATCAACCTGGAGGACCCCGACGGGTTCAACCGGATCCTGGGGTATTTCCTGGCGCAGGTAGATTCCGGGCGCTGGCCGATGCGTGACCCGCGGGCGATGACGGGCAGCATTACCGGCATGAAGGAAGGCGCATAGAAATGGCCGAGATGGGGCTGGCCGGGAAGGTCGCGGTGGTGACCGGCGCGGGGTCGCGCGGGGAAGGGATCGGCAACGGGCGGGCGGCGGCCATCCTGCTGGCGCGGGAAGGGGCGCATGTGGCGCTGCTGGATGCGATGCCAGACTGGGCGGAAGCGACGCGGGCGATGATCGCGGCCGAGGGCGGCAGCGCGATGGTGGTCTCGGCCGATGTGGCCGACGAAGCCTCCTGCGCCGCGGCGGTGGCGGCGGCGGTGGCGCGTTGGGGCCGGGTGGATGTGCTGGTGAACAACGTGGGCATCGCGGGGCCGAGCGGCAGCGCGGTGGAGGTGGACCCGGCGGCGTGGGATTCGGCGATGCGGATCAACGTGGCTTCCATGATGCTGATGGCCAAGGCGTGCATTCCGGAGATGCGCAAGGTCGGCGGTGGGGCGGTGGTGAACCTTTCCTCCGTCGACGGCATTCGCGGCGGCAACCGCAACCTGCTGTACGCGACATCGAAGGGCGCGGTGGTGGCGCTGACGCGGGCGATGGCGGCCCAGCACGGGCCGGAGGGCATAAGGGTGAACTGCGTGGCCCCTGGCTACGTGTTCACGCCGATGGTCTCGGTGGGCGGGATGGACCCGGCGCTGCGCCAGGCGCGGCAGGCGGGGAACCTGCTCGGGATGGAAGGCACCGGCTGGGATGTGGGCCAGGCAGTGGTGTTCCTGGCCAGTGCCATGGCGCGCTGGGTCACCGGGGTGGTGCTGCCGGTGGATGGCGGCACGCTGGCCGGATCGGCGGAGAGCGTCTCCCCGCTGGGGCGGTAGGGGCTCAGGCGCGGCGGCGGCGCGCCAAAGCGAGGCCGGCGAGGCCGGCGGCGAACAGCGCCAGCGAGGCGGGCTCCGGCACCGGGACGACGACCTGGTGCGGCACCGACAGGATGGGGCCGGGCGCGGGAACGTCGATGGGGTCGGCGGGCGGCGCTTCGGCCAGGGCCTGGCGGGCGATGCCGGAGAGGGTGAAGCTTTCGGGCAGCTCGACGAGGGCGGAGGATGGCTGCTTGGTGTCCAGCTTCTTCAGCATGTCGGCGACGGGCTTGCCATCCAGCATCAGCGATTCCAGCAGCACGGTGCCGGGCGCGAATTCCGCCTTCGCGTCCGTGGCGAAGATGATCGCGGCGATGTCCAGGAAGGCCTTGTCGGAGAGCTTGCCGACGTAGTCGCCGAGCTCGAACACCAGGGTGTCGCCGCTGCGGGTGAGGGTGAAGGACAGCTTGGGGGAGTCCGTGGGGGCGTCCTTGGGGTCGGCGGGCTTCTCGTCGGTGGGGGGCAGGCTGATCGTGGTGGCGCTGCTGTCCTGCAGCGAGAGGCCGATGCTGTGCATGACGGAGATCAGGTCGCCGGTGATGGCCAGCGATGCGGCGGAAGCGGGGCGCAGCGGGGCCAGGGCGAGCAGCGCCAGGGCGAACAGGGCCGGGAGGGCAGGCAACAGGCGGGGCATCGGTCTCTTTCGGCGGGTTGGTGTTGCAGATTGCAACGCAATCGTCCGCGGGTAGGGTCGTTTTGGGGGGGTGAGACGGGTCGGCACGGCTTTTGTGAGCAAAAGTTGCAAGGGCCGTGCCAGCCCCGCTTCCCTTCCGCTTCGGCCCGCGCCGGTGCAGGATGCGGGGCATGAGCGAGACCTTGCTGGATGTGAAGGGGCTGAACTGCCCGTTGCCCGTGCTGCGCGCCAACAAGGTGTTGCGCGGCATGGCGGCGGGGGAGCGGCTGCGGGTATTGGCAACGGACCGGGCGGCGGTTTCGGATTTCCAGGCCTTCTGCCGGGAGACGGGCCATGCGCTGGTGGCGTGGAGCGAGGATGGCGGGGTGTTGAGCTTCGTGATCCGCAAGCGGGAAGAGAAGGCCGAATGACTGTTGCGCTGATCACGCATCCGGCCTGCCTGGAGCACGATACCGGCCCGTGGCACCCGGAGCGGCCGGACCGGCTGCGGCGGGTGCTGCAAGCGCTGGAGCATCCGCATTTCTCCACCCTGCTGCGGGACCTGGCACCACTGGCCACCGAGGAGCAGCTTCTGCGCGTGCATCCGCCGGAATATGTGCAGGGCATCCTGTCGGTCTCTCCGGAGCCCGGGCAGCGCGTGGCGCTGGATGCGGACACGATCATGAGCACCGGCAGCCGGGAGGCGGCGTTGCGCGCGGCCGGCGGGGCGGTGATGGCTATCGATGCCGTGATGGAGGGCTGGGCGAAGCAGGTGTTCGTCGCCGCCCGCCCGCCGGGGCACCATGCCGAGCGTGACCGGCCGATGGGGTTCTGCCTGTTCGCCAACGCGGCCATCGCGGCCCGGCATGCCCAGGCGCGCTGGGGGCTCTCACGCGTGGCGGTGGTGGATTTCGACGTGCACCACGGCAACGGCACGCAGGACATCTTCCAGGCCGATCCGACGCTGTTCTACGCCTCCTCCCACCAATACCCCTGCTACCCCGGCACCGGGAGCGCGGAGGAGCGCGGGGTGGGGAACATCGTGAACGCGCCGCTGCGACCGGGTTCCGGCGGGCCGGCGTTCCGCGAGGCGTGGGAGGTGCTGATCCTGCCGGCGCTGGAGGCGTTCCAGCCGGAACTGCTGATCATCTCGGCGGGGTTCGACGCGCACAAGGCCGATCCGCTGGCGCAGCTGCGGCTGGAGGCGTCGGATTTCGGCTGGTTGACCGGGGAGCTGATGCGCCTGGCGCGGGCGCAGTGCCAGGGGCGGGTGGTCTCGCTGCTGGAGGGCGGCTATGACCTGGACGCGCTGGCGGAGTCGGCGGCGGTGCATGTTCGGGCGTTGATGGACAGCTAAGCGTCTTCTTTTTTCTGAAGAAAAAACAAGCAAAAAAGACTTCATTTGTTTGCGCCCGGACCCAATACATAAAAGTTTTTTGGTTCTTTTTTTCAAAAAAGTACAGACTTTCTTTCTGAATGGAGTGAGAGATGAGCCTTCCGCCTGAGATCGCTGCGCTGAGTTTCGAGGACGCCTTGGCGGAGCTGGAGCGGATCGTGAAGGGTTTGGAGGGCGGCCAGCAGAAGCTGGAGGACGCGATCGGCGCCTATGAGCGGGGTGCGCTGCTGCGCCAGCATTGCGAGAAGAAGCTGGCCGAGGCGGAGGCGCGGGTGCAGGCGATCGTGGTGGCGGCCGATGGGTCGCTGTCCCTGGGCAAGCCGGAGTGAGTGCGATGGGGCTCAATGAGGCGCTGAAGGCCGCCGCGGCGGAGGTGGAGGCGGCGATCGAGGATCTGCTGCCGGTGCCGGAGGGCTCGGAGGCGCGGCTGCTGGAGGCGATGCGCTATTCCACGCTGGGCGGCGGCAAGCGGATGCGGGCCTTCCTGGTGATGGAAACGGCGCGGCTGTTCCGGGTGGACCGGCGCAGTGCGGCGCGGGCCGGGGCGGCGGTGGAGATGCTGCACGCCTATTCGCTGATCCACGACGATCTGCCGGCGATGGATGATGATGATGTCCGGCGCGGCAAGCCGAGCTGCCACAAGGCGTTCGACGAGGCGACGGCGATCCTGGCAGGCGATGCGCTGCAGGCCCGCGCCTTCGAGGTGCTGGCGGAGCCGGACACGCATTCCAATGCGGAAGCGCGGGTGGAGCTGGTGCTGGCGCTGTCGCATGCGGTGGGCGCGCGCGGCATGTGCGGCGGGCAGATGATCGACATGCTGGGGAACAACCAGGCGTGGTCGGCCGAGGCGATTGCGCGGATGCAGGCGCTGAAGACCGGGCGGCTGATCCAGTTCAGCGCTGAGGCCGGTGCGATCATGGGCCGGGCATCGCTGCACCAGCGGCATCTGCTGGCCGCCTATGGGCGCGACGTTGGGGCCGCGTTCCAGATCGCGGACGACGTGCTGGACGTGACCGGCACGGCCGAGGAGATCGGCAAGACCGCCGGCAAGGACATCGCGCAGGGCAAGGCGACGCTGGTGGCGGCCTGGGGCGTGGAGCGGGCGCGGGCGCAGGCGGAGCTGCTGGCGGCGCAGGCGGCCGGGCACGTGGAGGGCTTCGGCGAGGACGCCCGGCTGCTACAGGAGCTGGCAGCGTTCGTGGTGAGTCGCAAAAGCTGAAACCCGCGCGGGGGTGCGGCATTTGAAGGTTGAGCGGAAGGGGTTGGCGATGATGGCGCGGCGCGCGTTGCTGTTGAGCCTGGTGCCTGTGGCCGCAATGGCGCAGGAGGGCCCCGGCGCGCCCATCGCCGGGCTGAACGCGGCGTTGCAGCGGGTGATGAAGGCGGGGCAGGCCACGCCGTTCGCGGCGCGGGCGGCAATATTGCGGCCGGCGGTGGAGCGGGCGTTCGATCTGCCGGCGATCCTGGCGGCATCCGTGGGGCCGCGCTTCGCTTCGTTCGCGGGGCCGGCGAAGGCGGAGTTGCTGGAGGCGTTCACCGTGTTCACGGTGGCGACCTGGGTGGCGAATTTCGACGTTGATGGCGGGGAACGGTTCGAGGTGGCGGCGGAGACGCGGGCGCTGGGGCAGGACCAGGTGGTGACGTCGCGCATTTTGCCGCGGGACGGCGAGGCGACGCGGCTGGATTTCGTGATGCGGCAGGGGGCGCAGGGCTGGAAGGCCGTGGATATCCTGCTGAACGGCACAATCAGCCGCGTGGCGGTGCAGCGCAGCGATTTCCGCGCGCTGGTGGCCGGCGGCGATCCAGCGCCATTGCTGGCGAGCCTGCGGAGCCGGGCGGCGAGCCTGGCGGCGGGGGCGAAATCCTGATCCTGGCCGGCGTGCTGGCAGGGCTGGCCGTGGCCGGAATGGGGCAGTGCCTGGCGGGGTGGCGCGCGGTGCGGCGGTTCGCGGCTTCGGGTGCGGCGGAGGGGGCGCTGCCGCCGGTGATGCTGCTGAAGCCGTTGCATGGGGATGAGCCGCTGCTGGAGGCGGCGTTGGCCTCGATGTGCGCGCAGGATTATCCGCGCCTGCGGATCGTGTGCGGGGTGCAGCGGGCGGATGATCCGGCGATCGCGGTGGTGGAACGGCTGCGGGCGCGGTTTCCGGCGGTGGAGCTGCGGTTGGTGGTGGACGGAACGCCGCATGGGGCGAACCGCAAGGTGGCCAACCTGATCAACATGATGGCGGCGGTGCCGGAACCGGCGGCGGACGAGGTGGTGGTGATCTCCGACAGCGACATCCATGCCGCGCCGGACTGGCTGCGGCAGGTGGTGGCGGCGCTGGCGATGCCGGGGGTGGGGCTGGCGACGACGCTGTATGTCGGGCTGGCGGCGCGCGGGGGATGGGTGGAGCGGCTCGGCTGTTGTTGGATCACGCATACCTTCCTGCCCGGGGCGCTGCTGGCACGCAGCATGGGCCGGCAGGATTGCCTCGGCGCCACGATGGCGCTCCGGGCCGGCACGCTGGCCGAGATCGGCGGGCTGGCGGCGCTGGCGGCGCATCTGGCCGATGACAACGAGCTCGGCCGGCTGGTGCGGGCCCGCGGATTGGCGGTGGCGCTGGCCGGCAGCGTTCCGGCGACGACGGTGGCGGAAGGGGATCTGGGCGCGCTGTGGCGGCATGAGCTGCGCTGGGGGCGAACGATCCGGGGGCTGGTACCGGGGGCGTTCGCGGCCTCGGCGATCCAGTATCCTATCTTCTGGGCGCTGCTCACCTGGGCGACTTCGGGCGGGGCCGAATGGGCGGCGTGGGGGGTGCTGCTCGCCTGGGCGGTGCGGGCGCTGGCAGCGCGCGGGATCGACCGGGCGCTGGGGCATGCCGGCACGAAGGTGTCGGTGGCGCTGCTGCCGGTGCGCGACGTGATGGCGGTGGCGGTGGTGGCGGCTTCGTTCCTGGGCCGGCGGGTGGAATGGCGCGGGCAGGTGCTGGAGGCATGAGCCGGGTCACGGTCACGGCCGATGATTTCGGGCTGTCGGAGGCGGTGAACGAAGGGGTGGAGCGGGCGCATCGCGAGGGGGTGCTCGATGCGGCAAGCCTAATGGTCGGCGCGCCGGCGGCGGCGGATGCGGTGGCGCGGGCGAAGCGGATGCCGGGGCTGCGCGTGGGGCTGCACCTGGTGGCGGTGGAGGGGCCGGCGGTGCTGCCGCCTGCGGAGATTCCGGCGCTGGTGGGGGCGGATGGGTGGTTTCCCTCGGACCAGGGGCGCCTGGGCGTGCAGTTCTTCTTCCTGCCCTGGGTGCGGCGGCAGCTGGCGCGGGAAATCCGGGCGCAGTTCGCGGCCTTCGCGGCCACGGGGCTGAAGCTGGCCCATGCCGACGCGCACAAGCACATGCACCTGCACCCCACGGTGGGGCGGCTGCTGGTGGAGACCGGCCGGGAGTTCGGGCTGCGGCGGGTGCGGGTGCCGGCGGAGCCGCCCACGGTGATGGCGCGGCTGGGGGTGCCGGGCGGGGCGGCGTTGTATCGATGGTCTCGCCTGCTGCGCCGGCAGGTGCGGCGCGCGGGGATGGAAGCGCCGGATGCGGTATTCGGGCTGGCGTGGAGCGGGGGAATGACGGCCGGGCGGGTGCAGCGGCTGCTGGAGGTGCTGCCGCAGGGGGATGTGGAGCTCTACTTCCATCCCGCGGCGCGGCGCGATGCGCTGCTGGACCGGCTGATGCCGGGCTACGACCACGAGGGCGAGCTGGCGGCGCTGCTGGACCCCGGGGTGAAGGCGCTGCTGCAGGCGATGCGGTAGCGGCTCAGCGCCAGGCGGGGGCGCGGGCCGGGGTGGGGT
>CAMDAM010000232.1 GCA_945888575.1 Asaia bogorensis | reverse complement strand
CTGGCGCGGCTGGGGCGGATCGATGTGCTGGTGAACAACGCGGGCATCCCGGACAGCATGGCCCCCACGCTGGAGCAGGAGACCGGGTTCTTCATGAAGCTGCTGGCGATCCACCTGCAGGGGACCTTCGTCGCCTCCCGCGAGGCGGCGCGGGCGATGCTGGCGCAGGGTGGGGGCGCGATCGTGAACCTCGGCTCGCTGGCGGGGAACATGGGGCTGCCGCGGCGCAACGCCTATGGCGCGGCGAAGGCAGGGATCCATTCCATGACGCGCTCCATGGCGGTGGAATGGGGGCGCGGCGGTATTCGGGTGAACGCGATCGCGCCGGGCTATGTTCGCACGCCGCTGATGGCCAAGCTGGAGCAGGAGGGGAAGGTGGATACCTCCGCGATCGCCCGGCGCTCCCCGCTGGGGCGGCTGGGCACGCCGGAAGAGATGGCGGAGGCGATCTGGTTCCTGGCCTCGCCGGCGGCCAGCTACATCTCCGGCGTGGTGCTGAACGTGGATGGCGGCTGGCAGGCCTTCGGCATGGCCGGTGACGCACCGGCGGTGGATTAGTGGCCCCTGCCCTTCCCATCGGGCTGCTGGCCTGGGGGGCGCTGGGAACGGCGCTGCATATCGGGCTGGCGCGGTTTGGCTATGGGGTGGTGCTGCCCTCGCTGCGGGGCGAGCTGGGGCTCGACTACACCGCCGCCGGGGTGCTGAACGCGGTGCATCTGGGGGGATATCTGCTGGGCACGCTGACCGGGGCGGTACTCACGCCGCGCCTGGGGCTGCGCGGGCTCGGCCAGCTGGGGCATTGGCTGGTGGTGGCGGGTGCCGCGCTGTGTGCGGCGGCGCCGGGGGATGCGGTGGCGGGGCCATGGGTGCTGGGCGCCGGGCGGCTGCTGACCGGGCTTGGCGGCGGGTGGGGGGTGATCGCGATCCTGGTCACGGTGCTGGGGGGCATCGCCGAGAGCGCGCGCATGCAGGCGAGCGTGTTGATCTGGACCGGGATGGCCGCGGCGGTGCTGGGCTGCGGGCTGGCGGTTCCCCTGCTGCTGGCGCCGGGGTGGTGGCGGCTGGCCTTCGTGGCGGCGGGGCTGGCCGCACTGGTGCTGGCGTTGGGGTTTCCGGCCCCGCGGGGGGCGCCTGCGGCCTCCGGCGGGGATGGGTTCCGGCTGGCGACCGTGGCGTCGCCGCGCTGGGCCTGGCTGGTGGGGACGTATTTCTGCTTCGGTCTGGGCTACATCGCCTATGCCACCTTCGCCGGCGCCAAGCTGGCCGCGGCCGGGGCGGCGACCGGGGTGGTGATGGCGACCTGGAGTGCCGTGGGGGCAGCGACTCTGGCAGGGAGCCTGCTGACATTGTGGGCGCTCGGGCGGGCGCGGCTGCGGCCCTTTGCGCTGCCGGGGGCGATGGGACTGGCGGCGTGCGGTGCGGCGGTGGCGGCATTACCCGGCGCGGTGGCGGCGTTCGCGGGGGCGGCGCTGGTGGGGCTGGGGATGGCGGCCATCCCGGCACTGATCACCGCGGCGGCGCGCACGCGCAGCTCGGCGGCGGATTATGAGCGGGCGTTCAGCGTGGCCACGGCAGCGCTGGGGCTGGGGCAGCTGCTGGGGCCGGTGCTGGCCGGCGCGCTGGCCGATGCGCTGGGCACGGCGGCGGCGCCGCTGTTCGGGGCGGCCTGCTATGCCGCGGGGACCCTGGCGGCGCTGGTCGATCGGCAGGTGTCCGCCGCGGTGCGGGAACACAACTCGGAGAGGCAATAGGAACGCAAGTGTCTTTGCGGTTTCGCCGCCCCCCCGCGGCCCGCTATGCTCACGATATGGTGAAGTTGCCCGCCGCCCTGTCTGGTTTGTTGCTGGCCGCCCTGCCCCTGGTGGCGGTGGCTCAAACGATGCCGCCGGCCGCGGCCGTGGCCCCCGCAGCCGGGGCGGCGGAGGATGCCTTTCGGCGCGGCATGGCCGCCATGGTTGCAAAGCAGGCTGACGAGGCGCGCGCCGCCTTTGCCGCCGCGGCGGCGCTGGACCACCCGGCGGCGATCAACGCCATGGGCATGCTGCTGATGGGCGAGCAGGGTGCGCCCGCCGATATCCCGGCGGCGATCCAGTGGTTCGAGCGGGCGGCGGCGCTGGGGCATCCGGCGGCGGCGTTCAACCTGGGCAACCTGCTGCTGCAGGGGCGCGGCGTGCCGCGCGACGAGGCGGCGGCGCTGAAGTTGCTGACCCAGGCCGCAGAGGCCGGGCATGCGCCGGCGGAGTTCACGATCGGTGCCATGCATCTGCGCGGGCTCGGCGTGCCGCCCAGCGAGGCGGAGGCGCTGCGCTGGTATCGGCGCGCGGCCGAGCGTGGCTTCCCGCCCGCGGAGGATGCGGTGGGCCTGGCGCTGGAGCGCGCAGGGAACGCCGCCGAGGCGGAGGGCTGGTATCGTCGCGCCGTCGCGCAGGGATTCGCGGTGGCCAAGGTGCGGCTGGCCGACCTGCTGGCGCGCCCGCCCGCCACGCCGGAGCGCGATGCCGAGGCACTGGCGCTGTATCGCAGCGCCGTGGCGCAGGGCTTGGCGGTGGCGCAATGGCGGCTGGGCGGCTTCCTTGAGGCCGGGCGCGCCACGCCACGCGATCTGGAAGCGGCGGCGGCAGCCTATCGCGGCGCGGCGCAGAAGGGCGAGCCGGCGGCGCAGGCCGATTGGGGCCGGGTGCTGGCGCAGGGCCGGGGCGTGGCGCAGGACGATGCCGAGGCGGTGCGCTGGCTGCAGCGCGCGGCGGAGCGCGGCCATTCCAATGGGCGCTTCCTGCTGGCGCGAATGGTGGCGGCCGGGCGCGGCATTGCGCGCGACGACGCGATGGCGACCACGCTGTTCCGCGCGGCCGCCGAGCAGGGCCATGCCGGGGCGCAGCACGAGTTCGCGGTGCGGCTGGAAAGCGGGTTGGGCACGGCGCGCGACCAGGAGGCCGCGCTGCGCTGGCATCGGCGGGCGGCGGAACAGGGGCTCGCGGCGTCCCAGGTGCGGTTGGGGCGCGCCTATGACAACGGCACCGGGATGCCGCGCGACGTGGCGCAGGCGATGGAGTGGTACGGCCGCGCCGCGGCGCAGGGTGCGGCGGTGGCGCAGAACAATCTGGGCTTCATGCTCGCCTTCGGGCGCGACACGCCGAAGGACCCGGTGCGCGCACGGACGCTGTTCGAGGCCTCCGCCGAACAGGGCAACGGGGTGGCGGCGGCCAATCTTGGCTCGCTGTACGAGGGCACGATGCTGGGCCAGCCCGATCCGACCCGGGCATTGTACTGGTACCAGCGCGCGGCCGAGATCGGCAACCCGAACGGGCAGTATGTGCTGGCGCGTGCCTATGCGCAGGGGTTGGGCGGCGCGCGGGACGATGTGGCGGCGGCGCTGTGGTACGGGCGCGCGGCGGCGCAGGGCCACACCTCGGCGCGCGTGGCGCTGGGCTTCCTGCACCTCGATGGCCGCGGCGTTCCGCGCGACGATGCCGAGGCCTTCGGGCATTTCCTGGCGGCTGCGGAGAAGGGCGATTCCGGGGCGATGAACGCGCTGGGGCTGATGTACGAAGCCGGGCGCGGCATGGCGCCGCAGCCGGAGCAGGCGGCAATCTGGTTCCGGCGCGCGGCCGACAAGGGGTTGCCGGCGGGGCAGTTCAACCTGGGCGGGCTGTACGACCGCGGCGACGGCGTGGCGCAGGACCGCGAGGCGGCGCTGCAATGGTATCGCCGGGCCGCCGAAAAGGGCTTCGCACCGGCGGAGAACCGCATCGGGCTGATGCAGGCCGAGGGGCTGGGCGGGGCCAAGGACGAGGCCGCCGGTTTCAGCTGGATCAAGCGCGCGGCCGATCGCGGCATGGCGGAGGCGCAGGCCAACCTGGCGGCCATGATGGCCGCCGGGCGCGGCACGCCGGCCAGCGAGGTCCGGGCGCTGGACTGGTACCGCCGGGCCGCCGCCCAGGGCCATGCCGGGGCGATGCTGGCGCTGGGCATCGCCCATGCCGAGAGCCGCGGCGTGTTCCGCAACCCGGAGGAGGCGCTGCGCTGGCTGCACAAGGCGGCCGAACGTGGCAGCGCCGAGGCGATGCGACGCATCGGCTCCATGCACGAAACCGGGGACGGGGTAACGGCGAACGACGAGGCCGCCCTGCCTTGGTACCGGCGCGCGGCCAACCGGGGCGAAGCACAGGCGCAGTTTCGCCTGGGCGTGTTCCACGAAGCCGGCCGCGCCGTGCCGCGCAACATCGATCAGGCTGCCGACTGGTATCTGCGCGCCGTCGAGCGCCGGCATCCGCAGGCGCAGTTGGCGCTGGGGCGGCTGTACGAAACCGGCGAGGGCGTGGCCAAAGACGAGGCGCTGGCCCTGTCACTCTACTTGCGCGCGGCCGAGCAGAACGAGCCGCGCGCAGCACGGGCGGCGGCGCGCATGACCTATGAGGGCATTGCCACCGCGCCGGATTTGGGCGCGGCGCTGCGGCTCTACCAGCAGGCGGTGCGGCTGGAGGGCGAGACCGGAACCCTGCGCCTGCTGGCGCTGTACGACCTGACACAGGCGATGCGGCTGCAGCCGGGCCGCGGCTCCGTGGCCGATGACCGGCAGGCGGTGGCGCTGCTGCGCCGGGCGGCGGAAAACGGCTCCATCAGCGCCACGGCGGAACTGGCGGTGTTGCTGCACCATGGCTGGGGCACGCAGCAGAACACGCAGGAGGCGATGCGGCTGTTCCGGATCGCGGCGGCGGCGGGATCGCGCACCGCCAAGGAATGGCTACGCCGTCTGGCGACGCATTAGGCTCAGGCGACGAAATACCACAGGGTTAGGGCGGAGGCACCGACGGTGACCACGCCGCGCAACCAGGCGGCGGGGATCACGCGCGCCAGGGTGCCGCCGGCGAAGCCGCCAGCGAGGGCACCCACCAGCATCGGCGTGGCGGCGTGCCAGTTCACCTCCCCGCGCAGGATGAAGGTGAGCGCCGAGGTGGTGGTGATGACCATGCCCATCATGTTCTTGAGCACATTGGTCTGCTTCACATTCTCGATGCCGGCAATGGCGTAGCCGGCCATCAGGAACACGCCGAGGCCGGCGCCGAAGAAACCGCCATAGATGCAGAACAGCAGCTCCACGATGCGGCCCACCACCTGCATCGGCACGGAGCGCCTGCCCTGGCCGCTGGCGGTGAGCCACTTGGTGATCGTGGGCGACAGCGCGAATACCACCGTGGCGCAGAGCATCAGCCACGGCACCAGGGCGCGGAACACCTTCGGGTCCATCACGATCAGCAACTGGGCGCCGAGAAAGCCGCCGACGAGGCCGAGGGCGATGCTGGCCCAGGCGCGGGAGCCGAGCTGCTTGAAGTCGTTCAGCTGGGCCATCACCGAGGTGAGGCGGCCGGGCCAAAGCGCCACCTGGCTGGTGGCGTTGGCCAGCTTCAGCGGCAGGCCGAGGCCGACCAGGGCGGGAAAGGTGACCAGCGTTCCGCCGCCGGCCAAAGCGTTGATCACGCCGCCGGCAAATCCGGCGACGGCGAGAAGCAGCAGGGTGGCGAGGTCCAAGGCGGCGTGTCCGGGCGAGGCGGTGGAAGACTCCGCGACCGGACGGCCGCGCAGGGCGCGCCTGTTACGGCAGGCGCGCCGAGGTGTCCACCCGGCGCGACAGGTATCGCGGAATGGGACGCCCCTGCGCTAGCCCCGCTTGACGCCCCAGAAGGCGACGATCGCGGCCGGGGTAAAGCCGTTCAGCTCGGCCTTGTGGGCATGGGGCAGGAAATACTGGCCGAGCGGCACGGAAGGGGGCGCCTGCGTCGCAAGCAGCTGCATTTCCCCGGCGATGCGCTTCTGCGCCGCGGGGTCGCCGGCTTCCATCCAGGTAGCGCGCAGGGCTTCCATCTGCGGGTTGGGCACATTGCCGGCCAGCGGGCGGTGGCCGCCGGGGTTGGAGGTGGAAAGCCCGGTGTAGCCGGAGCAGAAGCTGGACCATTCGCTGGACGGGTCCGGGCTTTGGATGCGCGCGATCATCATGCCCCAGTCCACGCTGGTATAGGCGACGTTGAGGCCGATGCGCTTGTAGAGTTCCGCCGTCATCTGCCCCATGGCGGTGTTCACCGGGATGTCGCCGGCAGCCATGTGGACGACCTTCTGCCCGTCGTAGCCGGACTCCTTCACCCGCTTGCGGGCGGCATCGATGTCCGGCCCCTTCACCAGGGAGTCCACGCCCCTGGTGCTGGCCAGCGGGGTGCCGGCGGTGAACCAGCCCACGCCGGGGTTCACGAGATCGGGGTAATCCCCCACCACGGCCTGCAGATACTCCTTCTGGTCCATCGCCAGCAGCACGGCGCGGCGCAGGCGGGGGTTGTCGAAGGGCGGGCGGCGCTGGTTGAACTGCAGCATGCCCATCCAGCCGAAGGGATCCAGCTTCTGCACGGTGAGGCCGCGGGTGCCGCGCAGGCGGGCGACATGGTCGGTGTGCGGGCGTTCCAGCCAATCCACCTCGCCCTTGATCAGCGCGTTGGCGGCGGTGTTCGGCTCCGGCAGGATCTTCCATTCCACGCGGTCGAAATGCGTGACCTTGCCGCCCGCAAGCACGTTCGGCTTTTCCCGGCGCGGGATGTATGGCTCGTTGCGGGCATAGGCGACATGGGCGCCAGAATCCCATTCATTGGCGAGGGATTTGTACGGGCCGCTGCCGATCGCCTCGCGGATGCCGCGAGAGACATCGGGCACGGCGATGCGCTCCGGCATGATGTGGCAGGCCGTGGCGCCGAGCGCGTAGGGCAGATGCGGGAAGGCCTTCTTCGAGTGCAGCTCGAAGGTCTTGTCGCCGGTGGCGCGCGCCTCCATGCCGAGGCTTGCGAGATGCATTCCGAACAGGTCGCGCAGGGACCAGCGGATGATGGAAGCAACGCAATCCTTCACCAGCATCTTCTCGCCGTCGTGGAAGGCCAGGCCGTCGCGCAGGGTGAATTTCCAGTGCAGTCCGTCGGCCGAGACCTCATAGCCGCACAGCATCTGCGGGTGGGCGGCGAGGTTGGCATCCACGCCGAAAAGCTGATCGAACATCATGTAGGCGTGGTGGGCGGAAATCAGCGCGTTCGACCAGAGCTGGTCCAGCGAGGTCAGCGCGGCGGGGAAGCTGGTTCGTCATTCCGTGGCTCCGGCGGCGGTTGTTTCGGCAAACGTGAGTATACCGCCGCCGCCGAGGCCAGGGTTCAGCCGAACCGGGCGGAGACCGTGCCGAAGGGGGCGAAGCGGCTGTCGATCCGGTCGCCCTGGGCGATGGGGTATTGCTTGGTGAAGCTGCCGGACATCACCAGCATCCCCGGCTCCAGCGCGCGGCCGAACTCGGCGAGCTTGTTGGCGAGCCATTGCACAGAGAGGAAGCCGCCGCCGCCCATCACCTCCGCGCCGGCGGCACGGTCGATCAGGGTGCCGTTCACTTCCACCACCACGGTGGAGGTGGCGAGATCGCGGTTGGCAGGCGTGAGCGGCACCTCGGCGCCGGTGACGAAGGCGTATTGCTGGGCGTTGTCCGCCATGGCCAACGCGATGTCCTCGCTGAACGGGCCGCGCTTCTCCACGATCTCCAGCGCAGGCGCCGCGTGGCTCACGGCCGCGATCGCCTGTTCCAGCGTCACGTTCGGGCCCTGAAGGCGGGTGCCGATGCGCAGGCACAGCTCGTTCTCGAAACCCGGTGCGATGATGCCGGGGAAGCGGAAGGCGGTGCCGCTGGGCTTGTGGCCGCTGGCGAGCAGGAAGCCGAAACAGGGCTCGTGGATGTTCCATTGCGCGCGCATCGCCGCGGCGGTGAGGCCGACCTTCCAGCCGGCCTGCTTTTCGCCGGCCGCCTCGAACCGATCGAGCAAAGCGAGCTGGACCGCATAGGCCTGGTCCAGCGAGAGCTTGCCCATCCATTCCGCCGGCATGTGGCGGCCCTTGTGCCAGTCCGCCCAGAGCGTGCCGGCCACCGCGCGCGCGTCGAACCCGTCCATGTGCGTGCTCCTCATTTCGGCCGCAGGCCCATGGCCAGCGAGGTCTCGTCGCCGCGCGCGACGTAGGTGAGGTCCTTGCGGGTCGCCCAGGTATTGATGGTG
>CAMDAM010000231.1 GCA_945888575.1 Asaia bogorensis | reverse complement strand
ATGCGCTGGGCGCCCAGCGCATCGGCGCCGGTGTACGACAGGTTGAGGCCAACCTTGATCACCTTGTCGGCGCCCTGCGCCATGGCCTCGGTGCCGAAGGCAGAGGCGGCGGCAACGCCGGCTGCGGCCTTGAATGCGGAACGACGGGTCAGCATGCAGACTCTCCTTTGTGCGGCAGCGTGCTGCCGGTGGGTGGGCGCAGTCCAGCGGCCCGAGGGGCCGAAACCATTGGGTCAAGTGACATGATGGTAAGGCAAGCCTGCCGCGCATTTCGCGCAGGCGCAAGCGGTCACATGCAGGCATTGTGCGCCGCGTCATGATAGAAGCCGCGCCATGGCGCCCCCACTTCTGTTCCTCTCCGATATTTTTCTCACCCTCGGCACGTCCCCGCTGCTGCGCGGCGCGGAAATCGCCGTCTCGCCCGGAGACCGGCTGTGCCTTGTCGGGCGCAACGGCTCCGGCAAGTCCACCCTGCTGAAGGTGGCTGCCGGGCTGCTGCCCGCCGATTCCGGCCAGCGCTTCGTGCAGCCCGGCGCGACCGTGCGCTACCTGCCGCAGGAGCCTGATCTTGCGGGATTCGAAACCACCCTGGCCTACGTGGAAGCCGGCCTCGGCCCGGGCGATGATCCACACCGCGCCCGCACCCTGCTGGAAGCCCTCGGCCTCACCGGTGCCGAGGACCCTGCCCGCCTCTCGGGCGGCGAGGCCCGTCGCGCGGCACTCGCCCGCGTGCTCGCCCCCCAGCCCGACATCCTGCTGCTGGACGAGCCGACCAACCACCTGGACCTGCCCGCCATCGCCTGGCTGGAACAGGAGCTGGCCTCCCTGCGCTCCGCCATGGTGCTGATCAGCCACGATCGCCGCCTGCTGGAATCGCTTTCGCGCGGAATCGTGTGGCTGGACCGTGGAACCGCCCGCCGGCTCGACCGCGGCTTCGCCCATTTCGAGGCCTGGCGCGACGACACGCTGGAGCAGGAGGAGAAGGAGCGCCACAAGCTCGACCGCAAGCTGGTGATGGAGGAGGACTGGCTGCGCTACGGCGTCACCGCCCGGCGCAAGCGCAACGTCCGCCGCCTGTCGGACCTGCATGAACTGCGCGCGAAAACCAAGCAGCTCCGCGGCCCCGCCGGCGGCCCGAAGCTCGCCGCCACCGAAGGCGAGATCTCCGGCCGCATGGTGATGGTGGCCGAAGGGGTCTCCAAATCCTTCGGCGACCGCACCGTGGTGCGTGAGCTCGATACCCGCGTGCTGCGTGGCGACCGCCTGGGCATCATCGGCGCAAACGGTGCCGGTAAGACCACGCTGCTGAACCTGCTCACCGGCGCGATGCCACCGGACGAGGGCGTGGTGAAGCTCGGCGCCTCGCTTCAGATGGTCACGCTCGACCAGCGCCGCGATTCGCTCGACCCCACCGCCACCCTGGCCGACACGCTCACCGGCGCGAACGGCCGCCGCGGCGGCGACCAGGTGATCGTCAACGGCCAGGCGCGCCACGTGATCGGCTACATGAAGGACTTCCTGTTCCCCCCGGAACAGGCCCGCACCCCGGTGGGCGTGCTCTCCGGCGGCGAACGCGGGCGCCTCGCCCTGGCCGTGGCCCTGGCCAAGCCCGGCAACCTGCTGGTGCTGGACGAACCCACCAACGACCTCGACCTGGAAACGCTCGAACTGCTGCAGGAACTGCTGGCCGACTACCCCGGCACCGTCCTGCTCGTCAGCCACGACCGTGATTTCATCGACCGCGTCTGCACCAGCGTGCTGGTGGCCGAGGGCGACGGGCGCTGGCAGGACTACGCCGGCGGCTGGAGCGACATGCTGGCCCAGCGCGGCGCCCCGCCGTGGCTGCCCGTCGGCAGCACCCCGGCGCGCGAGGCCAAGGCCAAGGGCCACAACACCCTTGCCTCAATCGCCACCGCGCCAGCACGCAAAATGAGCTTCAAGGACAAGCATGCGCTGGAACAGCTTCCCGCGCAGATGGAAAAGCTGCAGGCCGAGATCGCCAGGCAGCAGGCCAAGATGGACGACCCCGACCTCTACCGCCGCGACCCCGCTGCGTTCCAGAAGGCGACCGACGCTCTTTCCCGCGCCAGCAATGAACTTGCGGCGGCGGAGGAGCGCTGGCTGGAGCTGGAGATGCTGCGGGAGACGCTTGAGGCAAGCTAAGCGGTTCTTTTTTGAAAAAAAAGAACCAAAAACTTTTATTCGCTTGCGCCGAGGCTAGCCACGGCGCAAGCGAATGAAGTCTTTTTGCTTCTTTTTCTTCAGAAAAAGAAGACTTCCTTACTTCTCCACCTCGCCTCCGGCATCCACCCAGCCCTTGAAGCCACCGAGGTTGCGAACATCGGTGTACCCCATGTCCTGCAGCGTCTTGCCGGCCATGGCCGAGCGCCCGCCAGAGGCGCAGTACACGATCACCGTGCGATCCTTCTGGAACGCAGGGTCATGGCTCGGCATCTCGGGGTCGGCCTTGAACTCGATCAGCCCGCGCTGGGCATGCACGGCGCCCTTCACGCGGCCGAGCGCGACCTCCGTGCCGTCCCGCACATCCACCACCAGCGCGCCCTGGGCGATCAGGTCGCGCGCCTCCTCGGGCGAGATCTTCGGCACGGATGCGTTGGCAGCGGCAAGCATATCCTTGGCGGACAGGGCCATGGCGGTTCCTCCTGGTTTTGCGGCGTATAGGTAGGGGCCCGAGGCAGCCGAGACAATCAGCGCCGCACACGCAACGGTGATCCCGCGGCCTTGAAGCGGGCGTCGATCGCTTCAAGGTCGATCGCCCCCGCCGGGTCGGCGCGGCGCGGCTGGCTGGCCAGGCCCGGCTCCCGGTCCCGGCGCCAGAGCTTCAGCAGCCGATCAAGCTCATCCAGCGGCGTGGGGTGGTCGTCGGTGCGGATGCACAAATCCGGAAAATCCTCGGTGGTGAACAGGCGCATCGCGGCGGATTGCTGGCCGCGCGCATCACCGCCGGCGCGCTGCCCGGCCTGCATGGCGGCCAGCAGGCGCTCCGGCAGCGCCAGCCCATTCTGCGCCAGGAAGGTGGCCAGCGTGTCCCCCACCACCGCCTCGTTCGCCAGCATGTTGCCGGCCACGCTCACGGAAGGCCCGGCCTTGCTGCCGCACCACATCACGCAGTTCTCGCCGGTCCAGGCGGCGGTGCGGCCATGGCGGTCGATGGCGTGCACCTGGCGCAGGCCGCGCCCCTCGTCGCTGGCGATGGCGCCGCGGATCGCCTGTTCCGGGGTCAGGCCGCGGGCCATGGCGTCGAGGATGGCGGGGCCGAGGTAGCGGTTGGAGAAGGACTGGCTGGCCACCGCGCCCACGCCCGGCCGGATATGCGGCACGCTGGCGCCCACGGCGAAGTTGCACGTGGCCACGGCCACCGCGAAGGCGCCGCTGGCGGGGTCAAGGGTAACGATGGACCAGGTCATGCGCGCTCCAAGGGCAGGTGTTGCTTGACAGCATTGCCGCCGGCCGAGACCCTGTCCATCCACACAAGGAACGGCTCAGGGGGCCGCAGCGCTGCGATGAGGCACTGGCGCGCCCTTTTCCTGGGCTTCGCGGCAATGCTGCTCGCCACCACGGCGCAAGCTGGCGAGCTGCGGCGCGTCACGCTGGATTCTTCGGTGCTCGGCCGCCCGTGGGAGATCGGCGTATATCTCCCCACAGGGCACGCCACCAGCGGCCTGCGCTACCCCATGCTGTTGCTCATGCCCGGCGACGGCGTGCCCGCCGCCGAATTCCCGGATCTCGGGATAGAGGCAGCGGCCAATGTCGCCATCGCCGCCGGCCGGATGCCCCCGGCGGTGATCGTGGTGCCGGAGATCGGCCGCAGCTGGGGGCTTGATACCCAGGAGCGCATGCAAACCGCCCTGGCCGAGGAGCTGTTCCCCACCGCTGCGCAGCGCTGGCGCGGGCTCGATGGCCGGCGCGGCCAGGTGGTGGGCGGCATCTCCGCCGGTGGCTATGCCGCGCTGCGCCTCGCGCTGCTGCACCCGGAGCGTTTCGCTGCGGCGGTGCTGCTGAGCCCGGCGATCTATGTGCCGCAGCCGCCCGAGGGCTCCGGCGCGCGCACCTCCGGCGCCTTCGGCCGGCCGCTGGTGCCCGAGACCTGGACGGCGCTGAACTATCCCGCCCTGCTGCCGGGCTTCCGCGCGCGCGGCCTGTCCATGCCGATATTCGTCGCCTCCGGCCTTTCAGACCACCTGGGCATCGCCGCCCAGATCGAAACCCTGCGCGTCACCTGGAAGGCGGAGGCCATGCCGGTGGAATTGGTGCTCGTGCCCGGTGGCCACGCCCCCGCCGTCTGGCATGGCCTGATGCCACAGGCCCTGGCCTACGCGTTCCGGCACACCGACCCGCCAAGGCCCTGATCCACCAGCCGGGCGTCCGCATCGGCAAGCTCCCCGGGCGTGTTGAGGTTGGCGAAGGGGTCACCCTCCGGCCCCACGGCGAACTCCACCACGGCCATCCCCTGGCCCCGCATGAACGCCATCATCCGCCGCTCCCCGCCCAGCAGCGCCACCTCCAGCGCATCCGCCAGCCCGGTGCGCCACAACGCCGCCACCGGATGGACCTGCCCGGCGGAGGCGGCACAGGCCAACGCAGCATCCCCGCGCCCGGCGCGCAGGCGGCCCAGCAGGTCCGGCGGCAGGAAGGGCGAATCCGTCGGCACCACCAGCACCTCCGCCGCGCCCTGTCCCGCCGCCCAGCGCAGCCCGGCCAGCACCCCGGCAAGCGGGCCCGGGAAATCCGGCATCGTATCGCCCAGCACCGGCAAGCCCCAGGCGGCGAAGCGCAACGGGTCGCCATTGGCATTCAGCGCCACCCGGTCCACCTGCGGGCCGATCCGCGCCAGCACATGGTCCAGCAGCGTGCGCCCGGCCAGCACGCGCAAAGCCTTGTCCCCGCCGCCCATGCGCCGCGCCTGCCCGCCGGCCAGCACGATGGCGACATCTGGCGGGCGCGATCCCGGGGGGGCATGTTGAACAATGGCCATGTCAGCCAGCGTGCGCCGCCGTCCAGCCCATGTCACCAGCAAGGGAACCCCGCATGGCCCAGCGCCCCCGCATCCACATCACCGGCGCCTCCGGCAGCGGCACCAGCACCCTCGGCGCCGCGCTGGCAGCCCGGCTCGGCGTGCCCTGGCATGACACCGACAGCTATTTCTGGCTGCCCAGCGACCCCGCCTACGTCACCCCCCGCCCGATGCCGGACCGCCTGGACCGCCTCGCCCGCGCGCTGGACGACGAGGTGGGCTGGGTGCTCTCCGGCTCGCTCGATGGCTGGGGCGACCCACTGGCCCCGCGCATCGGCACGGACATTTTCCTGCACGTGCCCCAGCAAGCCCGCATGGACCGCCTGCGCGCGCGGGAGGCAGCGCGCTTCGGCGCCCGCATCGCCCCGGGCGGAGACATGCACCAGGGCAGCCAGGATTTCCTCGCCTGGGCGGAAAGCTACGACACCGCCGGCCCGAACCAGCGCAGCCTGGCCCGCCACCTGGCCTGGCTCGCCGCCCTGCCCTGCCCCGTGCTGCGCCTGGATGGCGGCCAGCCGCCCGCCGCGGTGCTCGCCGCCGCCCTGTCTGGGCTCGGCACACCCGCCCCCGCCGGCGGCTGACGCGCGCGCATGGCTGGCGCCGGGCCAGCCCCTTCATCGCGCCGCCAAACATCCCTAATCCCTGCGGCGGCTCCGTGTGTGAGCCGCTGCAAGGAGATTGCCTGACCATGGATCGCCGCCAGATCGTCCGCACCGGTGCCGTCGGCGCCGTTGCCGCCACCCTCGCCGGCCCTGCCCGGGCCCAATCGCTGCCAGAAGTGAAATGGCGCCTCACCTCCAGCTTCCCGAAAAGCCTGGACACGCTGTTCGGCGCCACCGAGTTCCTGGCCCGCCGCGTCGCCCAGATGACCGACAACCGCTTCCAGATCCGCACCTTCGCCGCCGGCGAGATCGTGCCGCCGCTGCAGGCGCTGGATGCGGTGCAGAACGGCACCGTGGAATGCGCCCAGACCGCGCCCTACTACTACATCGGCAAGGATGCCGCCTTCGCCTTCGGCACCGCCGTGCCCTTCGGCCTCAACACCCGCCAGCACACCGCCTGGCTGCGCCACGGCGGCGGGCAGGAGCTGATGGAGGAGCTGTATCGCTCCTACAACACGGTCGCCTTCCAGATGGGCCACACCGGCGCCCAGATGGGCGGCTGGTTCCGCAAGGAAATCAAGTCTCTGGAGGACCTCAAGGGCCTCAAGATGCGCATCGCGGGCTTCGCCGGCCAGGTGATGCAGAAGCTCGGCGTGTTGCCGCAGCAGCTGGCCGCCGGCGACGTCTACTCCGCGCTCGAGAAGGGCACGATCGACGCGATGGAGTTCGTCGGCCCGCACGACGATCAGAAACTCGGCATCGCCAAGGTCGCCCCGTTCTACCACTACCCCGCCTGGTGGGAGGGCGGCGCCTCGCTGTCCCTGTTCATCAACCTGCAGGCGTTCGAGGCACTGCCGGAAGCCTACCGCGCCATCCTGCAGGCCGCCTGCACCGAGGCCACGGAATGGACCCTGGCCAAGTACGACGCGCTGAACCCAAAGGCGCTGCGCGAACTGGTGGCCGGCGGCACCAAGCTGGTGCCCTTCCCCGCCGCGGTGCTGGAAGCCAGCTTCGCCGCCGCCCGGGAGGTCTTCGCCGAGACCGCCGCCGCCAACCCGCGCTTCAAGAAGGTCCACGACAGCTACATGGCCTTCCGCGCGGAGGAGGTGCTGTGGTTCCGCGTGGCGGAAAACGGCTTCGACAATTTCATGGCCCGCCAGTCCGCCGCCAACCGCCTCTAGCCTGAAGCGGCCCCGCGCCACCCGGCGCGGGGCCGTCGTGCCCCTTTATTGCAGAATGTATTCACCTGCCGCGCCGGGAATGATATGAGCCCGCCGCCCGGGACCGCCCGCCGAACCACGGCGGCGGCCTGACGGGCCATCACCCGAGTGCCCTCGCCAGAAGGGCACCATCCAGGGAACGCGGCCCCGCCGCGAGGGACACGCATGAACCGCCGTACCGCCTTTCGCCGTGCCGGGCTCGGCGCCGTCGCGGCCAGCACGCTTGCTGCACCTGCACTCGCCCAGGGCCTGCCCGAGGTCAAGTGGCGCCTCACCTCCAGCTTCCCCAAGAGCCTGGACACCATCTTCGGCGCCGGCGAGCACTTCGCCCGCCGCGTGGCGCAGCTGACCGACAACAAGTTCCAGATCCGTGTCTTCTCCGGGGGCGAGATCGTGCCCGGCCTGCAGGCGCTCGATGCCACGCAGAACGGCACCGTGGAATGCAGCCACACCGCCGCCTACTACTATGTCGGCAAAGACCCCACCTTCGCCTTCGACACCGCCGTGCCCTTCGGCCTCAACACCCGCCAGCACAATGCCTGGGTGTACCATGGCGGCGGGCTGGAGCTGATGCGCGAGTTCTACAAGGACTACAATGTCACCTCCTACCTGCTCTCCCACACCGGCGCGCAGATGGGCGGCTGGTACCGCAAGGAGATCAAGTCGCCGGAGGACCTGAAGGGCCTCAAGATGCGCATCGGCGGCTTTGCCGGCCAGGTGCTGCAAAAGCTCGGCACCGTGCCGCAGCAGATCGCCGGCGGCGACATCTACCCGGCGCTGGAAAAGGGCGTGATCGACGCCGCCGAGTGGGTCGGCCCCTACGACGACCAGAAGCTCGGCTTCAACAAGGTGGCACCGTTCTACTACTACCCCGGCTGGTGGGAAGGCGGCGCGGCCCTGTCGCTGTTCGTCAACTCCAAGGCGCTGGAAGCCCTGCCGGAGCTGTACCGCCACGCCATCGAAACGGCAGCGGGCGAGACGGTGGCCTGGTCGGTCGCCAAGTACGACGCCCAGAACCCGCGCGCCCTGCGTGAGCTGGTCGCCGGCGGCACCAGGCTGTCCCCCTTCCCCGCCTCGGTGCTGGAAGCCACCTTCAACGCGGCGCAGGAACTGTACACGGAAACCGCCGCCGCCAACCCGCGCTTCAAGAAGGTGCATGACCACTACATGGCCTTCCGCAAGGAGCAGGTGCTGTGGTCGCGCGTCGCCGAAGGCACGTTCGACAACTTCATGGCCCGCCT
>CAMDAM010000230.1 GCA_945888575.1 Asaia bogorensis | reverse complement strand
GCGGGGATCGAGCAGGTGAACACCGCCGTCTCCCAGATGGACAAGATCACGCAGCAGAACGCCGCCCTGGTGGAGGAAGCGGCCGCCGCCGCCAAGTCCATGGAGGAGCAGACCGACGCGATGACGCAGATGGTCTCCGAGTTCGTGCTCGAGGGCGGGCATGTGCCGGCGCCCCCCGTGAAGCAGGCGCCTGCCGCCGCCCGCAAGGCCCGCCCCGCAACGCGCCCGGCCACCCGCGCCACCTCGGCGGAAGACGACTGGAAGGAATTCTAGGCCGGCATCGCCGCCATGAGTACCGCCCTGCATGCGCCCCCGCCTGGCCCCCCTTTGGGCGACGTGCCGCTGACCGACGAGGATTTCGGCGCGATCGCGGCCATGGTGCGGGAGCATTCCGGCATCGTGCTGAGCAGCAGCAAGCGGGACCTGGTTTACAGCCGGCTCCGGCGCCGGCTGCGCGCGCTGCACCTCACCTCCTTCGCCGACTACCGCGCCCGCCTGGTGGGCGAGGCGGGGGCTGCGGAGCTGGTGCGGATGATCAACGCGATCACCACCAACCTGACCGGGTTCTTCCGCGAGCCGCACCACTTCGACTACCTCGCCCAGCAGATGATCCCGGCGCTGCCCACCAACTGGCAGCGGCTGCGCATCTGGTCGGCGGGGTGTTCCTCCGGCGAGGAGCCCTACACCATCGCGATGACCCTGCGGCGCCACTTGCCGGATGTGGATTCGAAGGATGTGCGCATCCTGGCCACCGACATCGACACCGACATGGTGGCGCACGGGGCGGCGGGGCGCTACGCGATGGAACGTGCCGCTGCGATCCCGGCCGAGCTGCGCCAGCGCTTCGTGCGCCGCGTGGATGGCAACACGGTGGAGATGGACCCGGCGCTGAAGGAGCTGATCGCCTTCAAGCCGCTGAACCTGCTGGGCGAGTGGCCGATGCGCGGCCCGTTCGATGCCATCTTCTGCCGCAACGTGGTGATCTATTTCGACAAGCCGACCCAGCGCGTGCTGTTCGACCGCTATGCGGAGATGCTGAAGCCGGATGGGCTGCTGTTCATCGGCCATTCCGAAAGCCTGTTCCGCGTCAGCGAGCGGTTCCAGCATCTTGGCCGCACCGTGCACCGGCGGATCAAATGATCAGCCCGGCCGCACTGTCCGGCTGCCGGGTGGTGAAGATCGGGCCTGGGGAGATGCATGTCACGGGCGATCCCGGCGAGGCGATCCTGACCGTGCTCGGCTCCTGCGTGGCGGCCTGCGTGTGGGACCCGGCGGCGGCGGTGGGCGGGATGAACCATTTCATGCTCGCGCAACCGGGCACGCACAGCGACACCAGCACCGGCTCCTGGCACGGCGCCGCCGCGCGGCTGCGCTACGGCAACACGGCAATGGCCGATCTGCTGGAGCAGCTGCAGCGCCTGGGCGGGCGGCTGGACCGGATGGAGGCGAAGCTGTTCGGCGCCGCCAGGCTGGGCGTGGACCAGGGGATGGTGGGCGACGGCAATGCCCGCTTCGCCGAGGCCTTCCTGGCCCAGCGGGGCCTGCCGCTCCGGGCACGGGAACTGGGCGGCGTATGGGCGCGGCGAGTGGCGTTCCAGGCCACCACCGGCCGCGCCTTCATGACGGAACTGCGTGAGAAGGCGCCAGTCGAACTGGCAAAAGGCGCCCGGCACCGCGGCGCGAAGGAATAGGACATGCCGATCAAGGTTCTGATCATCGACGACTCCGCCCTCATCCGGCGGCTGCTGACCGACATCCTCTCCGCCGATCCCGCGATCGAGGTGGTGGGCACGGCATCCGACCCGCTGATCGCGCGCGAACGCATCCGCACGCTGCAGCCGGATGTGCTGACGCTGGACATCGAGATGCCCAAGATGGACGGGCTGACCTTCCTGGAACGGCTGATGGCGCTGAAGCCGATGCCGGTGGTGGTGGTTTCCACCCTCACGCAAAAGAACACCGATGCCGCCCTGCGCGCCCTGGAGCTGGGCGCGGTGGATTGCGTGGCCAAGCCGCTGGCGGACATCTCGTCCGGCATGCAGTCCCTGGGCGAGGAGCTGGTGGCCAAGGTGAAGTCGGCCGCCCGCGCCCGGCCGCGGGCACGCAGCACCGCACCCACCCGCTCGGCGCTGACGGTGGATCCGAGGCTTTCCACGGTGGGGCGGATCGTGGCGATCGGCGCTTCCACCGGCGGCGTGGAGGCATTGCAGCAGGTGCTGATGCGCCTGCCCGCCACCGCGCCGGCGGTGCTGGTCACCCAGCACATGCCGGCCGGCTTCACCGCCTCCTTCGCGCGCCGGCTGGATACGCAATGCGCGGTGACGGTGCAGGAGGCGACGGACGGGCGGCGGGTGCTGCCGGGCCATGTCTATATCGCGCCGGGGGCGCTGCACCTGGAGCTGGTGCGCACCGGCTCCCACCATGAATGCCGGGTGCGCAACGGCGAGCTGGTCTCCGGCCACCGGCCTTCGGTGGACGTGCTGTTCCATTCCGTCGCCGCGGCGGCCGGGCGATCCGCCGTGGGCATCATCCTCACCGGCATGGGGCGCGACGGCGCCGCCGGGCTGCTGGAAATGCGCCGCACCGGCGCGCGCACGCTGGGCCAGACAGAGGCAAGCTGCGTGGTCTATGGCATGCCGAAGGCAGCCATGCAGGCCGGCGCGGTGGAGACGGAATTCCCGCTGGACCGCATCGCCGAGGAGATCGTGCGCGTCTGAACCGGGCCTCCTGCCCCCCCCGGCATTGATCCTGCGCCGTTCCTGGCCCATCTAGGGCAGCTTCGATCAGAACGGCCGGAACACCGATGAAATACATCTCCACCCGCGGCCAGGCCCCCGTGCGCGACTTCGCCGGCGTGCTGCTGGCCGGGCTCGCCGAGGATGGCGGGCTGTACGTCCCCGAAACCTGGCCCCATTTCGGCCCGGCCGACTGGCGCGCCATGCGCGGCCTGTCCTACCCCGAACTGGCCGCCCGCGTGATGCAGCCCTTCGTGGGCGCAAGCCTGCCCGCGGCCACGCTGCTGCGCCTCTGCCAGGAATCCTATGCCAGCTTCGGCCACCCGGCCGTGGTGCCGATGGTGCAGCTGGAAACGCATCTCTGGACGCAGGAGCTGTTCCACGGCCCCACGCTCGCCTTCAAGGACATGGCGATGCAGCTGCTGGGCCGGCTGTTCGACCACGTGCTGGCCGAGCGCGACGAGCGCGTCACCATCGTGGGCGCCACCTCCGGCGACACCGGCTCGGCGGCGATCGAGGCCTGCGCCGGGCGGGAGCGAGTGGATATCGTCATCCTGCACCCTGATGGCCGCACCAGCGAGGTGCAGCGCCGGCAGATGACCACCGTGATGGCCCCCAACGTGGGCAACATCGCCGTGGATGGCAGCTTCGACGACTGCCAGGACCTGGTGAAGGCGATGTTCGCCGACGCACCCTTCCGCCGGGAGGTGAGTCTTTCCGCGGTGAACTCGATCAACTGGGCCCGCGTGGCCGCCCAGATCCCCTACTACGTCGCCGCCGCCCTGGCGCTGGGCGCCCCGGACCGGGAGGTGGCCTTCGCCGTGCCCACCGGCAATTTCGGCAACGTGCTGGCCGCCTGGGCGGCACGGCGCATGGGGCTGCCGGTGGCCCGCCTGGTGATCGGCTCCAACCGCAACGACATCCTCAGCCGCTTCATCGCCGGCAACGACATGAGCATGCGCGCGGTGGAACCCAGCCTTTCCCCCAGCATGGACATCCAGGTCAGCTCCAACTTCGAGCGCCTGCTGTTCGAGCTGCTGGACCGCGACGGCGCCGCCACCGCCGCCACCATGGCCAGCTTCCGCGCCACCGGGCGCATGGAAGTGCCCAACGCCTCCTGGCAGCGCGCCACCGCCGTGTTCCACAGCCACACCCTGGACGACGAGGGCACGCTGGCGGAGATCCGCCGCCTGCACGAATCCGCGCGCTACCTGGCCGACCCGCATTCGGCCATTGGCATCGCGGCCGGGCGGGCCCACATGCCGGGTCATGGCATTCCCATGGTGGCGATGGCCACCGCCCACCCGGCCAAGTTCCCCGACGCGATGGAGCGCGCCACCGGCCAGCGCCCCGCGCTGCCGGCCGCCCTTGCCGACCTCTATGATCGCCCCGAACGCTACACCCGCCTGCCCGCCGACCTCGCCGCCATCGAGGCCCGCGTGCGCGCCACCGTGCTGAGGAACGCCGCATGAGCGAGAAGACCCCCATTTCCGCTGGCGACGCCATCCGCGTCACCCGCCTGCCCTCCGGCCTTACCGTCGTCACGGAGCGGATGGACCGGGTGGAGACCGTCTCGCTCGGCGCCTACGTGGCCGCCGGCACAAGGCACGAGACGGCGGACGAGAACGGCGCCAGCCACTTCCTGGAGCACATGGCCTTCAAGGGCACGGAACGCCGCACGGCAGCTCAGATTGCCGAGGAGATCGAGGCGGTGGGCGGCCACATCAACGCGTATACCGCGCGCGAACAGACCGCCTACTACGTGAAGGTGCTGAAGGAAGACATGGCGCTGGGCGCCGACCTCATTGGCGACATCCTCACCCACTCCACCTTCGACCCCGACGAGCTGGAACGCGAGCGCGGCGTGATCCTGCAGGAGATCGGCCAGGCGAACGACACGCCGGATGACATCGTGTTCGATCACTTCCAGGAAACCGCCTATCCCGGCCAGCCGATGGGCCGCCCGGTGCTGGGCACGGAGCAGCGCATCCGCACCATGAAGCGCGATTCGTTGATGGGCTACATGAAGCGGCACTACACGGCCGCCAACACCGTGGTGGCCGCGGCGGGGAACCTGGAGCACGAGCATTTCGTGGAGCTGGCGGCCCGCCACTTCGCCGACCTGCCGCTGCACGCCCCCCCGCCGGCCCTGCCCGGCCTTTATGGCGGCGGCGAGTTCCGCGAGGACCGCGACCTGGATCAGGTGCACATCGTGCTCGGTTTCCCCTCGGTCGCCTATGCCGACCCGGATTTCTACCCGACCATGCTGCTCTCCACCCTGCTCGGCGGGGGCATGTCCTCGCGCCTGTTCCAGGAGGTGCGGGAGAAGCGCGGGCTGGTGTATTCGATCTATTCCTTCACCGCCCCCTGCATGGATGGCGGGCTGTTCGGCATCTATGCCGGCACCGGCGAAAGCGAGGCCGCGGAGCTGATCCCCGTCACGCTCGATGAGCTGCAGAAGGTGCAGGGCGAGGTCTCCCTGGCCGAACTGGCCCGCGCCCGCGCCCAGGTGAAGGCCGGGCTGCTGATGTCCCTGGAAAGCACCGGCAGCCGCTGCGAGCAGCTCGCCCGCCAGATCCAGGTCTTCGGCCGCGTGATCCCCACCGCCGAGACGGTGCAGAAGATCGAGGCCGTGGGCGTGGCCGACGTGCAGCGCGCCGCCGCCCGCCTGTTCCGCTCCGCCCCCACCCTGGCCGCCATGGGCCCGGCCGGGCAGGTGCCAGACGTCACCCGCATCCGCGAAAGGCTCGCGGCATGAGCGATGCCCTCACCCTGATGGCCGACCTCATCGCCCGCGCCCGGGCGGCGGGGGCGGATGCGGCCGATGCCGTGCTGGTGGCGGGCACCTCGCTTTCCGTGCAGCGCCGCCTGGGCCAAACGGAGCAGCTGGAACGTGCCGAGGGCCGCGATCTCGGCCTGCGGGTGTTCGTGGGCAAGCGCCAGGCCATCGTCTCCTCCACCGCCGTCGACCCCGCCGGATTCGCCGCCCTGGCCGAACGCGCCGTGGCGATGGCCAAGGTCGTCCCGGAAGACCCGCATGGCGGGCTGGCGGCCGAAGCCGGGCCGGTGAAGGCGCTCGACCTCGACCTTGATGACCCCGCCGAGCCCGATGCCGCGGCGTTGATCGAAGCCGCCAACACCGCCGAGGCAGCCGCCCTGGCCGTTTCCGGCGTCACCAATTCCGAAGGCGGCTCGGCCGGGTATTCGCGCACCGAGATCGTGCTCGTCACCTCCGCCGGCTTTGCCGGGCGCACGGTGCGCACCGGCCATTCCATCTCCGCCACCGCCCTGGCCGGCACCGGCACCGGCATGCAGCGGGATTACGACTACACCTCGGCCGTTCACCTGTCCGATCTCGAGGACCCCGCCCTGATCGGCCGCAACGCCGGGGAACGGGCCGTGCGCCGCCTCAACCCCACCCGCCCGAAAACCGGCAAGCTGCCGGTGGTGTTCGACCCCCGCGTGGCCGCCAGCCTGCTCGGCCACCTCGCCGGCGCGATCAACGGTGCCGGGGTGGCCCGCGGCACCAGCTTCCTCAAGGACAGCATGGGCAAGCAGGTCTTCCCGGCCGGCATCACCATCATCGACGACCCGCACCGCCATCGCGGCCTGCGCTCGCGCCTGTTCGACGGCGAAGGCGTGGCCGGCCAGCGCATGGAGCTGGTGGCAAACGGCATCCTCACCACCTGGCTGCTGGACAGCCGCAGCGCCCGCCAGCTCGGCCTCGTCTCCACCGGCCATGCCAGCCGCGGCACCGGCGGCCCGCCCTCCCCGGGCCCCACCAACCTCTACCTCGCCCCCGGCACGCTCTCGCCGGCGGAGCTGATGGCCGACATCAAGGAGGGGCTCTACGTCACGGAGATGATCGGCATGGGCGTGAACGGCGTCACCGGCGACTACAGCCGGGGTGCGGCCGGGTTCATGATCCGCGATGGCGTGCTGGCCGAACCCGTGGCGGAAGTGACCATCGCCGGCCGCCTGCAAGACATCTTCGCAGGCCTGGTGGCCGCCAACGATCTGCGCCTGCGGCGTGGGATGGATTCACCCAGCGTGCGCATTACGGAAATGACACTCGCCGGTAGTTGATCAGCGCTCGAAAACGCGTGCGGTTGCGTTATATCTTCTGGGCTGAACGATAACCCTCAGGGAGAGCAAATTTTCATGCGCCGCTTCAACCTTCTGGCCGCCATCGCCGCGCTGGCACTCGTGCTGGCACCGACCCTGGCCGACGCTGCGGCCGGACGCGGCAGTTCCCAGGGCAGCCGTGGCAGCCGCACCTACAGCGCGCCGCCGGCCACCAACACCGCCCCCGGCACCGCCGCCCCGATGCAGCGTAGCACCACCCAGCCCGGCAGCCCGGCCACGGCCGGCGCCGCCACGGCGGCCCAGCCGTCCCGCGGCCTGTTCGGCGGCGGCCTGATGGGCGGCCTCATGGGCGGCCTGCTCGGCGCCGGCCTGATCGGCATGCTGATGGGCGGCGGCTTCTTCAGCGGCATGGCCGGCTTCATGGGCTTCCTCGGCCTGATCCTGCAGGTCGGCCTCGTCGCCATGCTGGTGATGTTCGCCGTCCGCTGGTTCCGCCGCCGCAACCAGCCCGCGCTGGCCACCGGCCCGATGGGCATGGAACGCCAGGGCACGCCCGACCAGGGCATGATGAACCGCACCGGCATGGGTGCCATGGGCGGCGGCGCCGCGCCGCAGGCCGCTCCGGTGGCGATCTACCCGGAGGACTACAAGGCGTTCGAGACCCTGCTGCAGTCCGTCCAGGGCGCCTGGTCGGCCGGTGACGAGGGTGCGCTGCGCCAGTTCACCACGCCGGAGATGGCCGCCTACTTCGGCGAACAGCTCTCCGACATGGAGCGCCAGGGCCTGCGCAACGAAGTGCGCGACGTGAAGCTGGAGCAGGGCGACCTGGCCGAGGCGTGGGGCGAGGACGGCATGGAATACGCCACCGTCGCCATGCGCTTCTCGGCGCTGGACGTCACCCGCGACCGCGGTGGCCGCGTGGTGGAAGGCGATGCCACCACCCGCAGCATGATCACCGAGGTGTGGACCTTCGCCCGCCGCGCCGGCGACCGCTGGGTGCTCTCGGCGATCCAGCAGACCCGCTGATCCCACCTGCCACAACGAACGCCGCCCGGAGGGGAAACCCTCCGGGCGGTTTTCGTTTGTGGGAACCCCAGCAGCGCCGCCGGCATTGCCCGGCTGCCGCGGACCACGTGCCGAGCCGCCTTCCGGGGTCACCCGGCGGGCACATGCGGGCTGATCGAGCCGCCCGCCACGCAGGGCCGCGGCACCCTCCCGCGTGGCGCTGTCAGCCCACCCCCATCGCGCGCCGCATGAACAACCGCTTCAGCGGCCCGATCCGGTTCACCGCGGCAATGCCCAAATCGCGCGCCAGCCGCACCGGGCGCAGATCGTTGCTGAACAGCCG
>CAMDAM010000229.1 GCA_945888575.1 Asaia bogorensis | reverse complement strand
CCGTAATCGTGCAGGGCGCGTGCCACCAGCTCCTTGCCGGTGCCGCTCTCGCCGTTGATCATCACGGTGAGGTCCGCGGTCGTGAGCCGGGCGATGGTGCGATAGATCTCCTGCATCGCGGCCGAACGCCCGATCAGCGGCAGCTTCTCGTCGCCGTCGCGCGCCGGCACCGGGGACGGAGGCGCCTCGCCGGAAGGGGCGATCAGCGCGCGGCCGACCACCGAGAGCAGCTCGGTCAGGTCGAACGGCTTGGGCAGGTATTCGAACGCCCCGCGCTGCGTCGCCTTCACCGCCGTCATCAGCGTGGATTGCGCGGACATCACGATGATCCGCAGCTCCGGCCGCAGCCGGCGGATGCGCGGAATGAGGTCCAGCCCGTTGCCGTCCGGCATCATCACGTCGGTGATGACGAGGTCGCCCTCGCCCTCCTCCACCCAGCGCCACAGCATGCTGGCGGTGCCGGTGCTGCGCACCTGGTAGCCGGATCGGCCCAGCGCCTGCGTCAGCACGGTGCGGATCGACCGGTCGTCGTCGGCAACAAGGATGGTGGGCGGGGTGGCACTCATGGCACGCGATCTTTCAGTGACGCCGGCCTCAGTTCTGGCTCTCTTCGTCGACCATCGGCAGCATCAGGCGGAACTCCGTCCGTCCGCCGCGGCTCTCCACCTCCACAAGCCCGCCATGGTCGCTGACGATCTTGGCCACCAGCGCCAGCCCAAGCCCGCTGCCGGAGGGCTTGCCGCTGACGAACGGGTCGAACAGATGCGGGCGGATATCGTCCGGAATGCCCGGCCCGTTGTCGCGCACGATCACGAACAGCGGCAAATGCCGCCGCGCATCGCTGCCCGGGGCCGCCAGCCGCACCCCGTGCTGGAAGCCGGTGATCATGTGGATCTCGCCGTGCATCACGTCGCCCTGCACGATCGCCTCGGCCGCGTTCTTCACCAGGTTCAGGATCACCTGCACCAGCTGGTCGCGGTTGCCGTGCACCGGCGGCAGGGAGGGGTCGTACAGCTCCGTGAAGCGGATCGAGGCGGCGAAGCCCGATTGCGCCAGCCGCCGCACATGCTCCAGCACGCGATGGATGTTCACCGGGCCGTACTGCACCGGCTTCTCGCCGAACGCCTCCATACGGTCCACCAGGTCGCGAATGCGGTCCGCCTCGTCGCGGATCAGCACGGTCAGCTCGCGGTCGGCCTCGGAGACACTGCCTTCCAGAAGCTGCGCGGCCCCGCGGATGCCCGAGAGCGGATTCTTCACCTCATGCGCCAGCGTGGCCGCGAGCCCGGCCACGGAGCGCGCGGCACCCCGCACGGTCAGCTGGCGGTCCAGCGCGCGGGCCGCCGTGGCATCGTGCAGCACCAGCACCACCGCGCCGGGCTCCTCCGGCAGCGGCGCGCCCTGCACGGCGATGTTCATGCGCTTCAGCCGCGGGCCTTCCAGCGCCATGTCGTGGTCTGCCACCCGCGCATCGTGCTGGCGCACCTGGTCGACCAGCAGGAAGAGCGGGTTGTCCGCGGCCAGGAAATCCACCAGCGACAGCTGCGCGGCGGCGGAGGCGGAAATGCCCAGGAACTGCTCGCCGGCATGGTTCAGGAAGCGCAGCCGGTTCTCCCGGTCCAGCACCACCACCGGCACCGGCAGGGCGGCCAGCATTGCCGTGGAATCGGGCGGCGCCACCGGCCGGCGCCGTTCCGCCAGCCGCACCGCGGTCCGCAGCATGTTCCTCATGCGGCTTCGGCCATCTCGGAATCCGGCAGGCGCTCGCGCACCCGCTGCTCGCCGCGCTCGATCAGCGGGTCGTAAAACCGGTCGATCGCCTCCAGCACCGCGGGCACATCGGGCAGCCGCATCACGGTGGCGCGGAAATCCGCCGATCCGCGCAGCCCGCGCGAATACCAGGACAGGTGCTTGCGGGCCAAGCGCATGCCGGGCTCGGTGCCGAAATGCAGCTGCATTGCCGCGTAGTGGCGCAGCATGATGTCCTTCTGCGCCGCGAGATCCGGCTCCGGAATCCGCTCCCCGGTCTGCAGGTAATGCGCCACCTGGGCGGGGAACCAGGGCCGGCCGTAGCAGCCGCGCCCCACCATCACCCCATCCGCGCCGGAGCGCCGCAGCGCCTCGGCCGCATCTTCTTCCGTCGTGATGTCGCCATTGGCGATCAGCGGCAGCTTCGTCGCCGCCTTCACGCTGGCGATGAAATCCCAATCCGCCGTGCCGGTGTAGAACATCTGCCGCGTGCGGCCGTGCACCGTCACCAGCCGGATGCCGCATTCCTCGGCGATCCGCGCAAGCTTCGGCGCGTTGAGCGAGTTGTGGTCCCAGCCCATGCGCATTTTCAGCGTCACCGGAACGTTCACCGCCTTCACGGTGGCCTCCAGGATGCGCGCCGCGCCGATCTCGTCGCGCATCAGCGCGCTGCCGGCCATCTGGCCCACGGCCACCTTCTTCACCGGGCAGCCGAAATTGATGTCGACGATATCGGCACCCTTGGCCACCGCGATGCGCGCCGCCTCCGCCATCGCCTCGGGGTCGCAGCCGGCGAGCTGGATGGAGGTCGGCTTGCCGTCCATCGCCGCCATGCGCAGCGTTGCCTTGTTCTCGCGCACCATCGCCCAGGAGGCGATCATTTCAGACACCACGAGCCCCGCGCCCAGCTCGCGCGCCAGCCGGCGGAACGGCAGATCCGTCACGCCAGACATCGGCGCCAGGATCACCGGCGTGTCGATCACCACGCCGCCGCCGAGGTCGATGGGACGGAGACGGGACGGTAAGGAGTCGGGAATGCCCATGATTTGGGCAAAGTAGTGGGTGCTTCGGTGTCACGCAACGTATTCCTTGGGCGATTTGGGCCCCGTTGACGCCACTGCGGCCCAGGGCGAGTCTGCGGCATGACCACCCTGCCCCCGCTCCCCGCCTCGCCCCGCATCGCCTGCGTGCTCGTCGCCGCCGGCAGCGGCCAGCGCTTCGGCGCCGACACGCCGAAGCAGTTCCTGGCCTGCGCCGGCCGCCCGGTGATCCGCCATGCGGCGGAGGCGCTGGCCCGCGCCGGCATCCTGATCCAGCCGGTCGGCGAAGCGGCCCCGATCACGGCCGCCCTCGCCGGCCTGCCGCACCGCCCCCCCGTCCCCGGCGGCACCACCCGCCAGGCCAGCGTCCGCGCCGGGCTCGAAGCCCTGGCCGCCGAGGCGCCTGATATCGTGCTGGTCCACGACGCCGCCCGCCCCTTCATCCCGCCCGGCACAATCGCCGCCCTGGCCGAGGCACTGGCCACATACCCTGGCGCCATCCCCGCCGTGCCGGTCGCCGACACCCTCAAGCGCGGCCACAACGGCACCATCGCCGCCACCGTCGACCGTACCGGCCTGTTCCGCGCCCAAACCCCGCAGGCCTTCCGCTACCCCCTCCTGCTCGCCCTGCACCGCACCACCCCGGAAGGCGCCACCGACGACGCCTCCCTCCTCGAAGCCGCCGGCCACGGCGTTGCCCTGGTTCCCGGCCACGAGGACAACATCAAGATCACCTGGCCCGAGGACCTCATCCGCATGGAGCGCATCCTGACCCCCACGCTCCTGCCCCGCGTCGGCACCGGCTACGACGTCCATATCCTCGCCGAGAACCGCCGCCTGATCCTCTGCGGCATCGATGTCCCGCACGAACGTGGCCTCGCCGGCCACTCCGATGCCGATGTCGGCATCCACGCCCTGTGCGACGCGATCTACGGCGCGCTGGCGGAAGGCGATATCGGCCGCCACTTCCCCCCCAGCGACATGACCTACAAGGACATGGACAGCGCCATCTTCCTGCGCCACGCCGGCGACCTCGTCCGCGCCAAGGGCGGCACCATCGCCAACGTGGATGTCACCCTGATCTGCGAACGCCCCAAGATCGCCCCCCACGCCGCCGCCATGATGGCCCGCCTCGCCGACCTGCTGGGCATCGACCCCGGCCGCGTCAGCGTGAAGGCCACCACCACCGAGAAGCTCGGCTTCACCGGCCGCATGGAAGGCATCGCCGCCCAGGCCGTGGCCACGGTGCTGGTACCCGCCTAGGCTCTGGCCGCCGCCCGGAGGGAGAGACCCATGCCCACACTGCCGCACCGCCAGCTCGGAACCGCCGGCCCCAGTGTCACGACCATCGGCCTCGGCTGCATGTCGCTCTCCGGCGTCTATGGCGACGCCGACGATGCCGTTTCCGAATCCTTGATCCGCGCCGCCATCGACCGCGGCGTGGATCACTTCGACAGCTCCGACATGTATGGCTGGGGCCATAACGAGACGGTGCTGGGCCGCGCGCTGAAAGGCCTGCGCGACAAGGTCATCCTCGCCACCAAGTTCGGCCAGACGCAGAACCCCGGCGGCCCCAACGGCGTGAACGGCCGGCCCGAGTACGTGCAGCAAGCCTGCGAGGCGTCGCTGAAGCGGCTGGGGGTCGAGATGATCGACCTCTACTACCAGCACCGCGTCGACCCGACCGTGCCGATCGAGGACACGGTCGGCGCCATGGCTCGCCTGGTCGAGCAAGGAAAAATTCGCTTCCTCGGCCTCAGCGAGGCCGCCCCCGCCACCATCCGCCGCGCCCACGCGGTGCACCCCATCGCCGCGGTGCAGACCGAATTCTCCCTGCTCTATCGCGCGGAGGCCGAGGAAACCCTCTCTGTCACCCGCGAGCTCGGCATCGGCTTCGTCGCCTACAGCCCGCTCGGGCGCGGCTTCCTCGCCGGCGCGATCCAGGAGTTCGCCCAGGTGGATGGCCGCCGCGCCGCCCATCCCCGTTTCCAGGAAGCCAACTTCGCCGCCAACCGCGCGCTGGTGGCAAAGGTGGAGGCCTTCGCGCGCGCCAAGGGCTGCACGCCGGCCCAGCTCACCCTCGCCTGGCTCCTGGCGCAGGGCGAGGATGTCGTCGCCATCCCTGGCACGCGCCACCTGGCACGGCTGGAGGAGAACCTCGGTGCCGCGGCGCTCAGCCTGTCAGCCGACGAGGTCGCCGCCATTTCCGCCGCCGTGCCGGTCGGCGCGGCGTCCGGCTTGCGCTATCCCGCCGGCGCGATGAAGGCCGTGCAGGTCTAGGCCGCCCCCCACTAGGCAGCCTGGGCCATCGCCCCCTGCCGGATCAGATCGGCGCATTTCTCGCCCACCATGATGCTCGGCGCATTGGTGTTCCCGCTCGGCATGGTCGGGAAGATCGAGGCATCGGCAATCCGCAGCCCCGCGATCCCGTGCACCCGCAGCTGGTCGTCCACCACGCAATTCGCCTGCGGCCCCATCCGGCAGGTGCCGATCGGGTGGTAGGCGGTCTCCGAATTGCGCCGGATCCAGTCCAGGATCTGCTCGTCGCTCGCCACCTCCACCCCCGGCGAGTGCTCGTCCCCGCGAAACGCCTCCATCGGCGCCGCGTTGGCGATGCTGCGCACCAGCCGGAACCCGTCCACCATCGTGCGCTGGTCGATCGGGTCGGCGAGGAAGTTGAACTTGATCGCCGGCTGGTCGTGCGGATTGCCGGAGCGGATATGGATGCTCCCCAGGCTCTCCGGCCGCAGCTGATAGACGGAAATCGTCATGCCGGGCCATTCGTGCAGCTGGCGCTTCTTCGGGTTCTTCACCGCATAGGGCACCAGGTGCATCTGCACATCCGGCGTCTCCAGCTCCTTGCGCGTTTTGAGGAAGGCCAGCATCGGCGCCGAGGGCAGGCTGTAGAACCCGGTGCGGGAGGTCGCGTAGATCAGCGCCTCCTTCAGCAGCCCCAGCCCGCGCGCCCGCGTGTTGTAGGACAGGCCCGGCACCTTCACCCGCCAGACGATGCGCGCATTCAGGTGGTCGCGGAAATTCTCCCCCACGCCGGGCAGCGCATGCTTCACCTCGATCCCCAGTGAGGACAGCAGCTCCGGCTGCCCGATCCCCGAGAGTTCCAGAAGCTGCGGCGTGGCCACCGCCCCGGCGCACAGGATCACCTCCCGCCCCGCCAGCGCGCGCACGCGCTTGCCCGCCTGTTCGTATTCGATGCCCACGCAGCGCGTGCCTTCCAGCAGCACCTTGGTGGTGTGCGCCTCGGTCACGATCCGCAGATTAGGCCGCCCCCGCGCCGGGTCCAGGTAGCAATGCGCCGTGCTCATCCGCCGGCCGTTATGGATCGTGGTCTGCGTCTTCACGATCCCTTCCTGGTCCGGCCCGTTGTAGTCCGGGTTGCGCTTGATCCCCAGGTGATTGGCCGCGGCGAACAGCGCATCGAAGATCGGGTTCTCGTCCGGCACCTCGCCCACCCGCAGCGGCCCGCCGCCCCCGCGCACCTCGTCGCCGCCCTTCACGTAGCTTTCCATCCGCTGGAACACCGGCGCCACGTCGCGATAGGACCATCCCCGGCAGCCCATCTGCGCCCAGGTGTCGAAATCCAGCGGCTGCCCGCGCACATAAACCAGCCCGTTGATGCTCGATGACCCACCCAGCAGCTTGCCGCGCGGCACCGGGATCGACCGGTTGTTGGTGTTCGGCTCCGGCTCGGAGAAATAGCGCCAGTTAGCCGCCGGGTTGTCGATCAGCAGCCCGAAGCTGATCGGAAACCGCGAAACCGGATGGCTCGCGCGGCCGGCCTCCACCAGCAGCACCCGTGTGTTCGGATCCTCCGTCAGCCGCGCCGCCAGCGCCGCCCCGGCCGACCCGGCACCGACAACGATGTAATCCTGCTGCGCCTCGGCCATGTCCCGTTCCCCCGTTTGCACGAAGGCTAGGCTTAGGCGGCGGCGCCGGGCAACATCACCTCATGGAGTCGCCCCCCGCCACAGACCCGACCGAACCGGTCCGCGCCGCACTGGCCCGGGCGGGCATCACCCTGCCGCCGAAAGACATCGCCTTCCTCGCCGCCCAGCAGGAGATGCTGGCCCGCACCATCGAAGTCGTCGCGCAGGCAGCCCCGACATGACGCTGGCCGAAACCGCCGCCGCCATCGCCGCCGGCCGGCTCGACCCGGTGGCCCACGCCAGCGCCCACCTCGCCCGCATCGCGCAGGCCAACCCGGCCCTGCACGCCATGGCCACGCTGGACCCGACGGCGCTGTCCCAGGCCGAGGCCGTCCGCGGCAAAACCCTCCCGCTCGCCGGCATCCCCATTGCGGTGAAGGACGCGTTCGACGCGGCCGGCCTGCCCACCACCGCCAACGCCCGCCTCTACGCCAACGCCGCCCCTGCAACGCAGGACACACCCGCCGTCGCCCGCCTGCGCGCCGCCGGTGCGATCATCCTCGGCAAGGCCACCTGCTGGGAAATGTCCGTGGGCGGCCCCAGCCAGGACTCCCCCCAGCCCCCCGCCATCAACCCCTGGGCCCCCGGCGCCGACCCCGGCGGCTCCTCCAACGGCAGCGCGGTGGCCGTCGCCTCCGGCATGGCCATGGCCGCCCTGGGTGGCGACACCGGCGGCTCCATCCGCCTGCCCGCCGCCTTCTGCGGCCTCGCCGGCTGCAAGCCCACCCACGGCAAGATCCCGCTCCAGGGCGCCATCCCCTTCGCCGAGAGCCTGGACGTGATCGGCCCCCTCGCCCGCACCGCCGCCGCCTGCGCCCTGCTCCACGCCATCATGGCCGCCGAGCCCGCGCACCCGCCCATCCCCCTCCACGGCCTGCGCCTGGCCATCCCCCACGCCCTGCTGCGCCACAGCCCGCCCACCCCAGCCATGGCAACGGCCCTGGCCGAAGCCTGCGCCACGCTCGAACGCCACGGCGCCAGCATCGCCGAAGCCCCCCTGCCCTCCGCGCACCTCTTCAACGCCTGCTATTTCCTCATCGCCCGCAGCGAAGCCTTCGCCCTCTGGCGCCACGCGCTGGCCGCCACGCCCGACAAGCTCAACCCCCTCACCCGCCGCAGCTTCGCCATCGGCGCCCTCATCCCCCCCGAAGCCCTCGCTGATGCCACCCGCCTGCGCGCCACCCTTTGCGCCGAACTCGATGCCGCCTTCGCCAACGCCGACGCCCTGATCCTCCCCACCACCCCCGACGAAGCCGCCGACCTCGATTTCACCACCGCCTTCAGCCGGCCAGACACCGCCCCCTACACCCGCCCCTTCAGCCTCGCCGGCGTGCCCGCCATCTCCATCCCCTGCGCCCTCGGCCCGCGCGGCCGCCCCCTCGGCCTGCAACTCGTTGGGCGGCACGGCGACGATGCCCGCCTGCTCGCCTTGGCCACCGCCATCGAGCAGGC
>CAMDAM010000228.1 GCA_945888575.1 Asaia bogorensis | reverse complement strand
CGCCGCAAGGAACGCGGCATCTGGCGCGCCATTTCCTGGTCCGAGCTCGGCGCCCGCCTGCGCGCCATCGGCTCCGCGCTCCGCGCCGGCGGCGTCCAGCCCGGCGAGGTCGTCGGCATCCTCTCGGAAGCCACGCCAGACTGGATCGCGGCCGACCTCGCCATCCTCTCGATTGGCGCCGTCAGCCTCGGCCTCACCCCCACCGATGGCGGCCCGGCCGTTGCCGCCATGCTGCAGGATTCCGGCTGCACCACCGTCTTCGTCGAAGGCGAGGAACAGCTGGACAAGGTGCTGCAGCTCCGCGAGAGCTGCCCCGCCCTGAAGCGCATCGTCATCATGGACATGAAGGGCCTGCGCGACTTCAGCGACCCCATGTGCGTGGGCCTGGACACCCTCGCCACCGCCGGCGAAGCCGCCGACCGCGCCCACCCCACCGGTTGGGACCAGGGCATCGCCGCCATCGCGCCCGATGACCTCGCCGTCCTCGCCTACACCGCCGGCACCACCGGCGCGCCGCGCGGCGTGATGCTCACTCATCGCAACATCATGGCCCAGCTCGAAGGCGCCGCCGCCATGACCGGCCTCGGCCCGCAGGATGAGCGCCTGGCGTTCCTGCCGCCCAGCCAGATCACCGAGCGCGTCCTCGGCCTCTACCTCTCGCTCCACGCCCGTACCGTCAGCAACCTGGTCGAGAACGCCGAAACCGTGCCGGAGAACCTCGCCGAGGTCCGCCCCACGGTGATGATCGCCATCCCGCGCGTCTGGCAGAAATTCTACGCCCGCGTCGCCGTCGCCGCCGCCGGCGCAACCCGCCTGCAAAGTGCGGCCTTCGATTGGGCGCTGGCCACCGCCTCGCGCGGCGTCGATGCCGAACTCGCCGGCCGCAGCGGGCAGGCCTCGCCGCTCGCCGGCCTCGCCGATGCGCTGGTGCTCAAGCGCGTCCGCGCCGCCATCGGGCTCGATCGCCTGCGCGTCGCCTGGGTCGGCGGCGCCCCCGTCTCCCCCGCCCTGCTGCGCTGGTACCGCGTCATGGGCATCGACCTGCGCGAGGTCTACGGCCTCACCGAATGCGGTGGCCTGGCCACCGCCACGCCCCAGGGCCGCCTCGTCCATGGCAGCGTCGGCGCTACCGTCGGCCATGGCGAGGTCGCCGTCTCCCCGGCAGGCGAGGTCCTCGTCCGCGGCGCCCATGTCTGTGCCGGCTACTGGCGCGATGAGGCAGCCACCAGCGCCGCCTTCGCCGATGGCTGGCTGCGCACCGGCGATCTCGGCCGCCTCGAAGGCGGGATGCTCGCCCTGGCCGGCCGCACCGAAGACGTGCTCACCCTGCCCGACGGCACCCAACTCAGCCCCGCCACGATCGAGAACGAGCTGGCCCTCAGCCCCTACATCGCCGACGCGCTGGTGCTGCAGCAGGGCAGCCAGCTCATCGCCCTGCTGATGGTGGAGCAGGAAGCGCTGGAAGGCTGGGCGCAGCAGAACGGCATCGCCTTCACCGGCTTCCAGGGCCTGCTGCGCGCGCCGGAGGCCCTGGCCCTCGTCGCCCAGGCCGTGGAGGCCGCCAACGGCCGCGCCCCCGGCAATCGCCGCATCGCCCGCTTCCGCCTGCTCGACCGCGCCCTCGCGCCGGACGATCCGGAGCTGACACCCATGATGAAGCTCCGCCGCGCGGTGGTGCTGCAGCGTTTCCGCCCGCTCGTCGAAGAGATGGCGGCGGAAGAGACAAGCCGCGTCGCCTGAACCGTCGGCAGGCACGCGGCCGGGGCGCACGCCCCACAGAATTCCGGCGAGATTGAAGGAGGGACGAATGCGTCGACACATCCTGGCCGCCGCGGGCGCACTTGCGCTCTCCGCGGTCCTGCCGTTCTCCGCCAACGCACAGGCCGTGCGCGGCGTCACCGACACGGAAATCGTGATCGGCACCTATACCGACCTCTCCGGCGTCACCGTCGCCTGGGGCGTCAACAACTCCAACGCCATCCGCATGGCGTTCGATGAGATCAACGCCAAGGGCGGCATCCATGGCCGCAAGATCCGCTACATCCTGGAAGACAACCAGTACCAGGTGCCGCGCTCCATCCAGGCCGCCAACAAGCTGATCAACCGCGACAACGTGTTCCTGCTGATCGCCAATGGCGGCACGCCGATGAACAACGCGGTCATGCCCGACCAGCTCTCCAAGGGCGTGCCGAACATGTTCCCGCTCACCTCGGCCCGCTCGATGTATGCGCCGTATCACCGCCTCAAGTTCGGCCTCGCCTCCTCGTACTACGACCAGATGCGTTCCGCCGTGAAGCTGCTCGCAGAACGCGGCAAGAAGAAAATCTGCGCGATGTACCAGGACACCGATTTCGGCCGCGACGTGATGGATGGCGCCCGCGACCAGCTCAAGGCGATGAACATGTCGCTGGCCGCCGAAACCGCGCACAAGCCGACCGACGCCGACTTCTCCGCCTCGGTGGCCAAGCTGAAGGATGCCGGCTGCGACGCCATCCTGCTCGGCACCATCGTGCGCGACACCAACCAGATCGTCGCCGCCGTCCGCAAAACGGGCTGGGACGTGCCGATCATGGGCCAGGTCGCCGCCTATGACAGCGCCGTGGCCGAAGTCCCCGGCGGCGTCACCGAAGGCATGGAATGCATGACCTCCGTGCTCTTCGTCGGCAAGGACGACCCGCGCCCGGCGGTGCAGGCCTTCCTGAAGAACTACCGCGACAAGTACGGCCGCGACCCCAACTTCGCCGCCCAGATCGGCTATTCCGCCGCCCAGGTGCTGATCCAGGGCCTGCAGAACGCCGGCCGCACCCTCACGCTGGACAGCTTCATCGCCGGCATGGAGAGCATCAAGAACTTCGACGACATCTTCGGCTCGCCGTCGATGAGCTACGGCCCCAACATCCGCCAGGGCTCCAACAAGAGCTACGTGGCGGTGGTCAAGAACGGCAAGTGGGAGCAGTCGCTCAAGGAGCCGATCGGCTACTGATCCCCGGCCCAGCCGGACCGGAAGGGCCCCGCGGCAACGCGGGGTCTTTTTGTTTCATGATCATCCCACATCATAGTGGTATCTCCCCATCACTAGAATTGTTCATATCAATCACCTGCCCTATGAAGGTTGCGCACCATCAAAATATATCAATATCATGATATCAAATCTTCATTCCTAGTTCAGCACCATCGGCGCCAGCCGCCGCTTGCGCTCCGTGCCCCACCACCGCGATACTCACGCCACGCGATGCGAGCCTCCCCGCCATGAACATCCACGTGCCCCAGAAGGCCCGCCTGATGATCGAGGTCGTGCACGACCTCGTCTGCCCCTGGTGCTATCTCGGCGTCCAGCGCCTCCTGCGCACCCTGCACCGCCGGCCCGACATCGCCTCCACCCTGGTCTGGCACCCCTTCCTGCTGAACCCCGACATGCCCCGCCTCGGCATGGCCCGCAGCGACTACGTGGTGCGCAAGTTCGGCGGCGAAGACCGCGCCCGCCGGCTCTACGCCTCCATCACCGAGATCGGCCGCCCCGAAGGCATCACCTTCCGCTTCGAGCGCATCCGCCGCACCCCCTCCTCCGTCGATGCCCACCGCCTGGTCCGCTTCGCCGCCCGCGAAGGCCGCGCCGACGAACTGGCCATGGCCCTCTTCGCCGCCCATTTCACGGAAGGCCTTGATATCGGCGACGTCTTCATCCTCACCGCGCTGGCCGGCTCCGTCGGGCTGGACATGGCCGCCGCCCGCGATTTCCTGGAAAGCGACGCGGAACACGATGCCATCCACGCCGAAAACCTGCGCGCCCACCGCCTCGGCATCAACGGCGTGCCCTGCTTCGTCCTCGGCGGCCGCCACGCCATCGCCGGCGCCCAGGAAGCCGAAGTGATCGAGCGCCTGCTCGACGTGGCGCTGCTGGAAGACTGATGCCGGCCCGCGCCGCCCTCCTCGTCCTCAACGCCGGCTCCTCCTCGCTCAAATTCGCCGCCTACACGCTCGACTCCGCCATCCCGCAGGAACGTATCGCCGGCCAGGTCGAGGGCATCGGCGCCCGCGCCCGCTTCACCGCGCACGACGCCACCGGCACCAAGCTCGCCACCGAAACCCTGCCGGAACCCGCCACCCACGCCGCCGCCGTCGCCGCCGTCATCAGCCTGCTGGAACGCAGACTGGCAGCCGCCCGCGTCATCGCCGTCGGCCACCGCGTGGTCCATGGCGGCCCCCACCACGCCGCCCCCGCCCAGATCGGCTCCGCCCTGCTCGCCGACCTCCAATCCCTCATCCCCCTCGCCCCGCTGCACCAGCCGCACAACCTCGCCGGCATCGATGCCGCGATGGCGCATTTCCCCGATGTCCCCCACATCGCCTGCTTCGACACCGCCTTCCACCGCACCCAGCCCTGGGAAGCCGAAACCTTCGCCCTGCCGCCGGAATTCTACGAACAGGGCATCCGCCGCTACGGCTTCCACGGCCTGTCCTACGAATTCATCGCCCGCACCCTGGCCGCCCAGCACCCGGACCTCGCCGCCGGCCGCGTCATCGCCGCCCATCTCGGCAACGGCGCCTCGCTCTGCGCCATGCAGGCCGGCCGCAGCATCGCCACCACCATGGGCTTCACCGCGCTCGATGGCGTCCCCATGGGCACCCGCACCGGCAGCATCGACCCGGGCGTGATCCTGCACCTGCTCGGCACCATGGGCATGTCCCTCGCCGAGGTCACCCGCCTGCTCTACAGCGGCAGCGGCCTCAAGGGCATGTCCGGCATCAGCCAGGATGTGCGCGAGATCGAAGCCGCCGGCACCGAGCAGGCCAGCCGCGCCCTCTCCCACTTCGCCTGGCGCGTCCGCCGCGAAATCGGCGCCCTCGCCGCCTGCCTCGGCGGCCTCGATGCCCTGGTCTTCACCGCCGGGATCGGCGAACACTCCGCCCCCCTGCGCGCCGCCATCTGCGAAAACCTCGCCTTCCTCGGTATCACGCTGGACCCGGCCCGCAACGCCGCCAACGCCCCCACCATCTCCGCCGACGGCACCACACCCGTCCTGGTCCGCCACACCGACGAGGAACGCATGATGGCGCTCCACGTGCTCGAAGTACTGGCCGCCTGAGCTACCTGCGCGTCACGATCAGGCACGCCACCACGATCAGCCCCGCCCCCAGCCACACCGCCAGCGCCGGCACCTCACCAAAAAACAGATACCCCACCGCCGCCGCATACGGCAGCGCCAGGTAATCCACGATCGCCAGCACCCCCGCCCGCGCCCGCCCGAACGCCCAGGTCAGCAGGAAATGGCCAGACACGCCGAGCACCGCCACCAGCGCGAACACCCCCCACACCAGCGCGGAAGGCGCCTGCCACCCAACCACCGCGAAAGGTGCGGCCAGGAACGCCGGCACGATGTGCAAAATCAACACGATGGAGGTCGCGCTGTCCTTCTTCGCCTGCCGCCGCAGCAACACCGTATTCAGCGCATAGGTCACCGCCGAACCCACCGCCGCGGCAATCCCGATCACATCCCCGCTGAGCCCCTCCGCCTCCGAAAGCGGCCCCCAGGCAATCACCCCCACGCCCGCCAGGCCCAGCAGCACCGCCCCCAGCACATCCGCCCGCAGCTTCTCCTTCAGGATCAACGCCGCCAGCGTCGCCACCAGCAGCGGCCCCAAATACGAAAGCGCCAGCGCCTCCGCGAACGGCAACCGCCGCAGCGCCGTGAAAAACAGAAATGTCGAGGCAATCGTCAGCAGCCCGCGCGGCCCGTTCGCCCGCCACGAAGCCGCACTCGGCCACCCCGCCCGCCCCCACCACACCGCCAGCAGCACCAGCGGAATGCCCAGCGCGAACCGCATCGCCACCACCTGGATGGTCGGCAACCCCGCCGGCAACGCCTTCACCACCGCGTCCATGGTGGTGAACACCATGATCGCCAACGTTGCCACGGCGAAGGGCACCGTGGGGCGCACATGATCAACTGGGGGCATCAAAGAAAGACTCTTCTTTTTGTGAACAAAAAGAAGCAAAAAAACTTCATTCGCTGGCACGCGTGCCGGCCTGGCCAGACCCGGCGCCAGCAAATGAAAGTCTTTTTGCTTCTTTTTCTACAGAAAAAGAAGAATCCTTAAGCCGGATCCGCCCCCACCTTCACCAGCATCTTGCCGAAATTATCCCCGCGCAGGATGCCACCCAGCGCCTCGGGCGCGCTTTCCAGCCCGTCCAGCACCGTCTCGCGATAATGCAGCGAGCCCTCCTTCACCCAGGGCGCCGCCAGCGCGCGCCATTCCGCGAACCGCTCCGGCTTGTCCGAAACGATCAGCCCCTCGATGCGCACCCGCTTGCCCACCACGGACCCCAGATTGGGCCCCGCCGGCATCTCCTGCTCGTTGTACTGCGCCACCATCCCGCACATCACCACGCGCGCGAACGGATTGAGCTGCGCGAACACCGCATGCTGCAGCGCACCGCCCACGTTCTCGAAATACACGTCGATCCCGTTCGGGCAGGTCTCGCGCAGCGCATCGTCCAGATTGCCCACGCGATGGTCGATGCAAGCATCGAACCCCAACGCCTCCTGCACCCAAAGGCACTTGTCCGGCCCGCCGGCAACACCGATCACCCGCGCCCCGGCCCGCTTGGCCAACTGCCCGGCCACGGAGCCCACGGCCCCGGAAGCGGCGGAAATCACCACCGTCTCGCCGGACTTCGGCTGCCCGATATCCTTCATGCCGGAATACGCCGTCGTCCCCGGCATTCCCAGCACGCCCAGATACGCCGAAAGCGGCGCCGACCCGCGCGCCACCTTGTACAGCGAGGCCGCCGCCGACAGGCAATGGCTCTGCCACCCGCGCGCCCCGCCCACGATGTCACCCACCGCGAAGCCGGGATCGCCGGAAGCAATCACCTCGCCGATCGTCTCCCCGGTCATCACCTCCCCGGGCATGATCGGCGCGGCATAGGTCTGCACCTCCCGCAACCGCCCACGCATATAGGGATCGATCGAAAGCCAGATCGTCCGCGTCAACACCTGGCCCGGCCCCGGCTGTGGCACCGCCGCCGAGACGATCTCGAAATTCTCCGGCCCCGGCTCCCCCGTGGGGCGCTTCTTCAGAACAACGGAACGCTGAACATCGTTCGCCATCACGCCACCTCGGATTTCAGAACCAGCCGCCCGATCACCTTGCCGTCCCGCAGCCGCATCAGCGCATCGTTCGCCTCATGCTGCGGCACCGTCTCCACCGGCAGCGCCGGCAGCGTCCCGTCATTGGCCAGCTGCACCAGCTCGCGCAGCTCCTTCGGGTTGCCCACATAGCTGCCCTGGATCGTCAGCGCGCGGATCGGCATCAGCGGCAGCGGCACGTTCAGCTCGCCGCCGAACAGCCCCACCTGCACCAGTTTGCCGCCCTTGCGCAGGCTGTCGAACGCGAACTTGGCCGAAGACGTCCCGTTCACCAGGTCGATCACCGCCAGCGGCTGCTTGCCGCACGCCTCGATGATCCGCTGAGACACCCCCTCGCCGGAGCCATCCACCGTCTTCGTCGCCCCGGCCTGCGCCGCCACCGACCGCTTGGTGGCATCGATATCCACCACCACGATGTTCTCGTGCTTCAGCGCCTTCAGCACCGCGATGGCATTCAGACCAAGCCCGCCCGCACCCACCAGCACAATCGGCTCGGTCGGCGCCATCGGCATCACCTTCTTGATCGCCGAGAACACGGTAATGCCCGAACACGCATAGGTCGCCGCGATAGCATGCGGAATCTTGCCGGGGTCCACCAGGTGCCGCGGATGCGGCGCCACCACGTGCGTGGCATAGCCACCGTTCTGGAACACGCCCAACGCCTTGCCCTGCAGGCACATGTTGTCGTCTTCATCCAGGCACGCTTGGCAGGTCCCGCATCCCACCCACGGGAACACGATGCGGATATCGCCCACCTTCACGCCCGTGGCATCCGGCCCCAGCTTCACCACGCGCCCGACGATCTCATGCCCCATCGCCACCGGCAGCGAGAGCCCGCGATCGGTCAGCGTCATCACCTTGCCGCCGCCCAGGTCGTAGCGCCCCTCCCAGATATGGATGTCGGAGTGGCACACGCCGCAATACGTCGTCTCCAGCAGCACCTCGGTGCCCTGCGGCTCCGGGGTCGGCATCTCGATTTCCTGCAGCGGCTTCTCATTCTCAACGACGGCCCAGGCGCGCATGGCGGAGTCCCCAACGGAGTTGCTTTCCCCGCACAGAACGCCGCCCGGGCCGTCC
>CAMDAM010000227.1 GCA_945888575.1 Asaia bogorensis | reverse complement strand
CGCGGCTTGCCATCGGCCACCCAGCGCTCGCGCGCCTGCCCGCCCTTCCAGGCGCGGGTGGTGAAGCCCAGCACTTCCACCTTCACGCCGCAGCGCTCCAGCGTGCGGCTGAGGATGTCGCCGCACATGGCGGCCACGGTGATCGGCCGACCGCGCATGGAGCCGGAATTGTCGATCAGCAGGGAAACGACGGTGTCGCGGAAATCCGTATCGCGCTCCTGCTTGAACGACAGCGCCAGCAGCGGGTTGGTCACCACGCGGGCAAGGCGGCCGGCATCGAGGATGCCCTCGTCCAGGTCGAAATCCCAGCTGCGGGTCTGCTGCGCCATCAGCTTGCGCTGCAGGCGGTTGGCGAGCTTGGAGACGACACCCTGCAGGTGCTGCAGCTGCTGGTCGAGCTGCTGGCGCAGGCGGGCGAGTTCCTCGGAATCACACAGGTCCTCGGCGTCCACTTCCTCGTCGAAGGCGCGGACATAGGGCTTGTAGACATTCTCGTTGTCGGCCAGCGGCTTGTCGCGGCGCGGCTGCGGGCCGCCCGGCTTGTCGTCGCCTTCGGCGGCGGCGGCTTCCTCCTCGGAATCCTCCGCACCCTCGTCCTCGGCGGCTTCGCCTTCCATTTCCTCGGGCTGGGCGCCGAGCATGGATTCGCTCTCGCTGTCGGACTGGCCTTCGCTGTCCTGCGAGTTGTCCTGCTGGCCGGATTGCTCGCCGCCATCCTCGCCGTCGTTCTCATCATTCTCGTCGCTGTCCACCTCGGCTTCGGCGAGGTCCATCGCGGCGAGCAGCTTGCGCGCGGCGCGGGTGAAGGTGGCCTGGTCGTCCATGGTGCGGGCGAGTTCGTCCAGCGCCTCGTCCGCCCCCTCACCCAGCGTGCCGCGCCAGAGGTCCAGCACCTTCTGCGCCGCCGGCGGGCTCGGCTCGCCGGACATGCGCTCGCGCGCCAGCAGGGCCAGCGCCTGATGGACCGGCAGCTGGTCCTTGCGGGTCATCCGGTCGAAGCCCTCGGCTTCGCATTCCTCCTGCAGGCGCGCCCGCAGGTTGTTGGCCACGCCGGACATGAACTTGGCGCCGACCACTTCCACGCGCGCCTGCTCGATGGCGTCGTAGGCATCCTTCGCCTCGCGGCGCGCGGGCATGCGGGCGTTGTGCACGGCGTCGTCGTGGTGGCGCAGGCGCAGGGCGAGGCTGTCGGCCGCGCCGCGCAGCTTGGCCATCTCATTGGCCGGCAGCGCGCGGGTGGGCAGCGGCAGGCGGGCGCGCTTGCCGGCAAGGCCGGAGGGGCCTGGCTGGAAGGCGACCTGCACCTCGTTGTTCTGCGCGATCGCGCGCAGCACGCCCGCGGTGGCCCGCTTGAACTCTTCGGTTCGCGTGTTGTCCTTGGAACCGGATCCGCTGCCGCTCATCACCGCCTCGCTTTGGAAAGTCGTCCCGGCGGATCGCTCCGCCGGGGTGGGGTAGGGGACGGAACCTGGATCAGCGCTTCATGAAGGCGCCAGTGGCGACTTCCGCGTTGAAGCAGCGCTGGAAATACTCGGCCACCGTCTGGCGCTCCGCCTCGTCGCACTTGTTCAGGAACGACAGGCGGAAGGCGAAACCGACATCGTTGAAGATGCGGGTGTTCTCGGCCCAGGTGATCACGGTGCGGGGGCTCATCACGGTGGAGATGTCACCGTTGATGAAGCCGGCGCGCGTCAGGTCGGCCAGCGCCACCATGCTCTCGATCTGCTTCTTGCCCTTCGTGTCCGACGCGTCCATGCCCATCTTGGCCATGACGATCTCGGTTTCCTGGCCGTGCGGCAGGTAGTTCAGGGTGGAGACGATGTTCCAGCGGTCCATCTGGCCCTGATTGATCTGCTGGGTGCCGTGATACAGGCCAGTGGTGTCGCCGAGGCCCACGGTGTTCGCGGTGGCGAACAGGCGGAAGCTGCGGTGCGGGCGGATCACCTTGTTCTGGTCGAGCAGGGTGAGCTTGCCTTCGACTTCCAGCACGCGCTGGATCACGAACATCACGTCCGGGCGGCCGGCGTCGTACTCGTCGAACACCAGGGCGCAGGCATGCTGCAGGGCCCAGGGAAGGATGCCCTCGCGGAACTCGGTCACCTGCTTGCCGTCCTTGAGGACGATGGCGTCCTTGCCGATCAGGTCGATGCGGCTGATGTGGCTGTCCAGGTTGACGCGGATGCAGGGCCAGTTGAGGCGGGCGGCGACCTGCTCGATATGCGTCGACTTGCCGGTGCCGTGGTAGCCCTGGATCATCACGCGGCGATTGAAGGCGAAACCGGCCACGATGGCCAGCGTGGTCTCCTTGTCGAACCGGTAGGTCGGGTCGAGCTCGGGCACATGCTCGGTGCGGGTGGTGAAGGCCGGCACCTGGAGATCGCTGTCGATCCCGAACACCTCGCGGGCGTTCACGGTGGTGTCCGGCATGTCGATGGCGGACGTCGGCGCGGGGCGGTCGGAGGCGGCAACCTGGTTCATAGGCCAGCAATCCTGATGTTTCCGGGGACGATACTCCCGGGTTACGGCGATGTGTAGCCATGGGCGGCACGGCCAGGCAGATGCCCGCGCACCGTATCGGGGCAGACTAGCAGTGTTCAGCCCGCCGCCGCCATCCGGGGCTCGGAGGCAAGCTTTCCGCGCAGCGTGGCATAGGCAAGGTTGATGGTCTTCAGGCGTTCCTCGGCACCACGGTCGCCGTTGTTGGCATCGGGATGGTGGCGCTTGGCAAGCTCGTGGTAGCGGGACTTGAGTTCTTCCATGGTCACGGGCCAGCCCAGGCCGAGCGTGGCCAGCGGCTCGCGCAATTCCTGCGGCGCCTTGTCGGTCTTGGCGCGCTGCGGCTTGGCGTGCAGGGCGTCCAGGATGGACATCGGGTCGCGCAGCGCCTCTTCCGGCAGGCCGCCGGCGCCCAGGCGGCCCAGCGGCCAGCTCGGCCGCTGCCAGGAGGTGTCGGCGCGCAGCTGTGCCTCGATCTGCGCCGGGGACATGCCTTTGTAGAAATCCCAGGAGGCGTTGTAGGCGCGCACGTGCTCCAGGCAGAACCACCAGTATTCGTTCAATGTCTGGCGCGAGCGCGGCGCACGGTAGCCACCGGCTGCGGTGCAGTCCGGCATGTCGCACGCGCGGCCCGGCGCACCCGGATCGGGCGCATAGGCCCGGGATCTCTGGGAACGACGGGTCATCGGTGGTTTGTGGGCAAAGATGGCGCCTTTGGGAAGGGGCTTTCGCGAATCGACCCGCATGCCCGCCCCCAGCGCGCGCCGGCTTGCCGTGATGGAACCCAGCGCCCATCTGTTTTGCATCATGACGACACGCGCCGCCCGCATCGAAACCCTGATCCGCCAGCACTTCGCCCCCGCGCTGCTGCGGGTAGCGGATGACAGCGCCCTGCATGCGGGCCATGCCGGCGCCCAGCCCGGGGGCGAGACGCATTATTCCGTGCTCGTCGTCTCGCCGGCCTTCCAGGGCCAGACCCGCATCGCGCGCTCGCGCGCCGTGCATGCGCTGCTGGAGTCCGAGTTCCGCACCGGCCTGCACGCCCTGGCGCTGACCCTGCGCACCCCCGAGGAACAGGCCCGCGCCACCGGCGCATAGCGCTGCCGGGGCACCCGCAACGGGTGCATCGCGCCAATTCGCGCGGTAAGTCTCCACAAGTAGACGTTTAGGGCTACATCGCGGTTTTTCTGGCCGCGGTGAGTCTCCATCTGTTCACAAGCGCGTGGATGTCGGGATCTTGGGTGGAATTGGCCCGTGAACGGATCGCTAATATCTATGCCAGTCGTGATCACGACTACGGGATGTGCCGGAACCAATCGTACATGGCCTGCATCTAGTCGCAGGCAGCCAGAATGGGAGGGCAACATGAGTACCAGCAGGCTTGTCAATCGGAACGTCACTTCAACCAACGGCCGCACCAGCATGCGCCTGGAGCCCGAGCTCTGGGCCGCGCTGGAGGAGATCTGCCACCGTGAATCGATGACGCTGGCCGATCTCGTGAAATCCATCGAGCGCCGCGGCCATCCGGGCGGGCGCACCAGCGCGGTGCGCGTGTTCGTGCTGACCTATTTCCGCAATGCCGCGGGCGAGGAAGGCCACCGCGCCGCCGGGCACGGGCTGCTGGAACAGCTGGCCGACGCGCCGGAATCGGAATGGCGCGTCGCGCAGCGCACGGCGGACCAGCAGGCGCCGCTCAGCTGAACCGCAGTCAGTCGGCGGAGGCACCCTCTTTGGCGGGGGCGCCTTCGGCCGGTTGGGTGCCGGTATAAAGCTCTGGCCAGCGCTTGCGCACCACGGCGCCGGCGCTGGAATAGGCGAAGCAGGTGTTCAGCAGGCGGATCGAGCCGTCATCCTCCCCGGGATCCGCCCGCACCACCTTGGTCGGGTCCGCGCGTTGTTCCTCCGCCAGGCGACGGGCGCGCTGGCGTTCGCGCACCGGCCACATGGTCTGGTGCGCCACGGTGGCGATCTGCTGCAGCATCTCGCGGATATGGGTGCAGCCGAGCGGGCCGCGCAGGCGTTCATTGGCCGCCTTCAGGAAGCCGGCCTTGAGCGCGAGGCCCGCCAGCACGCCCATGTTCGTGGCGCCGCCGCCGCATTCCGGATACGGGCTGTGCAGCGTCACCGCCTCGCAGGCGACGATCACCAGGTGCTCGTCCACCGTCATGCGCACCAGCATCTCGTGCAGCGGCTGGCCTGCGGCGATCTCCCCGCTTTCGTCGTTGGCGAAGGTGTAGGGCTTGGTGTCCACCAGCCGCGCATCCACGTCCAGCAGCCCATCCTCGCGCAGGAAGCCCTGCACCTCGATGCGGCGCGTGTGCATCGGCTCGCGCTTCACAGGCTCGCTCAGTGCCATTTGACCACCCAATTCTGGCTTTGCTGCAATGCGGCATAACCAGAGCCGGGGTTTGCTGCAAGCCTGGGCGCCGCACGGCGGCACTGCGTGGCCGGGTTGGGCTACACCCCGCCGTTGACGTCGATCGTGGTGCAGGTGACGAAGCTGGCGTCGTCGCTGGCCAGGAAGGCCACTACCGAGGCGATCTCCTCCGGCTCGCCGATCCGCCCCAGCGCTCCACCAAGCGCCTTGCGCCGGGCACCGGCCGGCACCTGGTCGCCCATCGCGGTGTCGATCAGCCCGGGCGCGATCGCGTTCACACGAATGCCGTGCTTGCCGAGTTGCCGGCCGATGCTCTTGGTCATGTTGATCACCGCGGCCTTGGAGGCCCCGTACTCCACCGAGGTGCTGCCCGCCTGCCCGGCGAGCGACGCGGTGGTGATGATGCTGCCGCCCTTCCCCTCCGCGATCAGCCGCTTGGCCACCCACTGGGCGGCGAAATACGGAACCTTCAGGTTCACCGACAGCACGTCGTCGAACTGCGCCGGCGGCACATCGAGGAAGCTGTCAGAGGCGCGGTAGATGCCGGCATTGTTGAACAGCACCTGGATCAGCCCCTGCTCCGCCTCGATGCGCGCCAGCGTCTCCGCCATGCGGGCCAGGTCCGTCATGTCGCAGGCATAGTAGGGCCAGTTGCCGACGCTCTCGGCGCCGATATCGATGCCCACCGCGCGGTAGCCATCCTGCGCCAGCCGCCGGCAGGTGGCCGCCCCGATGCGGCCGTTGGAGCCGGTGATGACCGCGACCTTCGCCATGGCGTGTTCCCCTTTGTTTGTTGGGGGAACCTCAGCCGATCCGCAGCAGCACCACAAGGGCCGAGACGGTGAACACCGAGGCGATGGTGGACACTAGGATGGTCGCCGAGGCCCCGGCCACGAACCGGCCATACTCGCGCGCCAGCACGAAGCAGTTGGCCGCACTCGGCAGGGCGGCGAGCAGCAGGGCGGATTTCATCCACATGTCGTCCATCGCCGGCACCACCGCCAGCAGGCCGAGCGCCAGCAGCGGCTGCAGCAGCACCTTGCCGAAGCTGGCGAAGCCCACCTCCCGCCATTCCTCGCCCACCCCCTGCTCGCTGAGGAAGTGGCCGATGGCGAACAGCGCGCAGGGCCCGGCGGCACTGGCCAGCAGGTCCAGGAAGCGCCCCACCGGGGCCGGAATGGGCAGCGCGAGGGCCGAGACCAGCATCCCCAGCGCCACCGCCTGCATGATCGGGCTGCGCAGCACCGCGCCCACCACCCGCGAAACCGCGGCGGCGCGCGAGGGCGGCGGGTTGTCACCGCCGAATTCCGCCACCACCAGCGCCAGCGTCAGCAGCCCGGCCGCGCCCAGCACCACGGCCAGCGTGGCCGGCAGCGCCCCCTGCGGGCCGAAGGCGGCGATGCACAGCGGAATGCCCATGTAGCCGACATTGCCGAAGGACGCGGCCAGGCCATGCAGGCTCATATGCGCCAGCCCCGCGCGTGCCACCACCCGGGCTGCAACCATGCCGATGAAGTAGGTGGCGAACATGCTGCCGCCGAACACGGCCACGAACGGCCAGTTCAGGATCTCCTCCAGTCGCACCTTCGCCAGCGCGCCGAACAGCATCGCCGGCAGCGCGAACCAGGTGACGAACCCGTTCAGCGCCGTGGTGCCGTGCTCGCCCAGCAGGCGCAGCCGCCCGCCGAGCCAGCCGATGCCCACCAGCGCGAAGACCGGGAAGGCGACGGTCAGGATCGCGTGCAAAGCGTGTTCAGGCCTTCTTGGGCGCGGCGGGCATGATCAGCTGCGTCTGCGTCACCACCGCCACCAGCCGCCCGTCGGCGCGGGTGATGCGCGTCTGCCAGATCATCGTGGTGCGGCCCTTGTGCATCGGCGTCGCCTCGCCTGTCAGGACCATGCCGATCAGCGCCGGGGCGATGAAGTTGGTCTTGCTCTCCAGCGTGGTGGTCTGCATCCCGTCCGGCAGGTTGATGATGGTGCCGATGGCGCCCAGCGTGTCGGCAAACGCCATCAGCGCGCCGCCATGGATGGCACCGGTGCCGTTCGTCACCTCCTCCCGCACTTCCAGCGTCGCCGCCACGCGGTCCAGTTCCGTGGCGGTCAGCTCCATGCCCAGCAGGCGCGGGAAGGCCGGCAGGCGGTTCTTGAGGCGAACGGCGGTCATGCTTCTCTCCACGGCGCAGGCAGGCTAGGGTCTGGTCAGATGCAGGTGGCCCGCAAGGGCTGAAACGGGAACGCGACCGGCAGGGCAACCTGCCGCAGCGCGGCTGCCCTCGCAACTGTCGGCGGCGAGCCGGGCCCAACGTGCCATTGCCCCCCCGAGCGATGCTCACATGGGGGTGAGAAGGCGGGCCAGGCCATGAAGGGAAACCTTCGGGAGCCGCGAGCCAGGAGACCGGCCGGCATCGAGACTGTTCGCACGTGCCGGGCGAGGTGCACCGGCGCAGCGGGAGAAAGACCCGTATGCGGCAGCCGCCCCTGACCCGGGTGCACCACGTGGTGCGCCTAGCCTGGAGGCTTGCATGCCCCGACTCCGCCTCGCGACGGCATTTGCCGCCGCGTCCTTTCTGTTGCCCCCACCCCAAGCAATCGCCCAAGGGACGGTGCTGCCCGAAAGCGTCGTCACCGCCACCCGCGTGCCCACGCTGGTGCAACGCATCCCCGCCGGTGTCACGGTGATCGACCGCGCCACCATCGAGGCACGCGGCTACACCACCCTGGCCGAGGCCCTCTCCGCCGTGCCCGGCATTCGCCTGGTGTCCTCCGGCGGGCTGGGCGGCAATGCCAGCGCCTTCACCCGCGGCACCAACTCCAACCACACGCTGGTGCTGCGCGACGGCGTGCCCCTGAACGACCCCTCCGATGCCGGCGGCCTGTTCAACTTTGGCGTGGACACCCTCGCCGACGTGGAGCGCATCGAGGTCGTGCGCGGCCCGATGTCCGGCCTCTACGGCTCCGGCGCCATCGGCGGCGTGGTGAACCTGATCAGCCGCAAGCCGCGCGGCCCGGCCCAGGGCTACGCCAGCCTCTCCGCCGGCCTGCCCGCCGCGGCGCAAGGCTCCGCCGGCTTCTCCGGCCGCAGCGGGCGCTTCGACTACAACCTGCAAGCCGAGGCCCGCGCTGATCGCGGCTTCGACAACACGCCCCGCCGCATGCGCAGCGTGCACACCGGCGAGCGCGACGGCTACGAAGGCGCCCTCGGCGCCCTGGAACTCGGCGTCTCGCCCACCGAGACCACCCGCGTGTTCCTCGGCCTGCGCGCCCGCACCGCCCGCTTCGGCCTGGATGACACCGGCTCCCCGGCCTACGACAGCCGGCGCTATTTCGGCCGCGACCAGAACGTGCAAACCCGCCTCGGCGCCACCGGCCTGTTTCTGGATGGCGCCTGGGAAACC
>CAMDAM010000226.1 GCA_945888575.1 Asaia bogorensis | reverse complement strand
GGCGTCGAGGGGCTGGACCTCGGCGCGCGGGCCGACCTCACCGCGGTGCTGGCCCTGGCCGATGCCACGATGGAATCGGTGCTGACCGGGCGCGTGCTGCTGGGTGATGGTGACGCAGGCGTGCTGCTGGTGCGTGCGGTGCCGCGCCTGCCCGGCAGCAAGCGGCGCTACGCGGTGGCGGTGATGCGGCCCGAGGTGCTTCTGGCCGCCGCCATCGAGCAGGAGGCCGGCGTTCAGTTCGGCCTGCTCGACCGCTCGGCCATGACGGACAATGCCTGGCTCGCGGGCGTGCCCAGCGCGCCGGACGGGGCCCATCGCGACATCCTCACCGCCAGCCGCCTGTGGTCGGTGGTGGCCATTGCGGCGCAGGGGCCCACGGGGCTTCCGCGCAGCGTGCTGCTGCTGGCGCTCGGCATGCTCGCCACCGCCGCCGCCGCCACGGTGGCTGGCCTGCTCTTCCGCTGGCGCGCCCGCGTGGCGCTGGAGGCCGGCTGGCGCACCCGCGACCTGCAACTGGCGCTGCGCAAGCTGGAGGCCAGCCAGCAGCGTTTCGAGGATTTCCTGGCCGCCGCCAGCGACTGGTACTGGGAGACCGACGCGCAGTACCGCTTCACCTTCCGCTCCGCTGGCGCCCCTGAGGCCGGTGGGCAGGGCGAGCACGTGCAGGCGCTGATCGGGCTCGATCGCCTGACCGAGGACGATCCGGAGATGGAGATCGCCCCCCGCCGCGCCATGCTGGACCGCCACCGCGCCTTCGCCCGCCTGCGCTGCATCCTGACCACCGAGGAGGGCCAGGAATCGATCAGCTTCACCGGCCGCCCGGTCTTCGGCCCCGACGGCACCTTCCTCGGCTACCGCGGCAGCGCGCGCGACGTGACCGCCGCCGCCAAGGCGGAGGCCGCGGAACGCATGGCACGCGTGGCGGCGGAGTCGGCCACGCGCGCCAAGTCCAACTTCCTGGCCAACATGAGCCACGAGATCCGCACGCCGATGAACGGCATGATCGGCATGGCGCAGATCCTGCGCCATAGCGGGCTGGATCCCGCCCAGCGCCGCAACGTCGATCTCATCCTGCGCTCCGCCAACAGCCTGCTGACGGTGCTGAACGACATTCTCGACTACTCCAAGCTGGAGGTCGGTTCGATCCAGATGGAGGCGGTGCCGTGCCAGCTCGCCGACCTCATGGCAGAGGTCGCCTCCCTGGTGCGCCAGACCGCGGAGGAGAAGGGCGTGGCGATGCACTGCGTGCTGCCGCCGGTGCCGCCGCCCGCGGTGATGGGCGATCCCGTGCGGCTGCGCCAGATATTGATGAACCTCGCCTCCAACGCCGTGAAGTTCACCAGCCGGGGCAGCGTGCGCCTGATGCTCACCTGCCAGGAGCCGGTGCCGGCGCCTGCCGGCGGCCCGCCGCGCGTGGAGCTGCGCATCGCGGTGGCCGATACCGGCATCGGCATGGACCAGCAGACCATCGCGCGCCTGTTCACCCGCTTCATGCAGGCCGACCCGTCCTCCACCCGCCGCTTTGGCGGCACCGGGCTCGGCCTGTCGATCGCGCAGGAACTGGCGCGCATGATGGGCGGGCAGGTGGCGGTGGAAAGCCGGCTGGGCGAAGGTAGCACCTTCACCCTGGTGCTGTCGCTGGCGCTCGCGCCGGAGGCCGTGGCTGCGCCGGAGGCGGAGGAGCCATCCGCCGAATGGGCGGAGGAGGACGTGAAGCTGCGGATCCTCGCCGCCGAGGATGACGAGATCAACCGCATGGTGCTCTCCGGCTTCCTCACCCCCTATGGCCACGCCCTCACCCTGGTGGGCGACGGCGCAGAGGCGGTGGAGGCGGTGCAGCGCGAGGCCTTCGACATCGTGCTGATGGATGTGATGATGCCGAGGCTCGATGGCGTGCAGGCCACCCGCGCCATCCGCGCCCTGCCGCCGCCGCATTGCGAGGTGCCGATCATCGCCCTCACAGCCAATGCGCTGGCCGGCCACCGGGAGGAATATCTCAAGGCCGGGATGGACGACTACGTCAGCAAGCCGATCTCGCGCGCTGCACTGTATCGCGCCATCGAACGGCGGCTGGGCCTGCGCGCCTTCTCGCGGGTGAAGGCAGAGGCTGCGCCCGCCGAGCCAGCGCGCCCGCCGGCTGCCGACCCCGGTGCGATGGCGGACCTCACCGCCTTCATGGCCAGCCTGGAGCCGCCCGCCGCGGAAGTGGCCCGGTAGCGCCGGTATGACTCTTTGCTTTGCGCGCCGCCGCCGGCCAGCCCGGCGCGCGATACCAACCGCCCGAAACGCCGGAAGAGTCGGCGTTTCGGGCGGTTGGCATCAGTACCCCGGCAGCTCGTTCACGCACACCACGCGCCAGCCCTGCGTCTCCCGCTCCAGCCGGGTGAGGCCCAGATTGGCCACCGACAGATGCAGCGCATTGGTAGCGCTGATCCCCAGCGCATGCGCCACCACCGCGCGGATGGCGCCGCCATGGCTCACGATCACCACGTCCTCGCCTGCGTGGCGCACGGCCAGCTCCTCCATCGCCGCGCCGGCACGCGCGATCACTTCCTGCATGCTTTCGCCGCCCGGCGGGCACTCGCTGCCCGAAAGCGGCCAGAACGGGTGGGCCGGTTCCACCAGCTTCGCCGGCAGTTCCGCATGGCGGGTGCCGTGCCACTCGCCCATGGATTGCTCGATCAGTCCGGGCACCACGAACATCTCCTGCGCCGGGTAGCCGGCCCGGAAGATCGCCTCCGCCGTGCGGCGCGTGCGGGAGAGGGGGGTGCAGCCCCAGGCGGCCGGCCGCGGCAGGCGCTTGGCCAGCGCGGCATACATCGGCACCTGGTCCATCAGCGTGGTCTCGCACAGCGGCACGTCGGTGCTGCCATACAGGAAGGCGCGCGCGGACTCCTCCACCAGGGCATGGCGGATCAGCCAGAAGGCGGTGGGGCGGCTCATGTCGTCACTCTCCGATCGAAAGCAGGGCGCCACGCTCACGCGCAACGCGGAACTGGCGGGCGAACAGCAGCACGGCGGCCGCGGCCCAGGCGAGGTTGAGCGCCATCGCCCAGCCCAGATGGTCCCAGCGCACCACGCCGGTATCGAGTGCGGCGCGCATGCCCTCGAACACATGCGCCGCCGGCAGGGCGAGGGCCACCGGCTGCAGCACGGCGGGCAGTACGCTCACGGGATAGAACACGGCGGCGAAGGGCGTGATGCCGAACAGCACCGACCAGGCCAGCGCCTCAGCCCCCGCGCCATGGCGCAGGATCAGGGAGATCACGCCCAGCGCGATCCACCAACCCATCATCATCAGGTTGATCGCGAACAGGATCAGCACCGGCCCCAGCGCGAACAGGTTGAAGGCATACAGCCCCCAGGCCAGCAGCACCGCCGGCAGCACGCCGATCGCCATGCGGATGGCGCTCATCGCGATCAGCGCCGCCACCAGCTCCCACGGCCGCAGGGGCGAGACGAACACATGGCCCAGGTTGCGCGACCAGATCTCCTCCAGGAACGAAATCGCCGCCCCCATCTGGCTGCGCAACGCCACTTCCCACAGCAGCACACCGCCCAGCAGCAGCCCGGCCGCCAGCTGCCCGCCCACGCCCATGCGGCTGGCGATGAAGCTGGAGGTGAAGCCCCAGATGCACATCTGCAGCGTGGGCCAGTAGGTGAGTTCCAGCAGCCGGGGCCAGGACCGGCGATACAGCGCCAGGTGGCGATACATCAGGCCCCAGATGCGGCGCACGGAGAGGCTCACCTGCTTTCCCTCCGGTTGCGCGCGATGTCCAGGAACACCTCCTCCAGGTCATCCCGCCCATACCGCGCCAGCAGATCGTCCGGGCTGCCCTGGTCCACGATGCGCCCCTGCTTGAGCATCACCACGTGGGAGCACATGCGCTCCACCTCGGCCATGTTGTGGCTCGCCAGCAGGATCGTGCAGCCGCTCGCCGCGCGGTAGTGCTCCAGCCAACTGCGCACCATGTCCCCGGTATCGGGATCCAGGCTCGCGGTCGGCTCATCCAGCAGCAGCAGTTCCGGCCGGTTGATGAGGGACTTGGCCAGCGCCACCCGCGTCTTCTGCCCGGCGGAAAGCTGCCCCGCCGGCCGTTCCAGCAGATCCATCAGGTCCAGCTCCGCCGCCACCTCGCGGATGCGCGCCTCCAGCCCGCGCACGCCGTAGAGATGGCCGTACACGCGCAGGTTCTCGGCCACCGACAGGCGGGCGGGCAGCGACACGTAGGGCGAGGAAAAATTCATCCGCGACAGGGCCGCGAACCGGTCGCGTGCCATGTCGTGGCCCAGCACATGGATGCTGCCGGCCGTCGGGATCAGCAGGCCCATCAGCATGGCGATGGTGGTGGTCTTGCCCGCGCCGTTGCCGCCCAGCAGCCCGATCGTCTGCCCGCGCGCGGCGGCGAAGGAAACGTCGTCGACGGCCAGGGTTTCCCCGTAGCGCTTGGTCAGGCCGCTCACGCGGATGGCGTCGCTCATGGCCGCGGTGTGTAGGGGCGCGCGGCGGCGGCGCCAAGGGGGCGGCTCAGGCCAGGAATCAGGCAGGCTTGGCGAACGGCCCTGTCACCAGCGGGATCGCCTGGCTGCGCGCCCAGTCCAGCGCGGCCGCGCCATCCACGCCGGCAAGCACGATGTGCTCCGCCTGCAGCCCGAGCCGCGACAGCGAGGTGCCGGCCAGCACGGGGTCCCAGGCCAGCTCCAGATGGTCGAACCCGCCGGGCTCCGCCGGGAAGGCAGGGGCCAGCAGCTTGGTCAGCCCGCCCAGCAGCAGCTTGAACCCGCGCGCATGGGCAAAGCCGCGCGCGAACAGAAAGGCCGGCGGATCGGCCAGCACATCCTCTGGCCGCAGCGCGATCACCACCCGCCCGCGCAGGCGCGACGGCAGGGCGGCATCGAAGCGCAGGAAGGCCGGCGACAGGATGGAGGCAATGTTGAGCCGCAGCGCGAAGGGCCGCGCCCGATCCAGTTCCTGCGGCGCCGACAGCAGCGCCATCATGCGCAGGTCCAGGATGCGGGTCAGGCGCCGGAACAGCCAGGGCGCAGCTTCCAGGTCGAAGCCCGGCACCAGCGTATCCGCCAGTTCCGTCAGCGACAGCACGCGGGTTTCCCAGGCGAGCTTCATCCCCTCCCCGGGCACCAGCGAGCATACCGGCCGCCGCCGCGCGAAGCGCGAAAGGTCGGCGCTGCCCAGCGCCTCCTCCAGCGTGCCCAGAGTGGCGGGATCGAGTGGGGCGCGCGGCGCCGCGGGCGCGGCGGGGGCCGGCGGCTGCACGCTGGCGGTGGCCGCGGCCAGCAGCAGGTCGGCTTCCTCGGGCAGGCCGAGATGCAAGGCCAGCGCCGCCTTCGGGGCCGACGCACCGGCCTCGCCGTCGTCGATCCCGGCGAACAGCATGGCCAGCCGGGTGCGCGTCTCGGCCAGCAGGGCGGCGGCGGGGCCGCGCCACACCACGGCGGCGTCCCCGTTCGGCAGCAGGAACATCCGGGCGCGGTCGGCCGCCGTCAGCGGCTCCAGCGCCTCCACCGCCAGGCGCATATGGTGCGGAAGCGCGCGCGGCAGGCGGGACAGGCGCAGCAGCAGGGCCTGGCGCGGCGTGCCGGTGGCCACCGCCTCTCGCACCAAAGCCTCCAGCGCGCCGGCGGCCTCCTCGGGCGGCGGCGAGAGGTGGCGCGGCAGTGCCAGCACGGTCATGTCAGGCCACGCGCCACATGCCCGTGGGCACTGGCCTTCAGCAGCATCCCGGCCACGCCAAGCCCGTCCAGCAGGTCCGGCCGCGCGCAGCCGGCCCGCCCAACGGCGGTGGCGGCGATGGCGCGCTGGGTGCAGGCGCGCAGGCCGCACACCGCGGCATGCGGGCAGGAAAGCTGGCGCGTGGCCGCCAGCATGGCGTCCACATGCGTGCCCTGGAACAGCTGGATGCCCAGCCCGCGGCCCCAGCGCAGCGCCGGCTCGCTGTCCGCCCCGGTCAGCACCAGGCGCGCGGGCCCGATGCGGGCCACGGCTTCGGCCACCTCCTCGCGCCTTGCATCGGCCAGGCGCGGCAGGGCGGTGCTCCAGGCCAGGGCCACGAAATCGGGCTCCAGCATCTCTGGCCGGGCGAGCACCAGGGCATGATGGGTGAGGCCATCGAGCACCAGCGTCATCCCGAGATCGCGCAGCATGGCGCGCACGTCGGCGAAGGCAGTGGCATCGGCCGCGGCCTCGGCAATGGCCACCGCGATGGCCGGCTTGCTGGCGCCGTGCGGCAGGGCGGCAAAGGCGGCGAACTCCGCCCCGGAAAGTACCGCCAGCGGCAGGCGCAGCAGGAGTGGCGGTGCGCCCGGACGCGGCGCAGGATCGGTTGGCGTGCCGCTGCCCCAGGCCTGGCGCAGCAGCGCGAGCACGGCCCGGCCCAGCTCGGCCTCGATGTGCCGCGACAACCAGGGATCGTTGGGCAGGTCCGCCCCGGCCTGGGCAGCCCCGTCCGGGCGATGCGCAAGGCGGGCGGCAAGCTGGGCGGAATCCACCGCCAGCATCTGGTGCACCGTGTGCATCAGCGCGGCGGGCTCGCCACGCCCGGGCAGGCGCGCCACGGCGCGGCGCTGCAGCAACTCGGCCATGCCGCCGGACAGCAGGCGGGAGACGGCATCCGCCGCCAACGGCGCGAAGCCGGGGGAAAGCCGGCCGGCGAATGGGTTGCGCGGGCGGGCCACGGCTTCCTCCTCCAGATGCGGGGCGGAGGTATCCTCCAGCAGCGCCTGCAGCCGCGCGGCCCCTTCGGCCAGCGTGACGGCATAGGCGGCGGGCTCGGGGCCCTGTTCATCCATGTGCAGCAACCGGGTGATCAGGCCGGGCAGGGCCATCGGGCTGCCAGAGGGATCGGCCTGGCGGGCGGGCGGGGCCGGCGCCAGCAGCACGAGGTCACCGGCGGAGAGCTGCAGCACCTGGCCACCATGGCGCTGGGCGCAATCCTCCAGCAGGGCGCGGGCGACGCGGCGGTGATAGGGGCGCGGCCCCGGCGGCGGCAGGCGGGAGAGGCGAACCACCACGGCGATTCGCCCTTGCGGCGCGCGCGCCTCACGGTCCAGAACATCAGCCAACAGCAATTCGCCGGCGCGGGCGCCACGACGGGCGCGGGTGGGTAAGGGAACGGGCCGCGCGGGCGCGGCCGTCAGCGCCAGACTCATCGTGTCACCCTCCTGGTGCGTTGGGCCATGCCTTGTGGCGGCCCAACGCGGAGGCTAAGGGGGGGTGATGAACGAGAGGTTAGCACCCGCCGCGCTGCCGCCCGGTGAACGTGTTTACGCAGTGGGCGACGTGCATGGCTGCCTGGACCAGCTGGAGGCGATGCACCGCGCCATCGGCGAGGACCTCCGCGCGCGCCCGCACGCCAACCCGCTGGTGATCCATCTCGGCGACTACATCGACCGCGGGCCCGACAGTGCCGGCGTGATCGGCCGCCTGATCGCCCCCTTCCCTGTGCCCGGCGTGCGCGTGGTGAACCTCATCGGCAACCATGAGGATCTGCTGCTCGGCGCGCTCGCCGGCCGAAGGTCAGAGGCGGAGGTCTGGATCGCCAATGGCGGCCACGCCACCCTGGCCAGCTGGGCCGTGCCGCCGCGCACGCCGATCCGCCAGTGGGAGAAGCTGATCCCCCCGCCGCATCTCGCCTTCCTGCGCAGCCTCGCTTTGGTGCACCGCGCCGGCGGCTACGTCTTCGTGCATGCCGGCCTGCGCCCGGGCCTGCCCCTGGCCCGCCAGACCCGGCAGGACCTGCTCTGGATCCGCGAACCGTTCCTCTCCACCGACGCGCTGCACGAAGCGGTGGTGGTGCACGGCCACACCCCGGAAGACAGCCAGCCGGTGGTGAAGCCCAACCGCATCGGGCTCGATACCGGCGCCGTCCTCGGCGGCCCGCTCACCTGTGCCGTGCTGGAGGCAGACAGGCTCGGCTTCCTGCAGACCTGACTGTTCCGATATCGGTTCAGGTCGATGCGGGGGCCAGGCTCTCGCTCAGCACCTGCCCCACCAGTGTCTTCGGCGGCAGCGGCAGCAGGTCCGAGAGGTGGCGTTGCACCAGCGGCGCCGCCAGCACACCCAGCACATCCGCATCCTCCGGCGTGCCGAACAGGTTCAGCGAGCTCACGCGCCCCTGGCCGTCATCCACCAGGCAGTAGCCATGGAAGCCCGGCAGCGCGGCGAAGCGGGGCAGAAGCTGCGTGGTGATCCGCCGTTTCAGCTCCGCTGGATCCGCGCAGCCGTCATAACGCCGCACGACCAGGACAGACGCCTTTCCCTCGGTGCGCATGCGATGCAGCACATCGCCGCCACGAAGCTCCGCGGTGCCCGGGATCAGGTCGCCCAGCGAGTTGCGAACCACGCCGGGCGCCGCCGC
>CAMDAM010000225.1 GCA_945888575.1 Asaia bogorensis | reverse complement strand
GGGAGTGCGATCGGGTTCCTGCGCGCGCCGGTGGGGTATGAGGTGGTGCGGAGTTTGTACCAGCGGTTCCGGTCGTTCGATGTGGCGGCGGTGAACGGGCTGCTGGACGACATGGTGCGCGAGGCGGAGGAGGTGGTGGCGGCCGGGAGTTTTGGGGCGCCGACGACGCAAACGCGGATTGCGTTCATGCGGTATGTGGGCCAGGGGCATGAGATTCCGGTGGCGCTGCCGGCGCGCACGCTGGTGGCGGGCGACGTGGCGGCGATCCGGGCGGCGTATGACGTTGAGTATTCGCGGTTCTACGACCGGCCGGTGCCGGGATCGGACGTGGAGATCATGAGCTACGCGGTGGTGGTGGCGACCGTGGCGGAGGCGGCGCCTTCGGTGGCGGCGGTGCCGGGGCGGAGCGAGGCCCAGGCGGTGCGGGTGCAGCGCGTGCGGGACAGCGTGACCGGGGAGGTGGCGGATTGGGCCATCTATGACCGGGCTTCGCTGGCGCCGGGGGCGGTGCTGGCGGGGCCGGCGATCGTGGCGGAGGACGAGACCTCCACGCTGGTGGGGGCGGGGTGGACCGCTTCGGTGACGGCGCAGGGCTATATCGAGCTGGTGCGGGGGGCACGCTGATGTCGGGTGGGCAGATGGCCGCGATCCAGCGGCAGATCATGTGGAATCGACTGATCGCGGTGGTGGAGGAGCAGGCGCAGATCATGATCCGCACTGCGTTTTCCACCACGGTGCGCGAGGCGGGCGATCTATCGGCGGGGATCTTCGACCTGCAGGGACGGATGATGGCCCAGGCGGTGACGGGGACGCCGGGGCATGTGAATTCCATGGCCGAGGCGGTGGGGCACTTCCTGGCGAAGTTCCCGGCGGAGACGATGAAGCCTGGCGATCACTACATCACAAATGATCCGTGGCTGGGGACGGGGCATCTGCATGATTTGACGGTGGTGACGCCGGCGTTTCGCAATGGGGCGGTCGTGGGGCTGTTCGCCAATACCGCGCACGTGATCGATGTGGGCGGGCTGGGGATGGGGCCGGAGGGGCGCAGCGTTTACGAGGAAGGGCTGTATATTCCGATTGTGAAATGCTTCAGCGAGGGCGTGCCGAACGAGACGTTCTTTGATTTCATCCGCGTGGGCTCGCGGCTGCCGGTGGAGCTGGAAGGGGACGTGTATTCGCTGTGCGCCTGCAACGACGCGGGGGCGAAGCGGCTGGTGGAGATGATGGACGAGTTCGGGATGGACTCGCTGGATCCGCTGGCCGGGTTCATCTTCGAGAGTTCCATGCGCGCAACGGTGGCGGAGATTGCCAAGCTGGGGCGCGGGACGTTCTCCGCCGAGATCAGCAGCGACGGGTATGATGAGCCGGTGACCCTTCGCGGGGCGATGAGCATTCTCGATGATGCGATCGAGGTGGACTTCGCGGGGACCTCTGGGTTGTCGCAGCGCGGGATCAACGTGCCGCCGGCCTATACGCGCGCTTATGCCTGCTTCGGGATCAAGGTGGTGGTGGCGCCGGAGATTCCGAACAACTGGGCCAGCCTGCTGCCGTTCCGCATGGTGATCCCCGAGGGGTGCATCCTGAACGCGCCGCGGCCGTATCCGGTGAGTGTGCGGCATGTGATCGGGCATCTGATCCCGGATCTCGTGATGGGGTGCCTGCACCAGGTGGTGCCGGACCGGGTGGCGGCGGAAGGGGCTTCGTGCCTGTGGAACCCGCCGATGCGCGGGGGGGCGAGCGTTTCCGGGCAGGCGCGCGGGAACAGGCCGGTGGTGAGCGATTTCGAGATCATTACGTTCAATTCTGGCGGGACGGGCGCGCGGCGGACGCTGGATGGGCTGGATGCCACAGCGTTTCCCTCCGGCGTGCGGACGATGCCGGTGGAGGCGACGGAGAATGTTTCGCCGCTGGTGTTCTGGCGCAAGGAGCTGCGCGAGGGCTCGGGCGGGGCGGGGCTGACCCGCGGCGGGTTCGGGCAGGTGATGGAGGTGGGGACGAAGGGGGAACTGGAATACGCGGTGAATGCCACCTTCGACCGCATCGCCAATGCGCCGCGTGGGCGGGATGGCGGGCTGGACGGGGCGCCCGGGGCGGTGCGGCTGAAATCCGGCAAGGTGCTGCGGCCGAAGGGGTTCCAGGTGATCCCCGATGGGGACCGGTTGATTCTGGAGCTGCCGGGCGGTGGCGGGATGGGCGAGCCGGTGGCGCGCGAGCCGGCGCTGGTGGCCCGCGATGTGCGCGACGGGCTGGTTTCGGTGCAGGCGGCGCGGGACTTGTATCGCGTGGCGGTGGACGGGCTGGGCGTGCTGGATGAGGCGGCGACGGCGCAACTTCGGGCGGGGGGCTGAGGCGATGCGGGTGTTGTTGGCTTTGGTGTTGCTGGCCGGGTGCGGGGCGGGGTTGCAGCCCACTAATGCGCCTTCCGGCATGTGCGCAGGGTTGCCGGGGGAGCCGGCGATCACGGCGCGGCTGTATTTTGGGCGGACGATCAAGGGCGGTGGGAAGGTGGATGATGCCGCCTGGCAGCGCTTCCTGGCCGAGGCGGTGACGCCGCGTTTCCCCTCGGGGTTCAGCGTGTTCGACGGCTACGGCCAGTGGCAGCAGCGCAGCACCGGACGGATCATCCAGGAGGCCTCGACCGTGGTGGAGGTGGCGGCACCGCGGACTGCCGAGGTGGTGGCGAAGCTGGAGGAGATCCGCGGGGCGTATCGCGCGCGGTTCCAGCAGGAGAGCGTGGGGCTGGTGGTGGGCGAGAGTTGTATGTCGTTTTGAAGGAAGGAAGAGACTTCTTTTTCTGAAGAAAAAGAAGCAAAAAGACTTCATTCGTTTGCGGCTTCGCCGGCGTGTGCTCTCGGCGCCAAGTCCGAAAAGTTTTTTGGTTCTTTTTTCAAAAAAGAACAATTCTTACTTGATGGCCTTCCAGAAGAACGTCGTGCTGGCTTTCGTGCCGTCCGCCTGCTGGTGGTAGCCGGGAACGCTACCCAGGCGCTGCCAGGAGTCGAACAGGCCTTCGGCGTTGCTGGTTGTGGCGGTGAGCAGGTCGCGGCCGGCGTGCTGTGCCGCGGCTTCGGTGGCGCGGAGCAGGGCGCGGCCGATGCCTTGGCGGCGGACTTCGGGGGCGACAAGCAGCAGGCGCAGGGCGGCGCGGTGGGGCTGGCTGTCCGGCGTTTCCAGCACGGTGCAGCCGATGAGGGTGCCTTCGTGCCAGGCGACGAGGAGGATCGCGGCGCCGGTGGCGGCCTGGGAGGCGATGGATTTCCAGGGCGCGGCGGCGAGGCGGGAGAGTCGGGGCAGGGCGGAGACGGCGGCGGCGGCGTCCAGTTTCTGAACGTGGGTGCCGGTGAGGGGCTTGGCGTATTCGAACTCCATGGAGTTCGACAGGTCGTTCAGGGCACGGATGGGGCCGGCGCGCAGGTAGGAGGATTTTTCGTAGAAGCGGTGGGCGCGGTCGAAGCGGGTGTCGCTCCAGAGGCGCATTTCGGTGGCGCCGTGGGTGCGGGCATGGGCCTCGGCGGCGGCGACGAGGGATTGGGCAAGGCCGGTGCCGCGCTGGTCGGCATATGCGTACATCTTGCAGAGTTCCCAGGTGCCGTCTGCCAAGGGCTTGGTGGCGACCATGCCGACGACGCGGCCGTTCTGCTCGGCGGCCCAGAGGGCGCCGTTCTGCTGGGCGTAGTAGGTGGCGAGCGCGCGCAGTTCCGGCACCTCGCCGTCGAGGTCCATCACGCAGCCGGGGTATTCGGCCCAGCAGGTATCGACCAGGGCGATGTAGCCGGAAGCGTCGTCGTCCCGCCCCGCCCGCAGGACGGGGGTGGGGTTCATGCCAGGCTGGAGACGAATTTGGCCATGCGGGACATGGCTTCTTCGAGGCTGGCGTCGTCGGTGGCGTAGCTGATGCGCAGGTAGGGCGACATGCCGAAGGAGGCGCCGGAAACGAGGGCCACGTGGGCTTCCTCCAGGCAGGCCATGGCGAAGTCGGCGTCGGTCTCGATCACTTTGCCGGCGGGGGTTTTCTTGCCGAGGCAGCCGGCGATGTTCGGGAAGACGTAGAACGCGCCTTCGGGCTTGTGGCAGGAGATGCCGGGCATCTTGTTCAGGGCATCCACCACCATGTCCCGGCGGGCGTTGTACTGGGCCTTCATGTCGGCGACGCATTCCTGCGGGCCATCCAGCGCGGCGGCGGCGGCGGCCTGGCCGACGGTGGAGACGCCGGCGGTGGCCTGGCCCTGCATGTTGACCATGGCGCGGATCAGGTCCTTCGGCCCACCCGCGAAGCCGACGCGCCAGCCGGTCATGGCGTAGGTTTTGGACACGCCGGAGACGGTGACGACGCGGTCTTTCAGGTCGGGCGCGACCTGGGCCAGGGTGGTGTGCTGGAAGTCGCCGTAGACGAGGTGCTCGTACATATCGTCGCAGATCACCCACACATGCGGGTGCTTGCGCAGCACGGCCGCCAGCGCGATCAGTTCCGCCTCGGTGGGGGCGGCGCCGGTGGGGTTGTTGGGGTAGTTCAGCATCACGAGCTTGGTCTTGGGCGTGATGGCGGCGTCGAGATCCTCGGGCCGCAGCTTGAAGCCGTTGTTCTGCGGGCAGGTGACGATGACGGGCTCGCCGCCGGCCAGGCGGGACATCAGCACGTAGGCGGACCAGTAGGGGGCGGGGACGATGACTTCGTCGCCCTCGTCCACCGTGGCCATGATGGCGTTGTAGAGCACCTGCTTGCCGCCGTTGCCGACCATGATCTCATCGAGCCCGTAGTCGAGCCCGTGGTCGCGCTTGAATTTGCGCTGGATGGCCTGCTTCAGGGCGGGTGCGCCATCCTGTGGCGGGTATTTCGTGTCGCCCTTCATGGCGGCGGCGAAACCGGCCTCGATGGCGTGCTTCGGGGAGGCGAAGTTGGGCTCCCCGATGGTGAGCGCGATGACGTTGTGGCCCTCGGCGCGCAGCTCGCGGGCGCGGATCGTCATCTGGACGGTGGCGGCGACCTTGACGCGGCCGAGGCGTTGCGCGAGGGCCGGCATGTTACTTCAACCCTTCGCAGAAGCGCTTGATGCGGTTGCAGGCGTCTTCCAGCGTGGCGTCGTCGAGCGCGTAGCTGATGCGGAAATGGCCGGGGTAGAGGAAGGCGCTGCCATGGACGGCGGCGACACCTTCCTCATCCAGCAGGGCGGTGACGAAATCGGCATCGCTGTCGATCTTCACGCCGGACTTGCTGGTCTTGCCGATGCAGCCGTGCACGGAGGGGAACACGTAGAACGCGCCCTCGGGCTTGGCGCAGGTGATGCCGGGGCAGGTGTTCAGCATGGACACCACCAGGTTACGGCGGCGCTGGAAGGCTTCCACCATGTCGGTGATGAATTCCTGCGGGCCGGTGAGCGCCGCGACGGCGGCGGCCTGGCTGACGGAGGAGGTGTTGGACGTGCTCTGGCTCTGCAACTTGTCGAGTGCCTTGATCAGCTGGAGCGGGCCGCCGGCGAAGCCGATGCGCCAGCCGGTCATGGCATAGGCCTTGGAGCAGCCGTTCATGGTCAGCGTGCGGTCCTTCAGCTTCGGCTCCACCTGCACGATGGTGGCGGGCTTGAAGCCGTCGTAGGCGAGCTTTTCGTAGATGTCGTCGGTGAAGATCCACACGTTGGGGTGGCGCAGCAGCACGTCGCAGATGGCGCGCAGTTCCTCGGCGGAATAAGCGGCGCCGGTGGGGTTGCACGGGTTGTTGAGCATGAACCACTTGGTCTTGGGCGTGATCGCTGCTTCCAGATCCTCGGCGCGCAGCTTGAAGCCGTTGTTCTGGCCGCAGGGGACGAGCACGGGCTTGCCATCGGCGAGCGAGACGATGTCGGGGTAGCTGACCCAGCAGGGCGAGGGGATGACCACCTCGTCGTCCTTGTCGAGCGTGGCGACCATCGCGTTGAAGATCACCTGCTTGCCGCCGGTGGAGATGATGATCTCCTCCGGCTTGTAGTCGATGCCGCTGTCGCGCTTGAACTTTTCGGCCACGGCCTTGCGCAGCGCGGCGGTGCCGGCGACGTCGGTGTACTTGGTATCACCGCCCTGGATGGCGGCGATTGCCGCGTCCTTGATGAACTGGGGCGTGTCGAAATCGGGCTCGCCCTGGGAGAGGGTGATGACGTCCCGCCCCGCCGCTTTCAGGGCCCGTGCCTTGGTGGAAATGGCGATGGTGAGGCTCGGGCTGATCCGATCGAGGCGTTCGGCGGTCAGGTGGGACATGAGGCGGAACCTTTGCGGGTGGCGCGAAAAACGCGGCACCCTAATGCCGTGCCTTGCCCCCCGCAACCGGGCGCCAACGCCATGCTGCCCAGCCCAGAAGCAGGGTGAGGGCGAGCAGGACGGTTGCGAGCGCGTTCAGCACCGGGGTGGGGCCCAGGCGCAGGGTGGAAAACATCAGCATCGGCAGGGTGGTGGCGCCGGGGCCAGAGACGAAGCTGGCCACCACGACGTCGTCCAGCGACAGCACGAAGGCCAGCCCCCAGCCGGCGGCAAGGGCGGGGGCGAGCAGGGGCAGGGTGATGCGGCGCAATACCGTCAGCGGCGGGGCGCCGAGATCGGCGGCGGCCTGTTCCAGCAGCGTGCCTTGGCCGGCGAGGCGGGCGCGCACGGTGAAGGCGACGTAGGCGATGCCGAGGGTGACATGGGCGAGCATCACCGTTCCGGCGCCGCGGCCGGGCCAGCCCAGCGTGCGTTCCAGCAGGACGAAGAGCAGCAGCAGGGCGAGGCCGAGCAGGAGATCCGGCAGCACCAGGGGGGCGGCGAGCAGGGCGGTGAAGCCGGCGCGGCCGGGGAAGCGGCCGAGGCGGGCGAGTGCCAGGCCGGCCATCGTGCCCAGTATGGTGGCGCCGGTGGCGGAGAGGGCGGCGATGCGCAGGGAGAGCCAGGCGGCCTCGCGCAGGGCTTCGTCGGCCAGGAGGGCGCGATACCAGCGCAGGGAAAAGCCGCTCCAGGCGGTGGTGAGGCGGGAGTCGTTGAAGCTGCCGAGGACCAGCAGGGCGATCGGGGCGTAGAGGAAGGCGTAGCCGAACAGCAGGGCGCCGGTTCTCATGGTTTCGCCCAGCGCAGGGGGAGCACTGCAAGGGCGAGCAGCACCACGGCCAGGGCGGCGGCCTGGGGCCAGTCGCGCTCCTGGAAGAAGGCGTCCCAGATGACACGGCCCAGGGTGAGCGAGTCCGGCGCGCCGAGCAGGGCGGGGATGACCACCTCGCCGCTGACCGGGACGGCGACCAGCACGATGCCGGCGAGCACGCCGGGCAGGGAGAGGGGCAGGGTGATGCGCACGAACACCCGCCAGGGCGGGGCGCCTAGGTCGGCGGCGGCCTGTTCCAGGGCCGGGTCCGCCGCCGAGAGCCGGGCCTCGATCGGCAGGATCATGAAGGGCAGGTAGACATAGGCGAGGCCCACCAGCATCGCGGCCTCGGTGTGCAGCAGGTGCAGGGGGGCGTCGGTGAGGCCGAGGGCGAGCAGGGCGGCGTTGAGATAGCCCTCGTCCCGCAGGATGGCGATCCAGGCGGTGAGGCGGAGCAGCACGCCGGTGAGCAAGGGCAGCAGCACCAGGGCGCGGAGCACGGGGCGCCGGTGGGCGGGGGCGCGGGCGATGGCGATGGCCATGGGGTAGCCCAATAGAAGGCACAGCAAGGCGGTGAGGGCGGCCATGCGCAGGCTACCCCAGAGGGCGGCGTGGTAGAGTGGGTCCGTCAGCGCCAGGGCCAGCGGTTCCGGGTTCCAGCCCAGGGCGAAGGGGGGTACGGAATCTGTCGGCGTGGCGAGCGCGATGGCGAGGAGGATCAGGGCTGGCGCGGCGATGAAGGCCAGCAGCCAGGCCAGGGGAAGCAAGGCAATCAAGGAAGGCCTTCTTTTTCTGAAGAAAAAGAAGCAAAAAGACTTTTCATATTTGCGCCGAGGAAAGCCGCGACGCAAAGTGATAAAAGTTTTTTGGTTCTTTTTTTCAAAAAAGAACCGCTTATTTATTTACTATTGCACGTATGGCGTCGAGCTTGGCGTGATGCCGCGACATGTCCAGGCTATCCACCGTGAGTTCCGCCAGCGCGGTGACGCCATCCACCGCCGGCCCGTGGCGGACGGCGTGTTCCAGGATCGCACGGTCCCGCGCCGGGTCGAGCGCTTCCAGCATCGCGTCCCGCCAGTCCGGCCGAAGCACTGCCAGCGCCGCGATCAGCCCCCAGGCGCCCCAGTTGGAGACGCCGGCGACGATCAGGTGGTCGGCGGCTGTGGCGCAGGCGATGCTTTCGCCGTGGGCGATGTCATGCGCAATCAGGGAGCGGGGCAGGGCGCCCATGCCGATCTCGTTGCCGCCATCGCCGACGGCCAGTGTTGTCCAGGGGCCGCCGAGGAAGAGGTCATCGAGCGGGGCGGTGAA
>CAMDAM010000224.1 GCA_945888575.1 Asaia bogorensis | reverse complement strand
CGGACGGCCTTGTGGCCGGTGCGCCTCAGCTTGAAGGAGGTCGCGCTGTCGTCGCCGGCGGAGGAGGTGGTGTCGCCGCTGGCGGCGAGAGCGCCGGCCGGGCCGGGATATGCGTTCATCGTGGGATCCTCCCGTTGGGAACTGTCACGGCGCTCCAGGCTCACCAGCTGGCCTGGGGATCGACCCGCTGGAGCTGTGCGCTCAGCGACGCCATCTCCCGGGGAATCTCGTGCAGCCGCCGCAGCAGCCGGTCCTGGTTGGCGTTGAGCAGGCTGCGAGCAGTTTCGACGACCAGCTCCAGGTGCTGGACCCGCACACGCAGCAGGGCGATCTCGAGCGCCTGCCGATTATGCGCCGCGTCGTCCACGGGGCGATCGGCGATCACCGTGGCGATCACCTGCTGGTCGGCCACCACGGGTGAGGCTTCCGCGAGGCTGGCCAGGACGGTGGTGTCACCGGTTTCGGAAGCCGTCTTGAGATTGCGAATTTTCATGGAAGGTCTCTTCTCGCGATGCGGTCGGCCCGGAAGGCGAACGGTGCGCCTGCCCTGCGGTCAGTTGATCAGGGCCATCACGTGGTCGCGAACGGCCTTGGCATTGGCGATCTCAGCCGCGGTCCAGGGGGCGGAGAGATCGCGGATGTCTTCCTTCCAGGCGGCGAACGACCGGCGCGGGCTGAACGTGGCATTCAGATCCTTGATCTTGGTCTCGGACGGATTGCCGGCCCAGGTGGCAGTCACCACAAGTTCAGGGCGGAACCACAGCAGGAACTCGCGCCGTTCGGCAGACAGCGGAACGATCATCACGCCGCTGCCCTTCTCGCGCATCTTCGCGCCGAACGGCAGGACGGAGGCGATGCTGCTCGTGTAGAACAGCCCCTGTTCATCGTAGCGGCGCAGCAGCGTGTCGAAGTGCTGTGGCGAGTGCTCGATGAAGTCGTGCAGGTCGCTGAGGTCCGGGCAGGTGCCGATCTCGCCGACCTGGCCGTCGATATAGAGGGCAACGCCACCGGCGTTGACGAGCTTGACGAGGTCCTGCTCGTTCTCCTCGCTCCAGCTCTGTTTCAGCGGATTGCCACGGAACAGCGGCGAAGAGGCGAGCAGCTTCGTGCGCCGCTGCTCCATCTCCTCCTCCAGCGCCAGCGGATTGACCACTTCCTGCAGCTTGGCGACGAACATCATGGCGATCTGTTCGCAGATCATCCGTTGCGTGAAGGAGAGATTGCTCGGGCTGTAGTGATGGCAGGCGAACAACCCCCACAGCCGGCCTTCCGACACGATCGAGAACGACATCGAAGCGGTAACGCCCATGTTCGCGAGATAGGCGACATGGCAGGGCGCCACCGCCCGCAGCACGGAATGCGAGAGATCGATGGGCTTGTTGGTCAGCGGGTTGTCGGCCGGTTCGATCTTGGCCGTGGGCGCGCCGATATGCGGGATGTAGCGGGAAAAGTTCTGCGTGTAGAGATCGCGGGCGGGGGCGCCGATATCGCTTTCCGGAAAGAACAGCCCCATGAAGCTCTCCACGCCCGTGCGGCGGGCCTCACCGACCACCTGGCCGCGGAACGCCTCGTCGAAGCGATAGAGCAGCACCCGATCGAAGCCGGTCGCCCTGCGAATGGCCTCGGGGCCGGCGGCGAGCAGCTCCTCCTCGGTGCCGGGAATCATCATTCCCATGATGGCGTCGTCGCTCAGCCGGTCCATGTCGGCCCGCGTGGCCGCGCCGGGGGCCAGGCGTTCGAACTCCGCGATCACCAGCCCGTCATGGCAATGCAGCGACAGATCGAAGCGCTGCCCGCCGATCGAGGCCGGGATCGGGTTGTTGAACACCGGCTGATCCTGCTGCAGGGCGTCCTTGATCTCGGCGATCGCCTCGCCGCCTTCCAGCAGGTCGAACAACGGCTTGCCGAGAATGTCCGCATGGCCAACACCAAGTTCCGCCGCGACATTCTGGCTGGCGTTGAGCACGCGCAGCGTCGTCGGATGCAGTGCCAGCATGGCACCGAAGCTTTGGACCTGGCCCGGCGCGCGCAGGTTCGCGTAGGGATTTTCCAGGCCAGCGACCATCTTATCGAGCATGTCCAGGTCCTTTCGCTGACGTGTCCAGCGGTTCAAGCGGCCGCTGAGACGGCCAGGGTGTGCGGCGCTTCGGCGACGGCCAGGCGCCGCATCCACCGCTCCAGGCATTCAAAGGTCTTGCAGGCGCCGTGGGCGAGGTCGTGCAGATCGATCTCGATCGCCGGGTCCTCCAGCACGGCGCTGAGCCGGGCCCAGCGCTCGCGGGCCGCATCGGCCGACAACCCGCCGTAGAAGCTCGCGCCCTCGCCTGGCGCCAGGTCCAGGCTGTCGGCGATGTGCCGGGCAATCACCCGGCCGCCGAGGCTGGCCCCCTCGATCACGTAGAGTGCGCCAATGGCCTCCGCCCGGTTCGCGAGGGCGAGGGGTGCCGGGCTCTTCGGCCACGGCGCCGTGCCGAGAAAGGCGAGGTCGTCGGACAGGGCGCGCAGGCGCCGGCCGTCGAGCAGGGATTGGGCAGCCGGCAGCCCCTCCAGCGCCAGGGCGATATCGGGCTCGGCCGCGGCGTGGAAGGCCTGCATCGCCAGCAGAACATCGGCGTATTCGCCGCGGCCCAGATCCGGCGCCAACAGCCGGGCGAGTGCGGGGACGGTTTCGATGCTCTTGTGCGCGGCGCGCGTGTGGGTGCGCAAATGGGTCACGCGGGAGAGATGTTCGGACATCAGGGGGGCCATCCACTGACAAGGGGGGCACGCGGCATGGGCGCGGCAGGGCGGATCATCGGATCGTCAGGAGCTTGCCGAGATTGGCGCGGTTGAGCACCTGCTGGACCGCCGGGCTGGCATTGGTGATGCTGATCTGCTTGCCCTTGGTCTTGGCAGCGTAGTTGAAGAACATCAGCATGCCGGCTGCCGAAGCATCCAGAACCGCCAGTTTCTGGAAGTCCACGTTGATGTTCTTCGGCTCCATTTCCAGAGCCTTGTCGCTCTTGCTCTTGAAAACCTGGCCAACCTTGCTGTCCAGGGTGCCCTTGGTGGCCAGAATCGACGCGAGATCGGTGGCGGTGAGGCTGACTTCAAAATCGCTCATGCTCGGTTCCTGTCGTGCCGCGGTTCGGCATCGCGATGGTGGTGGACATAGAAGGCGCGGACCGCGTCAGCGATGGCCGATCCGGATGACCTTGCGATCGGAGGCTGCCGGCGCCGCCGGCGGCGGGGCTGCAGGCCGCGGCGGTGCCGGGGGCACGATGGGGCGCTGCAGCTCCGGCTTCGCCGGCCGTGCCGCACCATCCGGCGCCGCCACGCTGCGCAGCACCGCGGCGAGTTCGTCGGCCACCACGACATCCTCCATCTCCCACGGGCGGGAAAGGTTGCGGATGTCCTGCTTCCAGGCCTCGAACGAGGCGCGGGGATTCAGCCCCTCGCTGCCAGCCGACATGGCGTCGGCGGCGGGGTTGCCGGCCCAGGTCGCATGGACGATCTGCTCGCGGCGGAACCAGATGATGTAGCTTGGCGATTCCAGCGACAGCGCCGCCGCCATGATCCCGGCCGCGCGATCCTTGATGTCGTCGGCGGCCGCCACAACGGCGCTCAGCCCGTCGGTCGCGTAGACATGCGGCGCAGCATTCTGCAGGTCCGGCAATTCGCGCCCGAACATCGAGGCAACGGCGTAGATCGCCATCGCCGACGGCGCTTCGCCGATGCGGGTGACACGCCCGTGATGGACAATGGCGGCACTGTCGGCCTCCACCAGGTCCAGCAGGATCTTCTGGTTGCCGGTCACCGGCGCATTCGCCGGCAACTGCGCGGGGTCGGTGGGCAGCAGCAGGCTGGTCTCCGCCTCAACCGCCTCGATGGCCCGGGCGATCAGCGCCTCTGCCGTGTCCGCGGCCGGATCACCCGCCCAGCCCTGCGCCAGCCCAGCCAGGCGGCGGCGCAAGGCGGCGCCGACGGTGATGCTGGTGGTCAGGCGGGCCAGGCCCTCCTGGCGCCGCGCATAGCGGGCGGCCGTCGAGGTCATGGTCGCCAGCCGGAAGATGAACATCATCGCCGCCTGCTCGCAGACCACCCGCTTCTCGAAGGAGACCGTCTTCGGCTCATAGTGGTGGCAGGCGAACAGTCCCCAGAGCCGGTTGTCCACGTTGATGCTGAACGACATCGAGGCCTGAACGCCGATGTTGCGCAGATACGTCACGTGGCAGGGCACCACGCTGCGCAGATTGGCGTGGGACATGTCCACGGGGTGGGCGGAGTCGGCATGGCCGCCACCGGGATAGATTCCGCTCAGGGAGACCGGTGCGGCGCCGATGTCCGGGATGTATCGGGTGAAATTCTCCAGATACAGATTGCGCGCACGTGCCCCGATGTCGCTGGAAGGAAAGAACAGCCCAAGAAAAGACCCGATATCGGGCCTTCCGGCTTCGGCGATCACCTGGCCGTTGTAGCGGCTATCGAAACGATAGAGCATCACGCGGTCGAAGCCCGTCACCTCGCGGATCATCCGCACGGCGCGCTGGTTCAGCTCCTCCACGGTCGGCGGATCGAACAGCTCGGCGGTCGCGCGCAGCGACATCTCGTCATAGGAGAGCGCATCCGGATCGGCCGGCTCCAGCTGGATCAGATGGGCGCCGCCCTCGGCGTGGAACACCGCATCGAAGGGCTTGCCGTTGATGGTAAGCCGCACCGGGTTGGGGAACAGGATCGTGTCCGGCATGATGGCGTCGCTGACGAAGCGCCGCTCCCGGTCAGAGCCACACAGCTGGAGATAGCTCTTGTCCAGCAGGTCGGCCGCCTTGATGCCCAGCATCTCACCGGCATTGTCGCTGACGAACTGAACCCGCCGCGTCTGGGGATCCGCCACGATCAGAGCGCCATAGGGCTGGATGGTGCCCGGCATCTGGATGGGGGCCCAGTCATAATCGTGTTCTGCCGGGGGCTGGTTCCGAAGCGCTGCAGTCAGGTTTCGCATCGTCATAACCTTGAAGGTTCCTCGCATCCGATGGGCGGGCGGGGCCGGAGACGGGTCCGGCGGGCTGTCGGTGGGACCGGGAGGCGTTGCTCTGGGCGAAGAATTCGACAAAGAGCTTAATCAATGGCGAAATTTGCCGCAGAACGCCAAAAGCCACAGTAATTACCTAAGTAATTATACTTACTTTGCTCCCGCACCATGATGTTGAGATATCCGCGCCATACCGCGCGGAGAACACGCCATCCACCACGCTGCCGCTCAACTCAACACAGAGCGCAACGACTGACCACAATGACGATGTTGGGAATTCATCGTTTTGTAATTGTGGCTCCTCAATTTGAGGCGGACGAGACAAATGGTGACCAGCATGTCGAACGGCAACCAGGTTTGGACCCATCGGATACGGCAGCTTTCTGCCCGCCTGATCGATGGTGCCGTGGCTCCCTTCTGTGCGGGCGTCCTGGTCGCGGCGCTGCCGTTGAGCGTTGCGGGCCGGGCCGATGGCTCGATTGTGGTGCTGGCCGCTTCGGCCCTTCCCGGCCTCGGCGGACTTGCCTTGTTGTTGATGGTCCGCCGCCGCGGCCCTGGCCGGCAGCCGCCCTTGCAAGAAGGCAGGATTCAGGCGCTGGAGATCGAAGCGAGCACCTTGCGTGCGCAGCTCGCCGAACTCGATGATGAGGCCGAGGAACGACGCATCCGATCGTTGCAAGCCATGGCCGATGCGATCGAACACAAGGTCGAGGAGAAGGTGCAACAGTTGGGCGATGGCGTGCAGCGGGTGAAGGGCATATCGGATTCGATTGCCGCCGCGGCCGAACGCTCCGGCCAGAATGCGGTGATGTCCAGCGAGGCGGCCGACCATTCGGTGGACAGTGCCAACCAGTTGAGCGCAACGGCAGAGCACCTGAACACATCCATCCGCGCCATCTCGGCGCAGGTGGAGCAGGCGACGAGCGCGGTCGGCAATGCGTTGCTGGCGACGTCCGATGCCAGGGCGGTCATCGCCGCGATGACCGGCAACATCACCACGATCCAGTCGGTGGCCGATCTGATCCAGACAATCGCCGGGCAGACGAACATGCTCGCCCTCAACGCGATGATCGAGGCGGCCCGCGCGGGCGAAGCCGGTCGCGGGTTCGCCGTGGTGGCCAATGAGGTCAAGGAACTGGCGCGGATGACCACGCAGTCCGCTCAGTCGATCGTCGGCACGATCGGCGCCATCGATGTCTCCAACCAGGATGTTGTGAAGGCTGTCGACCGGATGGCCAATGCCGTCGTCGCGATCGATCACATCGCCCAGGGCATCGCCGAGGCCGTGGCCGAACAGCGCCAGTCGACAGCCGACATCGCGGGCCACGTCAGCCGTACCGTTGAGGCCGCCGCTGCCCTCTCCGAGCGGATCGTGGCCATGACCGGCGATGTCGGCAACAGCTTCGAATGCGCGGCCGATGTTCACATGGCGGCAAACGAGGTGGCCGATGTCACCGATGGGTTGATCCAGAGCTTCAGGCAATCCGTCTCGTTCGCGGTGCGAACATCGGCGAGCGAGGTCAACCGCCGCCGCAGCGATCGCATAGCTCTGGAGGTGCCCTGGCAGATCACGCTGGAACAGTCGGACATCCGCGAAGCCAAGACGAAGGACCTGTCCGAGACCGGCGCACGGCTCATTCTGCCGGAGGGGGCCGTTGTGCGAAACGGCACGCGTGGCCGGTTCGCACTGCCCGGTGGTTGGCCGGCTGGCTCCGTCGCGTTCGAGGTGATCCATGTCGCAGCCGCTGACGGCCAGATCGAGGTGGGCCTGTCCTTTGATGCGCCGTTCCCCATCGCGCATATGTTGGCCGATCAGGCCGCGTAGCCGGCGGGTGGCGACTGAACGGATCGGCCGCTGCTCGGCCTGGACCCTCCGGCCTGACCTCGCCGCCCCCCACCTCCCTGCGCACCTGCCGTCACTGGCTTTCGGTGCCCCGCTTCGCGGTCCTGACCCTCCCCCCTGAACTCGGTCCGTCTGGAATGAGAGAGTTGGCCTTCTGGGAAGGAGGCTATGGGTATGAGGAAACGGCGTAAGCGTTGCGGCGCCAGCACAGCCGTCTTTGAATGACGGTCCGTGGCGTGACGGGTTCAGGGCGCCTGGCGCCGTATGTGTTTGACCCTTTGCTTCTGGTAGACTGCGATCTTGCGGGCGAGCGGCAGCCTTGGATCGAAGCGCAGGTGGGTGATGGACACGAAGGCCTCGTTCTGCATGTTGGCCCCGAGGTCGAGCTTGCAGACGATGCCGCCCTCGTCACCCATGTAGTGGAGCGCGGTGATGGCGCCGTCCGGTGGCACCGGCGCTGCGGCGTTCTTGGCTCCGAGCGAGGCGCGCAGTTCCGGCGTCAGCCGGGCGGGCACCGGCAAGGCCGCCTTTAGCTGCGCCAGCAGGTCCATCGCGCCTCCCGGGTTGTCGATCATCCCGCAGCCATCGCGACGGGCACGGCTGCGGCGTTCGGCGCCTGCCAGTTCCAGGGCAGCAGGCTGTCCAACTCGTTCGCCTTGGTGCGCCCCGAGACGATGCGTTCCAGCACATCCGTCAGCCACGCCATCGGCTCGACGCCGTTCAGCTTCGCCGTGCCGATCAGCGTCATGGCGATCGCCCAATGGCGCGCGCCGCCGTCGCTGCCCGCGAACAGGGCGTTCTTGCGATTGAGGGTCACCGGCCGGATGGCGCGCTCCACCACATTGGTGTCCATCTCGATGCGGTCATCGTCGAGGAACACCGTCAGGCCCTCCCAGTGCCGCAGCGCGTAGCGCATGGCCTTCGTCAGGTCCGAACTGCCGGGCAGCCGCGGCACCTGCTGCTGCAGCCAGGCATGCAGCGCCTCCACGATCGGCCGACTTCGCGCGGTGCGCACGGCGCGGCGGTTCTCGGCCGAGGTGCTGCGGATCTCCGCCTCGATCGCATAGAGGCTGGCGATGCGCGCCAAGACATCGGCGGCCAGCGGCGACTTTGTCGAGGCATGGAACTGGTAGAACGGGCGGCGCATGTGCACCCAGCAGAACGCCAGCTTGACCGAATTGTCGGCGCGCTCGCCGGCCAGACGCTTGAACCCGGGATAGCCATCCACCTGCAGCACGCCGTCGAACGCGACCAGATGTGCCGTCGGACGGATCGCCTTGCGGTCCTCGGCGTAGATATAGGCGACCGCCGGATGCGACGGCCCGCACCAGGGCCGGTCGTCCACCGCGTAGCACCACAACCGCCCGGTCTTGGTCCGGCCTCGGCCCGGGTCCAGCACCGGCAGCGTGGTGTCGTCGGCGAACAGCTTCGGCGCGGACAGCACCCTGGCGACCACCAGGTCATACAGCGGCGCCAGCCACCAGCAGGCCGTGCCCACCCAGTGGCTGAGCGTCGCGCGGTCCAGCGCTATGCCCTGGCGTGCCAGCATCTGCGCCTGCCGATACAGCGGCAGCGAATC
>CAMDAM010000223.1 GCA_945888575.1 Asaia bogorensis | reverse complement strand
GGCCTCACCTACCAGCTGGTCGTGGAAATCAACCACCGCCGCAAGGAGCTTTCAGACGTCCGGGTCCGCCGCGCCATCGCCCACGCCATCGACCGCGATTTCGTCGTTCGCGCCATTTTCCGCGGCTTCGCCACCACCAGCCAGGGCCCGGTGCCCAAGTACGACCGCGCCTTCCACGCCACAGACGTCGCCGGCTACGGCTTCAACCCCCAGCGCGCCAACCAACTGCTGGACGAAGCCGGCCTTCCCCGCGGTGCCGATGGCATCCGCTTCCGCCTGCGCCTCCTCCCCGCCCCCTTCTTCAACGAAACCCGCCAGTTCGGCGACTACCTGCGCCAGGCCCTCGCCGCCGTCGGCATCGACGCCACCATCGTCTCCAACGACACCCCCGCCCACCTGCGCGCCGTCTACACCGACCACGCCTTCGACATCACCGTGGGCACCCCGGTCTATCGCGGCGACCCCGCCATCTCCACCACCATCCTGTTCCAAAGCGGCCTGCCCGCCGGCGTCCCCTTCGCCAACCAGTACGGCTACGAAAACCCGGAGGTGGACACCCTCATCAAGCAGGCCGCCGCCACCATCGACGACGCCGAGCGCGTGCGCCTCTACCACGCCTTCCAGAAGCAGGTGACGGACGACGTCGCCCTGGTGAACGTCGCCGAGTTCAGCTTCATCACCGTGGCACGAGACAACCTGCTGAACGTTTCCAACAACCCGCGCTGGGCCGTGTCGAACTGGGCCGATACGGGCTTCGCGGACTGACCCCATGGCCGGCCGCCGCCCCCTGGCCCTCATGCGCCGCCGCCTCATCGGCGTGGTGCCGGTCTTCGCCCTGGTCGTCCTCGGTGCCTTCGCGCTGCTGGAATCCGCCCCCGGCGACGCCGTCGATGCCTACCTCGCCGGCATCGGCGGCGGCGACGCAGCCCAGATGGCCGCCCTACGCGCCGAATGGGGGCTAGACCAAGGCCCCCTGCCCCGCTTCCTTGCATACGCCGCAGCGCTACTCCGGCTCGATCTCGGCTGGTCCACCGCCTTCGGCCGCCCAGTGCTGGATGTCGTGCTCGCCCGCCTGCCCAACACCCTGCTGCTGATGGGCCTGGCCACCGGCCTCGCCCTCTCCCTCGGCTCGCTGCTCGGCATCCTCTGCGGCGCCCGCCCGGGCTCCCTGCAAGACCGCACCCTCTCGCTCGCCGCCATCGCCCTCTACGCCATGCCCGGCTTCTGGCTCGGCCTCGTCCTCATCGTCGCCTTCTCCGTGGAACGCCGCTGGCTGCCCAGCGGCGGCATCGAAACCGTCGCCTCCGGCCTCACCGGCATGGACCGCGCGCTCGACATAGGCCGCCACCTCGTCCTGCCCGTCCTCGCCCTCGGCCTCGTCTACATGGCGCTCTACTTGCGCCTGATGCGCGACGGCATGGCCGAGATCTGGGCCCAGGATTTCGTCCGCGCCGCCCGCGCCCGCGGCATGCACGGCACCCGCCTCGTCCTGCGCCACGTCGCCCGCAACGCGCTGCTGCCGGTCGTCACCATGCTCGGCCTGCAATCGGCCGCCATGCTCGGTGGCAGCGTGGTGATCGAAAGCGTCTTCGCCATCCCCGGCCTCGGCCGCCTGGCCAGCGAAGCCGTCGCCCGCCGAGACACGCCCCTGCTCCTCGGCGTCATGCTGCTCAGCGCCATGGTGGTGATGCTGGTGAACCTGCTGGTGGATCTCGCCTACGCAATGCTCGATCCCCGCGTCGGCAGCGGAACCGGCGGATGACCGTGCTGCGCCGCATCCTCGCCACCGGCGAAGGCCGCGCCGGCCTCACCATGCTGGCCGCTCTCCTCGCCGTGGCCCTCGCCGCCCCCTGGCTCGCCCCCGGCGACCCCCTCGCCATCCGTGGCGATCCCCTCCTGCGCCCCTGGCAAGACATGGCCCACCCCCTGGGCACCGACCGCCTGGGTCGTGACGTTCTTTCCGCCCTCATCCACGGCGCCCGCACCACCCTGCTCGTCGCCGTCAGCGCGGCGGCCGCGGCGCTGGGCATCGGCATCACCGTCGGCACCATCGCCGGCTTCCTCGGCGGCTGGGTGGACGAAGCCCTGATGCGCGTCGCCGAAGCCTTCCAGACCGTCCCCGCCTTCCTGCTCACCCTGGCGCTGATCTCCGTCACCGGCCCGCGCGTGCCCACCATCGTGCTGGGCATCGCCATCGGCGCCTGGATGCAGCCCGCCCGCATCACCCGCGCCGAGATCCTTTCCCTGCGCGAGCGCGATTTCGTCGCCGCCGCCCGCGTCATCGGCATGCGCCCGCTGGAGATCGCCTTCCGCGAGGTGCTGCCCAACGCGCTCACCCCCGTCGTCTCGCTCGCCGCCGTCATCGTCGCCGCGGCGGTGCTGATCGAGGCGGCGCTGTCCTTCCTCGGCTTCGGCGACCCCAACCGCGTCACCTGGGGCAGCATGATCGCCGAAGGCCGCACCGTGCTGCGCCGCGCCCCGTTCCTCTCGATCATCCCAGGGATCGGCCTGGTCCTCACCGTGCTCGCCGTTCACCTCACCGGCCAGGGCGTCGCCAAGGCGCTCCGCACACGGCGCCACGCCGCATGATCACCGTGCAGACCCTGTCCGTCGCCTATGGCCCCGGCGCAAAGGCGTTGGACAACATCACCCTCGCCCTCGCCCAGGGCCGCCGCCTCGCCGTGCTGGGCGAAAGCGGCTCCGGCAAATCCACCCTCGCCATGGCCATCTGCGGCCTGCTCCCCACGGGCACGCGCACCACCGGCCACATCACCTTCCCAAGCCTCAACACCCCAGTCCTGGGCCGAGACATCGGCGTCGTCTTCCAGGACCCCGCCGGCAGCCTCAACCCCGTCCTCACCATCGGCGAGCAGATCGCCGAGGTCGCCGTCGTCCACCGCGGCCACTCCTGGCGCGAAGCCGAAGCCCACGCCGCCCGCCTGCTGGACCGCATGGGCATCCCCCACCCCACTGAAGCACTGCGCCGCCACCCCCACGAATTCAGCGGCGGCCAACGCCAACGCATCGCCCTGGCCGCCGCCCTCGCCGCCGACCCCGTCCTCCTCGTCGCCGACGAACCCACCAGCGCGCTCGACACCGTCGTCCAACACCAAATGGTCGAACTCCTGGACAGCTTGGTCCGAGAACGCGGCCTCACCCTCCTCTTCGTCACCCACGACATCGCCCTCGCCTCGATGCTGGCCGACGAAGTCGCCATCCTCCACGCCGGCCACCTGATGGAATCCGGCCCGGTCGCCCAGGTCTTCCGCACCCCCACCCACGCCTACACACGCGCCCTGCTCGCCGCCCGCCTCGACCTCGACACACCGCTCCAGCACCGCCTCCCGGAAATCGGCCCCAACTTCACCGTGGTCACCCCAAATGGCTGACCCGCTCCTGCAACTCCGCGGCCTGCACAAGCACTTCACCCGCAACGGCCACACGGTCGCCGCCCTCGACGGCGTGGACCTCGATGTCCCCCCCGGCACAACCGTCGCCCTCGCCGGCGCCTCAGGCTCCGGCAAATCCACCCTCGCCCGCTGCGTCATGCGCCTCACCGCGCCCGATTCCGGCACCATCCACCTCGCCGGCACCGACCTCCTCGCCCTCCCCGAACCCGCCCTGCGTGCCATCCGCCCCCGCTTCCAGATGGTCTTCCAGGACCCCTCGGCCGCCTTCAACCCCCGCGCCACCGTGCTGCGCGCCCTCTCCGATCCGCTCCGCCTGCACAACCTCGCCCCGCGCCACGAATGGCGAGACCGCGCCCTCGCTCTGCTGGACATGGTCCGCCTCCCGCCAGACCTCATCGACCGCCGCCCGCACGAACTCTCCGGCGGCCAACGCCAACGCGTCGCCATCGCCCGCGCCCTCGCCACCAACCCGCAACTCGTCGTGCTGGATGAACCCGTCTCCGCGCTGGACGTCTCCGTCCGCAACGCGGTCCTGAACCTGCTGCAGGACCTGCAGGACCGCACCGGCGTCGCCTACCTGCTGATCTCCCACGACCTCGCCGTGGTCCGCGCCATCGCCCGCACCGTCGCCATCATGGAGTCCGGCCGCATCGTCGAACACGGCCCAGTCGCCGAGGTTTTCGCCCACCCCGCCACCGACACCACGCAGCGCCTACTGGCCGCGGTACCGCGCCTGTCGCTGGCCTGAAAGAAAGCCAGAGTCACCACGGAGACACGGAGGGCGCGGAGAAGGCACGGAGCAGCACGCCAGATTGCTTCCGTCCCCCCAACGCCAATGTCCCGGGGCGAGGCGGTCGAACGCTGACCATCCTTATCCTCCGCGCCTTCTCCGTGCCCTCCGCGTCTCCGTGGTGAACCTTTCTCGCTTCGGCGCATCGCCACGCCGCGGCAGGAATTTTTTTCACCAATTCTGGATTTTTTTCTATCCACCGGCTTGTGTTGGTGAGAGAATATATCCGATGTCCCTTCTCGCCACCGCAGCGCCCCAAGCCGTCCCGGCTCGGGCGCCCCTGGCCGACGCCGCTTCCCCCCTCCTTCAGGGGTCGGAGAATCGCGTCCAAATCCTGGCGCTCACCCTCCTGCGCCTGTCCACCGGCATCGCCCTCCTCCCCGCGCTCCTCCTCGCCTTATTCACCACCCTCACCACACGCCGCCCGCGCGCCCACACCCCGTGGTACCTCTCCGCCGCAGACCAGGACAGCATCGAAACCCTGTCCCCCCGCGCACAGCGCGCCCTGCGCCGCCTCCTCGCCATCATCGGCTGGTCCGTCGCCGGGTACCACAACCGCGGCATGCGCCCGCGCGCCCGCACCAGCGGCAAAACCGCGTCCAGCCACCGCCCGACAAACGGCCCCCGCGCACCCCCACGCCCCGCCTGAACCCAAGCACACCCCGAATCCGTCGCAAAAACCCCGCTTCGCGCGGCGACGACTCACGCCCACGCCTCAGCCGAATTCCCGCACCGCCCACACCAGCACCAGGTAGCGCCCCACCTTCGCGATCGTCACCAGCACCAGGAACCGCCACAAGGGCTCACGCAGCATTCCCGCGATCACCGTCAGCGGATCGCCCACCACCGGCGCCCAGCTCAACAGCAACGACCACCGCCCCCACCGCTCATACTGCCCCCGCGCCCGCGCCAGCGCCGCCGGCGAGGCCGGAAACCACTTCCTGTCGGAGAACCGCTCCACAACCCGCCCAAGCGCGTAGTTCACCACGCTGCCGAGCACATTCCCCAGGCTCGCCGCCAGCAGCAGCAACCCCACCGGCTGCTGCCCCGCCAGAACAAGCCCCACCAGCACCGCCTCCGATTGCATCGGCAGGATCGTGGCGGCCACCAGGGCAGACAGGAACAAGCCGCCATAGGCGGCGGCATCGGCCAGCACGCTATTCGCTGAAGCGCAGAACCACGTTGCGGATCATCCGCGACACCTGGTTGTCGAAATTGTTCCACGGCAGGCTGCCGCAGAAGGTGATCGAACCCACCGAGAACACCGCCCCACCCCGCGCCGTGGTGAAATACACCATGTCGCTGCGGATCAGCGGATCCGGCGCATTGCTCATCTTGTTCTCGCGCGGCTGCAGCACATCCTCGGGCGTCACCCCAAAATGCGCCTGATGCCCCTCCGACCGGCACAGCACCACGGTATTGGGCGGCGAGCCCAGCAACGGATCGGCCCGGTCCAACTCGAACCCAGCTGCGCCCCCGCCCGAAAACCCGAAATCGCCAATCACCTCGCCGTCCACACCATCAAAAATCCAGGCCACCTCCGGCGCGAAGCTCTCCGGCAGCCGCCGATAGTAGCTGCCCTCGAACCGCCCCTGCGCCGAGAACCCCACCCCCGCCAGCTTCTGCGGCGCCCGATCCTGCCGCCGCCACAACCCGCCATACCCGCCATCGAACTGGTGGTAGTACTCGCCAGGGTCAGCCGCCCAGGCCCGCGTGCCAGACTCCGTCCGCCGCAATTCCAGCGTTCCCGGCACATGGGGGCTCACCGCCACCCGCCAGTAAAACCCATTGCCGCCGAGATACACCAACTGCCCACCATCCGCCGTGTAGTCCCGCAACGCATCCAGCGTCCCAAGGCTTTGATATTCCGGATGAGACGGCGTCAGCACCACCTTGTACCGCCCCAGCAGATCAGCCCCCTCCGCCTCCAGGTCATGATCCGTGATCGCATCCCACGCGATCCCCATCGCATCCAGCCAGGCCGCCAGGTGCATATCCGCCGGAAAATGCCGAAGGCCGGAGCCACGCTGGTCCGGATACGCCAGATACCCCGGCCGAAACGTCAGGATCGGCCGCAGATGCGACGAATGCGCCACGCCAGACCCATCCGCGTGCCAGTTATAGGTCGAAAGCCCAAACTGCGGACTATCCCCGGGATGATGCGGATAACTCCCAGGCCAAGCCGCCCGCCGCTCCCGATACGCCTCGTCATAATTGCCGCGGTCGTAATTGGCGTACACCTGATACGTATAGGTCGAGAACAACAACGCCACCTTCGCCGTCGCCGTCCCCGCAGGCGGCAGCACGAAGAACGGAACGATGTCCTCGTCCGTCCCTGCCCGCAGCCGAATGCCATACACCCCGCTCGGCAGATCCGCCGGCACATCAAAGGAGAAATCCGTCTCCCAGCCGCAATCGTACAGATCATCCTCATGGAAATGGATCGCGGCATACTGATCCGGCGCATGCCGCCAGTTGAGCTCCCGCCCACTCCAGAACGCCCCGCGGCTCGCGCGCGTGGGCAGGTTCACCAACCGCCCATGCCGCCGATGCGGCCCCTGGTCCAGAATCTCCGCCGTATCCTGACCCAGCGCAAAATTCCACCAGGCATGAAGATGCGTCCGAGGCATCTGCCCCGGCTCCACGATCCCCGGCGCCCCCGCCCGGTCGCCGTCGAGAATCAGCGGGTGCTCAAGCCGCCCGTTGAAATGGTCCTGGGGGGTGCCGTCCGCATCCGGCGCGGCGGCAAGAAGCAGCCGGCCCGGCGCCGGGACCGAGCCGTCCGACGTTGCGTAGAGCAGAGGGCCAGCCATGCCGCCATGGCCCCAGTCCTCGTGCAGCTTGTCGACCGTGAGGCCCACGGCCGCAGGGCCGACGGACAGACGAAGCTGATACCAACGGCGTTCAAGGAACGGGCATTCCTGCCGCAACTCCTGGTCGCCAAACCGCAGCACAACCCCGTCGCGCGCGATATGCAGCGACACGCCTTCCCAGCCCAACACCGCCTGCGGCCGCCCATCGAGCAGCCAGGGCTGAACGCGCAGGCACAACGTCCAGTGCCGCCCCAGCGGCAGCCCGGCCAAATCGATCTCCGCATGGGACCCACGAAGGGCCGGCTGGAACCGCCCCGTGTAGCTGCCGGCAAAGGCGGCGGGAACATTCTCGAAGCGCATGCCGGGGCCCGCCGGGTTGGGATCGGCGCTGCGGATGCGCACAAGATCGGCGCGGTATTCCGGATGCGTGGTCGAAGCCTTCAGCGCAATGCTGCCACCGGCGCGAACGGAGAACCGGTCGGCATACCCGATCAGCGGAATCATGCGGCCTCCCGCGGCAAGGTCTCCAGCGCAGCGGTGAAGCGCCGCATCATCTCGTCGATCTCCGCCTCGGTGATGATCAGCGGCGGCGAGAAGTTGATCGTATCCCCCACCACCCGCAGCAACAGCCCCTGGTCCATCATCGCCTGCATCATCGCCTGCCCGCGCACCCCAGGCTGCCCCTTCAACGGAAGCAACTGCACCGCGCCCCCCAACCCCAGCGCCCGCGTATTGAACACCAGCTCATGCCCAGAAAGCCCATGGATCAACCGATGCAGCCGTGGCGACACACGCTGCACATGCCCCACCAAATCCCGCTCCTCGATGATCTCCAGCATCCGCAGCGCCACGGCCGCAGCCACGGGATGCCCGGCATAGGTCGCCGCATGCGGCATGGTACCGATCACGTCCGACGCCTGCTCCAGCACATCGTAGAATTCGCCAGACATCACGATGGCCGAGATCGGCATGTAGGCCGCCGACAATGCCTTGGCGAGCGACATGCAATCCGGCGTGAACCCGAAGGTCTCGGCCGCAAACATGTTCCCAGTGCGGCAGAACCCGGTGATCACCTCGTCATCGAAGAACAGCACCCCATACCGCGCCAGGATCTCCTGCAAGCCCGTGAGATACCCCTGCGGTGGCAAAGCACAGCCGGCGGAATACGAAACAGGATCCAGGATCATCGCCCCCACCGTCTCCGGCCCCGCCTGCTCGATGGTCTGCTCCACCTCCAGCAGCATCCGCGCCGTGAACTCCGCCTCGCTCTCCCCCTCCAACGCGCGGTTCACGAAATCCGGCTGCCCCACTGTCAGCACATCGTCCATCGGCAGGTTGAACGCCGCCGCCGTGCCCGGGAACCCGCCCAGCGCCGCGGTGGCCATGGTGCCGCCATGGTAGCTGCCGGTGCGCGCAATCACCTTGGTGCGCTTCGGCTGGCCCAGGTAGGCGTTCCGAAA
>CAMDAM010000222.1 GCA_945888575.1 Asaia bogorensis | reverse complement strand
GTGGGTGAGACCAAGAAGAGCTTCGGCGTGAACACGCTGACGCCCTTCGTGGGCGACGCGAACACCCAGACGCCGGAGTTCAAGGCGTTCCTTGTCGACATCGAGCCGCTGCGAAGCGGCCAGGCAACCTCGTAGGGGAGGGCGCGCACATGGCAACTCTGCAATCCCTCGACCTCAAGCGGCGCTCCGCCACCACGGGCACCCCGCCCGCGGCGCGGCAGACCACGGAGGTTTCCAAGCTCATCGACGTCTCCAAGTGCATCGGCTGCAAGGCCTGCCAGGTGGCGTGCATGGAGTGGAACGACCTGCGCATGGACGTGGGCGAGATCGGCGGGTCCTACGACCACCCGAACGATCTCGGCCCCGCCTCCTGGACGGTGATGCGCTTCTCGGAAGTCGACAGCCCGCTGGACAACAGCAACCTGGAATGGCTGATCCGCAAGGACGGCTGCATGCACTGCTCCGATCCCGGCTGCCTGAAGGCCTGCCCGTCGCCCGGCGCGATCGTGCAGTATTCCAACGGCATCGTGGACTTCATCTCGGAGAACTGCATCGGCTGCGGCTATTGCGTGAAGGGATGTCCGTTCAACATCCCGCGCATCTCCACGGCGGACAACAAGGCCTACAAGTGCACCTTGTGCTCCGACCGCGTGGCGGTGGGCCAGACGCCGGCCTGCGTGAAGGCATGCCCCACGCAGGCGCTGGTGTTCGGCTCCAAGCAGGACATGATCGACCACGCGGCCACCCGCGTGGCCGACCTCAAGTCCCGCGGCTACGTCAATGCCGGGCTCTACGATCCGCCCGGCGTGGGTGGCACGCATGTGATGTACGTGCTGCAGCATGCCGATAAGGCGCCGCTCTATGCCGGCCTCGCACAGAACCCCCGCATCTCCCCGCTGGTGGAGCTGTGGAAGGGCATCACCAAGCATGTCGGCATGGCCGCGATCGGCCTCGCTGCGGCGTTCGGCTTCGTCCACTACGTGGTGAGCGGGCCGAACCAGGTGAGCCGTGAGGACGATGAGGCGGCGGCGAAGCTGCGCGAAGGCGGTGCCTCCAACAAGGAGAGCACATGATGGCCGGCAAGCCCGACGGCGTGCCGTCCAGCCTTCATGGCGACGAGGACTCGGTGGGCCGCTACACGGCGGCCCAGCGGGTGAACCACTGGATCACCGCCTTCAGCCTGATCTTCCTGGCGGTCAGCGGCATGGCGCTGTTCCACCCCGGCCTGTTCTTCCTGACCGGGTTGTTCGGCGGCGGCGAATACACCCGGATCATCCATCCCTGGATCGGTCTGGTGCTGCTGGTCTCCTTCCTGGGTCTGTTCGTGCGCTTTTGGCGCCTGAACCTCCCTGAGAAGGCCGACGGCGTATGGCTTTCCCGGATCAACCATGTGCTGGCCGGGCGCGAGGAGTCGCTGCCTGAGCTCGGCAAGTACAATGCCGGTCAGAAGCTGGTCTTCTGGGCCATGTCGCTGCTGATCGTGCTCCTGTTCGTGAGCGGGCTCGCGATCTGGGACAGCCAGCATCCCTGGATGAAGGCCACGCTCGGGATCAGCTTCGACATCGAGCAGAAGCGGTGGGGCGTGCTGATCCATGCGCTGGCGGCGATCGGGGCGATCCTGGTGTGGATCGTCCATGTCTATGCCGCCCTGTGGGTGAAGGGCACCGTGCGGGCCATGATGCGCGGCACGGTGAGCGGCGGCTGGGCCTGGCGCCATCACCGGCGCTGGCTGCGCGAGGAAGTGGGCCGGACCAAGACCCCGTCCTGAGACTTTCGCGGCGGGAACGAAAAAATGGCCGGCTGGGCAGTGATGCCCGGCCGGTCGTTTCCATATAGGGGCGAGCGCATGCGCCGATGGGAGCAAACGGATCATGGCCAACGCTGAGATACCGCCTGCCGCGGCGCCCGTGCCGCCGATCGATATCGGCCAGATTGCCGATCCGCCCTTCGCGGTGCTCCCCGATCCCGCCCGGCTGTTCCTCACCCGCGCCGCGCGCATGGCGGCGCTGGCCGACGGCAATCCCGCAGGCCCCTACCTGCTGTTCCTGTCCGCGATCGCCACCGCGCAGCACAACGCGCAGCAACCCCTGCGGGCCCCGGTGATGCCGCCGGAGGAGGTGCTGGAGCGGGCCTACTCCCACACCATGCCGCCCATCGCAGGCGCGGAACTGACTGGCGAAGCCTTCGCCGTGGTGCTCATGGCACTGCTGGACCAGCTTGAGACCGGCGACGTGACGCCGGAATGCCGGCAGGTCGCCACCGCGCTGCGCTCCCTGGCGGCGGAGGATTGGAGCGACATGGCCGAGGCGGTGCTGCAGGGCGCCATTCCGGCCGACGAGGTCGCCGCGCATGTGCTGGTGGCGGCAGCTTTGCAGGTGCACGCGGCGCGGCTGGCGGCGCGGCTGGAGGCTTCGCGGCTGACCCGGATTGCCGATGCGATCTGCCCGGCCTGCGGCAGCCCGCCGGTGGCCAGCCAGGTGGTGGGCTGGCCCGGCGCGCATGGTGCCCGTTTCTGCCAATGCTCCGTGTGCGCCACCAACTGGCATGTGCCACGCATCCGCTGCCTGTCCTGCGGCAACGAGAAGGACGTGGCCTATCACGGCATCGAGGGCGGTCCGGAAGCGGTGCGCGCGGAAACCTGCGATGCCTGCCGCAGCTACGTGAAGATCTTTCACCAGCACAAGGACCCCAAGATCGAGCCGCTGGCGGACGACGTGGCGTCGCTGGGTCTGGACGTGATGCTGCGCGAGGAAGGCTACACGCGCGTGGCGGCGAACCCGTTTCTTCTGGGCGAATAGCGCGCCGTGCTCCGGTCCTTGTTTCAGCGGCTGCGCCCCGCGGAGACCCGGGAGGAAAGTGCGGACGATGCGCTCGCGCGCGCCCGTGACCTCGGCAATGCCGGCGACTGGGCGGGCGCGCTGGCGATCTGGCACCCGCTGGCACAGCGGGGCGTGGCGCGTGCCCAGGCCTATGTCGGCGTGTGCCTGGTGCACGGGCTGGGCACCGAGGCTACGCCCGAGGCAGGTGCCAAGTGGCTTACGGTGGCAGCCGAGGCCGGGGATGCGGTGGGCCAGCGGCACCTGGCGGAATCGTATCTGAAGGGCACTGGCACCGCGCAGGATGATGAGGCGGCGCTGCGCTGGTATCGCGCCGCCGCCGAGGCCGGGGACGCCGATGCACAGGACATGCTGTCCTGGATGCTGGCCGAGGCCGGCGGCGATCCCGCCGAGGCGCGGCGCTGGGCGCTTGCTGCCGCGCGGCAGGGCATTGCTGCGGCGATGACGCGGCTGGGCATGTTCCACCACAATGCCATCGGCGTGCCGCGCGACCCGGCAGCGGCGGTGCGTTGGTGGCAGGCGGCGGCCGAGCGGGGCGATGCCGATGCGCAGGCGATGCTGGGGGCTGCGATGCTGACCGGGGCCGGCGTGGCGCGGAACCGGATCGACGCGCTGGCCTGGCTCTATCGCGCCATGATCGCCGACAGCGCGCTGGCCAAGCCGTTCCAGGTGGCGGCGCGCGATGGGCTGACGCGGTCCCAGCAGGAGGAAGCCGAGCGGCGGGCGCGCCTGCCTTTGCCGGCGCCGGGGGTGATCTCGGAGGAGGGGCCGTGATCGTCGGCACCGCGGGGCATATCGACCACGGCAAGACGGCGCTGGTGCGGGCGCTGACCGGCATCGATACCGACCGGCTGAAGGAGGAGCAGGCCCGCGGCATCACCATCGAGCTCGGCTTCGCCTACTGGCCGCGGCCGGATGGGGCGGTGGTGGGGTTTGTCGATGTGCCGGGGCATGAGCGGCTGGTGCACACCATGCTGGCGGGGGCAGCGGGCATCGACCTGGTGTTGCTGGTGGTGGCGGCGGATGATGGCATGATGCCGCAGACGCGGGAGCATCTGGCCATCCTGGATCTGCTCGGCATCGCGCATGGGGCGGTGGTGCTCTCCAAGCACGATCTGGTGGACGAGGCGCGGAGTGCCCAGGTGCAGGCCGAGATCCGGGCTGCGCTGGCGGGCACGGGGTTGGCCGACGCCCCGATCCTGCCGGCTTCGGCGGTGACCGGGGCGGGTTTGGCGGAGATCGGCGCCTTCCTGGATGCCGCCCGCGCCGATGTGCCCGCCCGTGCTGAGGATGGCGCGTTCCGGCTGGCGGTGGATCGGGTGTTCACCCTGGCCGGCGCCGGGACGGTGGTGACCGGTACGGTGCTGTCGGGCAGCGTGGCGCCGGGGGATAGCGTGGTGATCGGGCCGGGCGGGCTGGAGGCGCGGGTGCGGTCGCTGCATGCCCAGAACCGCAAGGCCGAGCGGGGCACGTCGGGGCAGCGCTGCGCGCTGGCGCTGGCGGGGCCACGGATCGAGCGCACGGCGGTTGCGCGGGGCGATGTGGTGCAGGCGCCGCATCTGCACGCGCCGACGCGACGGGCGGATGCGTCGTTGACGCTGCTGGGTTCCGAACCGCGCCCGTTGCGGCAATGGGCCCCGGTGCATGTGCATCATGGGGCGGCCGACGTGACCGGGCGGGTGGTTCTTCTGGCTGGCGATGCGCTCGCGCCGGGGCAGACAGGGCTGGTGCAGTTGGCGCTGGATGACGACATGGCGCTGGCGGCCGGGGACCGGTTCGTGCTGCGGGATGCCGGGGCCAGCCGGACCATTGGTGGCGGGGTGTTGCTGGATCTGCGGCCGCCGGAACGTGGCCGGCGGGCGGCGCAGCGGCTGGCGGATCTGGAGGCGCTTGGTGCCCCGCAGGCGGAGGCGGCGGCGGTGGCACTGCTGGGGCAATCCGGCAGGGCGTTGGATCTCGGCACGCTGCTGCGCGATCGGGCCCGGCCGCCGGAAGAGGCGGCCCGGCTGATGGCGGAGCATGGGCTGGTCGCGCTGGGCGAAGGCTATGCAACGGCGATGACGGCCGAAAGCTGGTGCAGCTATGCCGCGGCGCTGGGCGCGACCCTGGATGGCCACCACGCCGCCCACCCCGACCTGCCTGGCCTGGGCGCCGAACGGCTGCGGCTGTCGCTGGTGCCGCGACTGTTGCCGCCGGCCTTTGGCGCGGCACTCGATCGGTTGCGGGCCGAGGGCGCCTTGGTGGTGGATCGGGCCTGGGTTCGTCGCCCTGGGCATGAGGTGCGATTCTCCGCCGAGGAGGAGGCGGTTTGGAGCCTGTTGCGCGCGCAGCTGGGCGGTAGTGCCCGGTTCCGTCCGCCCCGGGTGCGGGACATGGCCCGCGGCATGGGCCGGGACGAGGCGATGTTGCGGCGGTTGTGCCGCATGGCGGCCCGTCGTGGCGATGCCGAGGAGATCGCGCCGGATCATTTCTTCCTGGCAGACACCGTGGCCGAGATGGCAGGCATTGCCCGTGCCCTGGCCGAGGGGGCGGAGGATGGGCGCTTCAATGTTGTGGCCTTCCGCGACCGGCTGGACAATGGCCGCAAGGTGGCCATCCAGATAATGGAGTTCTTCGATCGCCATGGCCTGACGATGCGGCGCGGCGACTGGCGCCGCATCAACCCGCACAAGGCCGATTTGTTCTCGCACGCCGCCCCCAGGGCTGCATCGACGGAGGCCGCCTGATGACCATGCCCGCATTTCTCGCCACGCTGGATGCCGCCGCGGCGGTGGCGCAGCGGGAGGAGCTTGCCTTCCGCCACAGCATTGCCGAGCAGATTGCCGCCCATGAGCGCCGGCGGCAGTTCGCCTTCCGGCGGGCTGACGTGGCGCGCATCGTCGCCGGCGCCGTGGCCGCCGCCCCCGATCGCGCGGAGGCCACGGCGGCGGGCGAGCGCGCGTTGCGGGAGGAGTTGGGCTGGCATGGCTGGTCGGAGGCGCGCGGGCGTATCCTGGCCGCGTTCCGGCCGGTGGTGCAGGCTATTGTTGCCGCCATCCTGCCGCCGGAGGAGGGCGTAACGCCGGCACCGCTGGCCGATATTCCTGCCGCCCTTGCCGCTTTCGAAGCTTGGTACGAGACCGAGACCGGCAACTCGTTCCTGGCGCTGTTCGACGTGGAAATGCCGGAGTTGCCGCTTGTCGAAATCTAGCCCCACCGACTTTGACCTGTGGCTGCGCGAGACCTTCGCGGCCACGGGCGGCTTTACCGCGTTGATGATGCTGCTGGAGATCGGGGAGACGCGCATTGCCCCGGTTTCCTGTTCCTACCTGCATGTGATCGGCGACGAGCTGGACTGGAAGCAGATGCGCAAGCTGCTGGACCAGGCGCGCGGCCCCTGGCAGGGCGTGGTGTTCTTCGCCGAGAGCGCGGCGGGCGGCGGCCCGGTGATCGACCTGGTGGCGCGCGAGCTGATGCAGCAGCGCATCAACGAGGTGACGGTGAACCGCATGCGGCTGAACGATGGCGGCATGTTCGACAAGCAGGGCCGGGCCATCCGCATCGACCCGATCGAGGTTCATTGATGGCTGATGAGGCCGAGGTGCTGGGCTGCCGCTTCCCGCTGCATCTTTCCTATGACGTGGCGAACCATGTTTGGTACGAGGCGCTGCCGGGGGGGCTCTGGCGGCTGGGCATCACCTCCGTGGCCGTCGCGCTGGCCAATTTCCGGATCTTCGCCTTCACGCCGCGGCGGCCGGGCCGGGAGGTGGAGAAGGGCCGCTCCTGCGGGACGATCGAAAGCAGCAAGTGGGTGGGCCCGATTCGCATCGCCTTCGATGCCGTGGTGGAGGAGGTGAACGAGGCGGCGGAGGATCGGCCTTCGTTGATCACGGCCGATCCCTACCGGGAGGGATGGATGCTGGTGGCCCGGCCCTCCGGCCCTGTGGAGGGGCTGGTGACAGGGGGCGCCTTGGCCGGGGCCTATGGCGAGTGGATGCGGGGCAACGATTTTCCGGGCTGCGGCAGCTTGCTGGGGTAGGGAACGGCCCGTGCGATGCCCGCGCCGGACGCCGGGCATGAGTCATCGCCGCGGGGCGCGGTGTTTTGGCGACGGATTCAGGATGAGACTGGGCGAGCCGCCAGGGTGGTGGCGCGCGGGCGACGAGTGCCGGGCAGGGTACGGGCGCGCGCAGGCCGGACAGGGCCATGCCCTCGGCGGGGGCACAGCGGAGGATGTAGCCGAGCCAGGCGCGCTGGCGGCGGATTCTGCGCAGGGCGCGGTCGTCCCAAAGGGAGTCCGGGTGTTCGGCGGCGTCGAGTTCGGGGGAGGGATACCAGTCCTTGCGCGGGCGCCGCAGGGTGTGGCGCGTGGCCCGGGCCACGGAGAGCGCGGCGAGGAGGGCCAGCAGCAGGAACTTCAGGGCGGCCGGAATCCGGGCGTGCGTGATCGGCCGCGCCAAGAGGCGCGGGGCGTCGGCTTCGGTCGGAGCGGCGGGTTGAAGTGGCATTGAGAGAGTTATTAACTAACTTAACCACCGAAGGCAAGGGGCTTTGCGGAAAAATTTCATCGGCATGGTGAGGCATGCAAGGCCAGGGCCTTGCCCTGGACCCACCAAAGGCCGGCGACCTTTGGAAACCAAAATTTGAGGTCCAGGGGCTCGGCCCCTGGCGGGTCTGGGCGGAGCCCAGACTTGCTTTCCGCCAGGCGGCAAGATCACGCCGGCCTGAAATGGCCGCCTGTTGGTCAGTTCTGCGCGTAGGGGCAGCCGGCTTCCTTCACGGTGCGCCAGATCGTGTCCGGCGCGACGGTCGCTGTGATCTTGTAGACGTCGTAGGGCTCCTTGGATTCGGCCGGCGACTTCACCTGGACCAGGTGCATGGGGCGGAGCACGTGGCCGTCGGCGCGGATGGGGACGTTCTTCATCTGGAAGTCGTTGATCGGCGTGGCCTTCATCTTGGCCATCACCGCCTCACCTTCTGTGGTGCCGGCGGCCTTGATGGCGTTGAGGTAGTGCCAGGTGGCGCTGTAGGCGCCGGATTGCAGGAAGGTGGGCGCCTTGTTGCCGAAGCGTGCCATGAAGCGGCGGGACCAGGTGCGGGTTTCCTCGTTCATGTCCCAGTAGAACGGCACGGTGAACTGCATGCCCTGGGCGGCATCGAGCCCGACCGCGACGATGGTGTTGATGGTGGTGCCGGTGGAGGCCAGGGTTTGGCCGCGCTTGGCCAGGCCGAACTCGCCGGCCTGCTTCAGGACGTTGGTGAAGTCTGCGCCGGCATTGGCGAAGGCCACCACCTTGGCGCCGCTGGCCTGGGCCTGGAGCAGCTGGGAGGCAAAATCGGTGGTGCCGAGCGGGTGTTTGGCGGTGCCGAGCACGCGGCCGCCGGCTTCGCGCACGAACTGGGTGGCGGCGGCTTCCATGGCGGCGCCGAAGGCGTAGTCGACCGTGATGAAGAACCAGGTGTCCTTGCCATCGGCCACCAGGGCGCGGGCGATGGCCTTGGGCATGACGTAGGTGTCGTAGACGAAGTTGATCGCCATGGGGGAGCAGGCGCGGCCGGTGAGATCCGCGGTGCCGGTGCCGGCGATGAGGTGGGGCTTCTTCGCTTCCGTCATCAGCGGCTGCACGCCCAGCGCGGTGGGCGAGATGGTGAAGGTGAGGAT
>CAMDAM010000221.1 GCA_945888575.1 Asaia bogorensis | reverse complement strand
GCGGTGGCCGACCAGCCGCAGTTTCGCGACACCTATCGCCGCTTCCTGTTCGCCTCGGTGGGCGAGCACCTGGCCGACCGCTTCGGCACCAAGGGCAACCCGATCGCCACCTCCACCGCCTGCGCCTCTGGCGGCACCGCGATCCAGCTGGCCGTGGAATCGATCCGTGCCGGCTTGTCGGAAGCCGCGCTGGTGGTGGGCACGGATGCCTCGGTGAACCCGGAATCGCTGATCCGCTTCTCGCTGCTGTCGGCGCTTTCGACCCGCAACGATCCGCCGGAAGGTGCCTCGCGCCCGTTCAGCAAGGACCGCGACGGCTTCGTGATGGCGGAGGGGGCAGGGGCGCTGGTGCTGGAGAGCATGGACCACGCACTCGCCCGCGGCGCCCGCATCCTGGGTGTGCTGGCCGGCTGCGGCGAACGGGCTGACGCGTTCCATCGCACCCGTTCCAGCCCGGACGGCAGGCCGGTAATCGCCTGCCTGCATGCAGCACTTGCCGATGCCGGCATCGGGCCGGAGGCGGTGGACTACATCAACGCCCACGGCACCTCCACGCCGGAGAACGAGCGCATGGAATGGCTCGCGGTCTCCACCGTGTTCGGGGAGCGGGCCGGGTCCATCCCGATCTCGTCGAACAAATCCATGATTGGCCATACGCTGACGGCCGCGGGCACGATCGAGGCTGTGTTCAGCCTGCTGACCATCCGCAACGGCCGCATTCCGCCCACGATCAACTATCACGACCCCGACCCCGCGTTGCCGGTGGATTGCGTGCCGAACGTGGCGCGCGACGCCCAGGTCTCCTGCGCGATCTCCAACTCCTTCGGCTTCGGGGGGCAGAACGTGTGCCTGGTGATGCGGGCGGAGCCGGCCTGATGCCGACAGCGCTCGTCATCGGCGGCCGCCGCGGGATCGGCGCGGCGGTGGTTGATGCGCTGGCGGGGGCGGGCTTCGACGTGACCTTCACCCAGCGCTCCGACCCCGAGGGGATGCAGGCGCGGCTGGACGAGTTGCACGCGCGCTTCCCCGGTCGCAGCTTCGCCGCTCGCGCGCTGGACTTGGCCGACCGTGCTGCCGTGGACGGCTTCGCCGAGGAGATCGAGGGCGGTGGCCCGCTCGGGGCGCTGGTGCATGTTGCCGGCACTACCTACGACCAGCTGGCCGCGATCATGGAGCAGGATCCGGCCGAGGCGCTGATGCAGGTGAATTTCTGGTCCTTCGCCCGCCTCGCCCGCGCCGCGGTGCGGCCGATGCTGCGGGCGCGGGCCGGGCGGATCATCGCCATCGGCTCCGTGGTCGGCCAGCAGGCCAGCCAGGGGAACGCGGCCTATGGCGCCTCCAAGGCCGCTCTCGCTTCCTATGTGCGGACGCTGGCGATCGAGAGTGCCAAGCGCGGCGTGACGGTGAACTGCATCGCGCCGGGCTTTGTGGACACGGAGATGATGGCCGGCTTCAGCGACTACCGGAAGGCGAGCGAAGGGCGCGTGCCGGCGGGGCGCTTCGCCAGCCCCGACGAGGTAGCCGCGGTGGCGGCGTTCCTGGCTTCGCCGGGGGCTTCATATGTCACCGGGGCGGTGATTCCGGTGGATGGGGGGATGACGGCGTCCCTGGGTATCCCAAGGACTTAAGCACGTCTCACTTGCACGCGCGCTGGACGACCGGCACGGGTGCAAGTGAATGAAGTCTTTTTGCTTCTTTTTCTTCAGAAAAAGAAGGCTTCCTTCCTTACGCGCAGCACCCCGGCGTTTGGGTCGCGCAGAAGCACGACACCCGCACCTCAGTATCCGCCCGCGCCAGCGCGTAGTCGAGCCTTTGGCGGATGAGCCTGGCTTCCACCGTTTCGCCGCGGGCTTCGAGGCAGGAGAGCAGCCCGCGCAGGGCCCAGACGTTGTCCGGGTGGACCTGGGCGCGGGGCAGGGTGCCGGCCAGGCCGAGGTCTTCGCGGTAGGTGGCTTCGGCTTCGGCGGTGCGGCCTTGTTCCAGCAGTAGGGCGCCGAGGGCGTGGCGGACGGGCTGCATCCAGCCCCAGGGTTCGTCGTAGGGCAGGGCGTCTTCCAGGGCGATGGCGGCGCGCAGATGGGCGAAGGCGGCATCGTGCTCGCCGCGGCGGTAGGCGATTTCGCCTTGCAGCATCTCCTCGGCCACGGCCAGGGCATCGAGGCAGTTGACGTTGTGCATCCAGCGGGATTTTGGCACGCGCTGAACGGCGGCGCGGAAGAGGGCCTGCTCGGCCTCGGCTTCGGGCACGTTGCCGAGGGCCGCGTGGGCGACGCCTTTCGCGTAGTGCATGGTCGCGACCGTGTTGCAGTAGAGCGCCTGGTCTTCCGGCAGGGGCTGTTCGATGATTTCGCGCCATTTGCCGAAGCGCACCAGCACGTGCTGGCGGACGGAGACGTAGCTTTCGAAGAAATCGGCCATGGGGGGCGAGGGAATGCGCAGCATCGCTTCCGGCATGGTGGTGAGCATCTCGTCGATGGCGGCCAGCGCCGGGGCGAACTGGCCGAGGAACATCGCCCCGTAGGCGGCGAAGTGGTAATTGTGGATGCGGTAGCCGGTGTAGAAGTTCATCGGCCCGGCGCGGTCGTAGAATTTGCGGTCGGCGATGATGGCCTTCTGGTTCCAGTGCATCGTGTCCCGGTAGTGGCCGCACTGGACGTCGATATGGGTGGGCATGTGGACCAGGTGGCCCATGTCGGGCGTCAGTTCGCGCAGGCGGTCGCCGGTGAGCAGGGCGGCTTCGGGCGTGGGGGACATTTCCATCAGGTGGACGTGCAGGTGCAACAGGCCCGGGTGGTCCATGGCCCCTGGCACGCGGGCGAAGGCGGATTCCAGCACTTCGCGCGCTTCCAGCGTGCCGGCGCCCTCGGCGGGTTCGCCGGTGCGGAGGTCCCACATCTTCCACGGCGTGATGTTGAGGATGGCTTCGGCGAAGACGGTGCGGATTTCGAGGTCGCGGGTGTTGGCCTTGTGAGCGGCGCGCATGGCGTCGGCGAAGGCGATGTCCCACGGGCGCTGGTCTTCGATCACGTCGCGCTGGGGGTAGCGGGCCTGGATCGCCTCGATCAGGGCGCGTTCGGCGCGGGTGACGGGGCCGGCGAGCTCCAGGGCCATGCGGCTGGCGTCGTAGGCGCGGGCGAGCGACTTGGCCTTGCCGGCCGCGTCCATCAGCACCCAGGGGTAGTTGTAGTTGGGGCCGACGGCGTAGGCGATGCCCCAATGTGCCATGGCGCAGCTGGGATCGGCCGCTACGGCCTTTTCGAAGCAGGCGATGGCTTCCTCATGGTGGTAGCCATAGGTCCAGTTCAGCCCGCGGTCGAACCAGCGCTGGGCCTCCGCCGAGGCGGTGGTGACCTTCCGGGAGTACGGCCCGAGATCGTAGGGGTAGTCCATGGCGCGTGCTCCCTGGCGACTGTTGGCGGGCACGCTACGCGGCGGGGTGTGGCGGCGGCAATGGCACATGCTTGCCTTCGGGCGGCGGGCTGCGTAGAGCCTGCCGCGACGGCCTAGAGGACGAAGCCATGCGTGCCCTCCAGCTCTTCGGCGACCGCGATGTGCGGCTGGTCGAGCTTGAACCCCCGCCGCCGCCCGGGCCGGGCGAAGCGCAGTTCCGCGTGCGCACGGTGGGGCTGAACCACCTGGATGTGTGGGGCTTCCGCGGCATGGCCTTCGCCAAGCGCAAGCTGCCGCTGACCGTGGCGGCCGAAGCAGCCGGCGAGGTGGTGGCCGTGGGCGAGGGGGTGACGCATCTGCGGCCTGGCCAGCGCGTGGTGCCGTTCGGCGCCATCACCTGCGGCACCTGCCGCGCCTGCCGCGAAGGGCGGGACAATCTGTGCGAGGCCGTGGCCGGCGTGCGCGGCTTCCATATCGACGGCTTCGCGCAGGAGCTGACCAACCACCCCGCGCGCCTGCTGGTGCCGGTGCCCGATGCCGTCTCCACCGCCGATGCCGCCTGCGTGACGGTGGCGTACGGGACCGTGGAGCACATGCTGTTCGACAACGCGAAGCTGGAGCCCGGCGAGTGGATCCTGGTGCATGCCGGCGGTTCCGCCATCGGCAGCATCGCCATCCGCATCGCCAAGTCGCTCGGCTGCACCGTGATCACCACCGTGGGCAGCGAGGACAAAGCCCAGAAGGCCCGCGCGCTGGGGGCGGACCACGTGATCAACTACCGCGAGGACCGGTTCGAGGGCGTAGTGCGCCGCATCACCGGCAAGAAGGGCGTGGACGTGGTGTTCGAGCATGTCGGCGCGGACACCTGGCAGGGCTCCTTGCTGTCGATGAAGCGCGGTGGGCGGCTGGTGACGTGCGGGGCGACCTCAGGCCCCTCGGGCAGCATCAACCTGATGCAGCTGTTCCAGCAGCAGTACCGGATCACGGGGAGCTTCGGCTGCCGGGTGGCGAACATGGTCTCGGCGCTGGATCGGATTGCCTCGGGCGTGCGGCCGGTGATCGATACCGAGTACACGCTGGAGACCTATGGGGAGGGGCTGGGGCGGATGGAACACAGGGATGTGTTCGGGAAGATCCTGGTCAGCCTTTGAAGCAGAAAACGTTGGTTCGTCTGCTGACCTGGATGCGAGCGAATGAAAGTCTTTTTGCTTCTTTTTCTTCAGAAAAAGACGATACTTGCCTATGATCGATCGTATCCTCGGCGGCCTGGTGGGAGGCATCCTCTCCCTTCTGCGCCGCATGTCGCCGGAGCGGGCCTCCGATTTCGTGGGTGGCATGGCGCGCCGGATTGGCCCGTTGCTGCCGGAGCATCGTGTGGGCCGGCGGCAACTTGCCGCGAGTTTTCCGGAGAAAGATGCGGCCTGGGTGGAGGCGACGCTGCGCGATGCCTGGGAGAATTTGGGGCGCGTGGCGGGCGAGTATGTGCACCTGGATCGCATCTGGGATTACGACGAGAACCACCCGCTGGCCGGGCGCATCACTACGGATGCGCGCGAGGTGCTGGAGCGGCTGCGCGATGACGGGCAGCCGGCGCTGCTGTTTACCGCGCACTTGGCCAATTGGGAGTTGCCGGCGGTGGCGGCGCAGCGGCATGGCTTGCCGACGGCGGTGCTGTATCGCATGCCGAACAACCGCAGCGTGGCCGCACAGATCGAGGCCATTCGCGGGCCGCTGATGGGGCGGTTGATTTCATCGCGTCGGTCCGGTGCGTTCGAGATGGCGGCGGCGCTGGAGCGCGGCGAGCACCTGGGCATGCTGGTGGACCAGTTCTTCGGCCGCGGCGAGACGATCACGTTCTTCGGGCGGGAGACGAAGGCGAACCCCACCCTGGCGCGGCTGGCCAAGCGGTATGATTGCCCGGTGTATGGCGTGCGGGTGATCCGCCGGCCCGGGCTGCGCTTCCATGTGACGACCACCGGGCCGCTGGACCTGCCGCGCAACGCCGAGGGCGAGATCGACGTGCGCGGCGCGACCCAGATGATCAACACGGTGATCGAAGGCTGGGTGCGCGAGGAGCCTTCCCAATGGCTGTGGTTTCACCGGCGCTGGAGACAGTAGCTTCAACGCTGCCCCGCATCACCACGGCTTGAAGCCGGCTTGGCCTTCTGCGAGCGTTCGGGCATCGCCAAAGCAGGAGGAAACGCACGGCATGGCCAGCCAGGCCACATTGCCGCGGCCGGCCGACAACGCGCGGGTGCCGTTCCTGGCGCCGTTCGGCAACCGTAGCTACCGGGTGATGTTCCCGGCCGACCTGCTGACCTCCTGGGCCTTCGAGATGGAGACCCTGATCCTCGGCTGGTACATCCTGGTCGAGACGCAGTCGGTGGTGTGGCTGACGGTGTTCGGCTCCCTGCAGTTCCTCGGCACGCTGATCGCGCCGCTGTATGGCGTGGGGTGCGACCGGATCGGGGCGCGCAACATGCTGTGCCTGATGCGCGGGCTGTATGTGGCGCAGGCCACGCTGCTGGCGGTGTTCGCGCTCACGGGCGTGATCACGCCGATCCATGTGGTGTGCGTCGCTGTGGTGATGGGGCTGGTGCGGCCGTGCGACCTTTCGGTGCGCAACACGCTGATCGGCGGGCTGATGTCCCCGGCGCAGCTGATGGGGGCGGTGAGCATCTCCCGCACCACGATGGATTCGGCGCGCATCATGGGTGCGCTCGCGGGGGCGGCGATCTTCGCGCTGCTGGGGCTGGGGCCTGCCTATGTGATGATCGCCGGGTTGTACCTGGTAAGCCTGGGCCTGAGCCTGTGCATCGCCAACCCCGCCCGGGCGAAGGCAGATGTTCAGGCCTCGCCCTTCCGGGAAGTGTGGGAGGGGCTGGGCTATGTCGCCGCCACGCCGCGGCTGCTGGCGGCGATGGTGATCGCGTTCCTGGTGAATTTCTGCGCCTTCCCGCTGTCGGGCGGGCTGCTGCCCTATGTGGCGCGGGACATCTACGGCATGGGGCAGGGCGGGCTGGGGTTCCTGGCGGCGGGGTTCGCCTCTGGCGGGCTGATCGGCTCGCTGCTGCTGGGCGTGGCGGGGCGCGGCATTCCGGCCGGGCGGGTGATGATCAGCTTCACCTTCGTCTGGTACGTGATGCTGCTGATGTATGCCCATACCAGCGTGCCGCAGCTGGGGATTCCGTTGCTGATGCTGGCCGGATTCATGCAAAGCTTCAGCATGGTGCCGATGGCCGTGATGCTGCTGCGCAGTACCGAGCCGCGCTTTCGTGGCCGGGTGATGGGGGTGCGCATGCTGGCGGTGTACAGCATGCCGCTGGGCCTGTTGCTGGCCGGCTGGATGATCGCGAAGTTCGGCTTCGTCACCACCGCCACCGCCTATTGCCTGTTCGGCCTGCTGGCCACCGGGGCGATCGCGCTGGTGTGGCGCAAGCATCTGTTCCCGCTCTCGGCACCTGCCAATGCGCGCTGAGCGGCTATTGCCGGTGGCCGCGCTGGCCGGGTTGGCGGTGCTGTACCTGTTGTTGTTCCGGCCCGGGCTGTCGGTGATGGGGGGCGGGGATTTCGCGCTGTATCTCGCCCATGCCCAGGCGATGGTGCAGGGGCGCGGCTATGCCGACACGGGTTTCGTGTTCAACCCGGCCAACGCCATCATGTCCCCGGCCGCCTACCCGCCCGGCCTGCCGCTGCTGCTGGCGCCGGTGGTGGCGGTGTTCGGGCTGGATGGCACGGCGGTGAAGCTGCTGATGCTGGCGGCCCTGCTGGCCATGCTGTGGGGGCTGCACCGGCTGGCGGAACCCACGCTGGGCCCGCGCTGGAGTGCGGTGCTGGTGCTGGCCGCCGGGCTCTCGCCCGCTATTCTGATGCGGCTCGATGCCGTGGGCTCCGACATCGTGTTCGCCGCCTGGTGCTACCTGGCGCTGCTGGGCGCGCGTGGCCGGCCGGCGCTGCTGGGCATCGGCGTGGCATTGGCGATCCTCACGCGCTCGATCGGCATCGTGCTGGCCGTGGCGTTGGCGGTGGACCTGCTGTTCCGGCCTGGCCCGATGCGCCGCCGCCTGGCCCCCGCGCTGCTGGCCGGCGTGGCCGTGGCCCTGCTGGGAACGCTGTGGCTGCGCGTGGACAACGCCACCTACGCCGGATACTTCGAACGCCTATCCGCCACTGGCCTGGTGCGGCATCTGGCCTCCGCCGGGCAGGCCTATGCCTTCGCGGTGGTGGAACTGTTCGGCCTCAGCTTCGGGCGGCTGGCGAACGGGCCGGTGCTGCTGGCGCTGCTGGGGCTGATCGGTTGGGGGCTGTGGCGCCACCTGCGCCGCGGGCCGGATGCCGTGGTGATCTTCGTGCTGCTCTACGGCGCCGCCCTGATCGCCTACCCCGTGCACATGGAGCCGACACGCTACGCCCTGCCGATCCTGCCGCTGCTGCTGTGGCTGGCGCTGGAGCCGCTGCGCCGCCTGCCCCCTGTGACCGTGCTGGCCGGCCTCACCGTGCTCTACCTGCCGTTCTACTGGGAGCACGACGCGCGCGCCCATGCGCCCATCACCGCCGACAGCGCCGAGTTCCAGGCCCTGCTGGCCGAACTGCGCGAGAACCCGCCCGGCACCCGCCTGATCGCCCGCAACCCGCGCCTGTTCGCCCTCTACGCCGGCCTGCCCAGCCACACCTGGCCGGAGAGCCTCACGCCCGAGGGCTGGCGCACCACGCTTGCCACCTACCGCCCCGCCTACGTGATCGAGGAACGCTGGCAGACCAGCGAGGAAGCCACCACCCTGGCCGCGCTCGTCGCCACCTATCCCGTTTCGTTCGAGAACGCGGCCTACCGCCTGCGCGCTATTCCCGCTGCAGCAGTTGGTCGTTGACGAAGCTGGCCAGCCCGTGCGCCCGGAAATCCCGGCGCAGCGCGTCCTCATCGTACTCGTCGCGCACCCAATCGAGGAACGGCAACCGACCCTCGGCCTCCGCCTGGTAGCGCAGGAAGAACGCATCCAGGATCCCCGGGGGCGCGCGGCGGAAATGCCCGAAGCGCAGCGACAACTGCCCCAGGGCCTGCGCCGCCGTGCCGCCCCCGAACATCAGCACCAGCCCAGAGGCCAGCCC
>CAMDAM010000220.1 GCA_945888575.1 Asaia bogorensis | reverse complement strand
CTCGGCGCCCTGCTGGACCATCACGTCCGCGCCTACGCCTCCCAGCTCGAATTCGTCCTCGCCCGCCCCGGCGCCGCCGCCCTCCTCGCCGCCTCCCCCGCCGCCCGTCGCACCCTGCGCCCCCTCTGCCGCATGCTCGGCACCGAACTTCCCCCTGCCCTGCGCCTCCCCCCGCGTCCCAGGCGCCCCAGCCTGGCCGCACCCAAGCCCCATCGACCCAAAGGCCCCAGCCCCGGCCTCGCCGAAGGCGACCAACCCTTCCGCCCCTACGTCCTCAAGGCCATCCGCTACGCCAAGCGCCACGGCCTCTGGCGGCCCTGGAAACCCGAATAGCCCACCTGCGCCCTATTCATTCCGTTATCGTAATTTCAACATGGCGCCGCCGTCCCAGGCATCCGCACCAGCACCCCATCGGCCAGAAGCTGCGCCACCGTCGCATCAACCTGCACCTGCGTCGCCCCGCCAGGCTCGTCGAACCACCCCGCCGCCTTGCCGATCCACACCGGCAGCGGGCTCGCCACCCGGAACACCGAATAGGTCTGCCCCGCGCACACGCTCGGCAGCGCCCGCGCCCGGAACGCCGCCCCCTTCGGGCTCAGGAACCGTCCGGTATCCGCCCCGAACCGGTCCAGCAGCACCCCCGCCGGCAGCACGATCGGCACGGCCGTCCCGCGGAACCCGTCATCCGGCGGCCACCGCACCCCGCCCCCATCCAGCCAATTCGCCCCAAGATCCGGCCGCACCCAGCCCGGCCGCTCCACCGGCTGCGCACACCCCGCAAGCCCCACCCCCACCGCCAGCAGCAATGCCCACCGCATCAGCCCCTCCATCTCGTTACAGGAACCATACGGCCCGGCACCCCGGCGCGAAACCCGCGTTGAGCCAGATCAACGCCCACCCGTCACTCAACCGTCACACTCCCCCAAACCCAGGAGGCGAACATGGCCCAGCGCAAGATCGGCGACGTCGTCCGGCGCCAGCCCGTCACCCTGCCGGCCACCGCCACGGTGCAACAGGCCTGCCAGGAAATGCACACACACCGCATCGGCGCCGTCATGGTCACCGATGCCCACGGCGCCCTCGAAGGCATCTTCACCGGGCGCGACGTCGTCCGCCTCCTCGCCGAAGGCAAAAGCCCCGCCCACACCCACCTCGCAGCGGTCATGACCCGCAACCCCGCCCACATGCCCCCCACCCACACCGCCATCGAGGCCCTGCGCCTGATGCACGATGGCGGCTTCCGCCACATCCCCGTCGTCGCCCAGGGCAAGGTGCTCGGTCTCGTCTCCACCGCCGATTTCCGCGGCCTGGAGCACGACCGCCTCGATGAGGAAACCGGCGTCTGGGAAAAGCTCTAGCCGCGCGCCGTACAGGCCAGCAGGAACGCGCTACGCACCTTGTGATAGTGCCGCCGCACCAGCGCCTGCTGCCCCGGCTCCACCGTCACGATCGTGCCGCGGGTCAGCCCCTCCGCCGCATCCACCGGGCCCACCACCGCATCCGCCGTCGCCGCATCGCCCAGCCGCACAAGCAGCAGTGCATCCTCCGCCGGCATCGCCATGCCGGGCGGCACCACCGCCCTATGAAACACCACCTCGAAGCCCGACAACGCGCACCGCGCCAACACCACGCGTCCCTGCGCAGCCAGCGCCGGCAACCCGCTCGCCGCATCGCGCCGCCGTTCCGCCTCGCTGCGCCATTGTTCGGCGCGCCGGTACTCCGCCTCGCCCAGCGGCCGCATCACGATCACCCGCACCTCGCTGCCCGGCGGCGGTCGCACCGAACAGCCCGCAACCAGCAACAGCACCAGCCCGGCCACCCATCGCATCGGCAAACCTCCTCGCATCCAGGCAGACTCTACACGGCCGCAAACCCCACGCTAGAAAGGGCCATGACCCATACCATCATGATCGCCTCCCCCCTCGAACCCGAGCACGTCGCCACGATCCGCGAGACGCATCCCTCGCTGGAAGTGCTCTACGACCCCGCCCTCCTGCCCCCCACCCGCTACACCGCCGACCACAAGGGCATCGACGGCTTCACCCGCACCCACCTGCAGCAGCAGCGCTGGAAGGAGATGCTCGCGGAAGCCGACATCCTGTGGGACCTCCCGGCCGCGGAGGAGCTGCCCCTGCTCGCCAAGCTGAAATGGATCCAAACCACCAGCACCGGCGTCGGCCAATACGTGAAGACCATGGGCCTGGCCGAACGCGACATCCTCGTCACCACCGCCCGCGGCGTTCACGCCCGCCCGCTCGCCGAATTCACCTTCATGGCCCTGCTCGCCCACTGGCGCGGCCTCGCGCACCTGCAAGCGGAGCAGAAGGCCCATAGCTGGATCCGCTCCTGCGGCCCGGAAGTGGCCGGCCGCCGCCTGGTCATTATCGGCGCCGGCGACCTCGCCCGCGGCTGCGCCCGCCTCGCCAAAGCCTTCGACATGCACGTCACCGCCGTCGCTCGCGACCCCGCCCGCTCCCGCGCCCACAACGACCTGTTCGATGCCGTGCTCCCCACCGCCCAGATGCACCAGGCCCTCGCCCAAGCCGATGCCGTGGTGGTGACGGTCCCGCACACCGATGCCACCGTGAACCTGGTCGATGCCGCCGCCTTCGCCGCCATGCGTCCCGGCGTGGTCTTCGTCAACATCGCCCGCGGCACCGTGGTGGATGAGGACGCCCTGATCGAAGCCTGCGCCTCCGGCAAGATCGGCTTCGCAGCACTTGATGTCGCCCGCGTGGAGCCCCTGGCCAAGGAAAGCCCGCTCTGGGACATGAAGAACGTTCTGATTTCCCCGCACTCGGCCAGCACCGTCTTCTCCGAGAACGCCCGCATCACCGACATCTTCCGCCACAACCTGCTGTGCTGGATCGACGGCCGGATGGACCAGATGCGCAACGTGCTCGACAAGACACTGCTGTACTGAACCTACAATGACCTTCTCCCTGCTCGGCCGCTGCCCCCGCACCGGCCAGTTCGGCGCCGTCGTCACCACCTCCGCCGTCGGCGTCGGCGCCCGCGTGCCCTTCGCGAAGGCCGGCATCGGCGCCGTTCTCACCCAGCACCGCACCGACCCGCGCCTGGGCCCGCTCGGCCTGGATCTCCTGTCCCGCGGCTTCACCGCCCAGCAAACCATCGATGCCATCGCCGCCGCCACGCCCCACCGCCACTGGCGCCAACTCGCCGTGATCGATGCACAGGGCCGCACCGCCCATTTCGACGGCACCCATGTCCGCCCCGCCATCTCGGTCACCCACGGCCGCGATTGCGTCGGCGCCGGCAACATCCTGCGCAACGAGGAAGTGGCCCCGGCCATGGTCGCCAGCTTCGAAGCCACCCTGGACCTGCCCTTGGCCACCCGCCTCGTCCGCGCCATCCAGGCCGGCGAGGAGGCCGGGGGCGAAACCGCCGCCGTGGTCTCCGCCTCCCTGCTCGTGGTCCACACCGAACCCTTCCCCTTCGTGGATTTGCGCGTGGACGCCCACGAAAAGCCACTCACCGAACTCGCCCGCCTCTGGGCGCTCTACGAACCCACCTCCGAAGACTACGTCCGCCGCGCCGTCGATCCGGATTTCGCCGCCACCTACATCGCCCCCCCACCCAAGACGAATTGACACCGGCTCCCGGATGCGGCGCAGTCCCGGCGGCAGAACCGCGGAGGGCAGGATGTCGCAGCCACTAAGCCGGGACGAATTCGCAACACTGGTCAAGCGCGCGGGGCTCGACCTGACCCCCGCCAACATCGACGACCTCTACTCCGCCTGGCCGCATATCGAGCGGTTCACCGCCCTGCTCCGCAACCCCGCCCGCGGCCGTGAAGCCGAGCCCTCCCATACCTTCCGCCCCCTGAACACGGAGGGCGTGTGACCATGAACACCTTCCCCACCATCGCCTCCGCCGCCGCCGACCTGGCCGCCAAGAAAATCTCCCCGGTCGAACTCACCAAGCACATGCTCGCCCGCATCGCCAAGCTCGATGGCCAGCTGCACAGCTTCCTGATGGTCACGGAGGAGCGCGCCCTCGCCGATGCCGCCGCGGCCGAGAAGCGCTTCATGGCCGGCACCCCGCGCGGGGTGTTGGATGGCATCCCGATCGCCCACAAGGACATCTACGGCACCGCCGGCATCCGAACCACCGGCCATTCCCGCCTGCTGGAACACAACGTGCCCGCCACCGATTCCACCGTGGTGCGCAAATGGGCCGAGGCCGGCACGGTGATGCTGGGCAAGCTCGCCACCCACGAATTCGCCATGGGCGGCCCCAGCTTCGACCTGCCCTGGCCGCCCGCCCGCAACCCGTGGAACACGGAGCACATGCCCTCCGGCTCCTCCTCCGGCACCGGCGCCGCCGTGGCCGCCGGGCTGATCCTGGGCGGCACCGGCAGCGACACCGGCGGCTCCATCCGCGGCCCCGCCGCCTTCTGCGGCCTCGCCGGCATCAAGCCCACCTACGGCCTGTGCTCCCGGGCCGGCGTCCTGCCGCTCACCTACTCGATGGACCACACGGGACCGATGGCCTGGACGGTGGAGGATTGCGCCATCCTGCTGCAGGCCATGGTGGGCCACGACCCAACCGACCCGGCCAGCGCCACCCGCGCCGCGCCGGACCTGCTCTCCGGCCTCAATGGCGGCGTGGCCGGCGTGCGCATCGGCGTGATCAGGCACTTCCACGAAGTGGACAACACGGTGAACGCCACGGTGCAGAAGGGCATCGACGATGCCGTGGAGATCCTGCGCACCCAAGGCGCCACGATCCGCGAAGTGACCCTGCCCGCCCTGGTGGAGTTCCAGGCCGCCGGCTTCCTGATCCTTGCCAGCGAGGCCTATGCCCTGCACGAGAAGTGGCTGAAGACCCGCTGGAACGAATACGGCGAGCTGTTCCGCGACCGCGTCACCCTCGGCGGCCTCATCAGCAGCGCGGACTACATGGAGGCAGTACGCCGCCGCCGCGAACTGCAACAGGCCGTAGCCGCGGCGATGAAGGACGTGGACATCCTGCTCACCACCGCCGCCCCCACGGAAGCCCCGAAGATCGAAGGCATGCCGAAATGGTCGAGCTTCGAGAAGCCGGGCTTCACCATCCCGTTCAACCTTACCGGCCAGCCGGCCATGTCGGTCTGTTCCGGCTACGGCGAAGGCGGGCTGCCGGTGGGCATCCAGATGGCCGCACGCCCCTTCGAGGACGCGCTGCTGCTGAGGGTGTGCCAGGCCTACGAGAAGGCCACCCCCTGGCGCGGCATGCGTCCGGCGATGGCCGCCTGACATGACGGCACTGGGCGAGGCCATCCGCAGCGAGTTCCTGCTGGAGGACGGCTTCGCCACCGCCAACCACGGGGCGTACGGCGCCACCCCGCGCCCCGTGCTGGCGGCGCAGGACGAATGGCGCACGCGGATGGAGCGCCAACCCAGCCGCTTCTTCAACGGCACCATCCTCCCCGCCCTGCGCGCGGCCGCCGAACGGCTCGGCGCGGTGCTGGGCGCGCGCGGCCAGGATATCGGCTTCGTCGGCAATGCCACGGAAGGCGCGAACGGCGTGCTGCGCTCCCTGCGCTTCGAGCCCGGCGACGAGATCCTGGTCCTGGCCCATGTCTACGGCGCGGTGCGCAACACGGTGCGGCATGTGTGTTCCATCAGCGGGGCCGGGATGGTGGAGGTGCCCGTCACCTTCCCCCGCCCGGATGACGGCGAATTGCTCGCTGCGCTCTCGGCCGCGATCACGCCTCGCACGAAGCTGGCGGTGCTGGACCACATCACCTCCTCCTCCGCGCTGCTGCTGCCGATCGCGGAGATGGTGGCCGCCTGCCACGCCAAGGGCATGCCTGTTCTGGTGGACGGGGCGCACGCGCCGGGGCAGGTGGCGCTGGACCTCACGGCACTGGATCCCGACTGGTATGTGGGCAACTGCCACAAATGGCTGTTCGCGCCGAAGGGCTGCGGCTTTCTATGGGCGCGGGCGGATCGGCAGGCGGGGATCCATCCCGCCGTGATCTCCCACGGCTACGGCCAGGGCTTCACCGCGGAGTTCGACTGGACCGGCACGCGCGACCCCTCGGCCTGGCTGGCAACCCCGGCGGCGCTCGATTTCCATGCCCGGCTGGGCGGCCCCGCGCTGATGGCGCGCAACGTGGCACTGGCGGCATCCGCCGGAGCGACCCTGGCGGCGCGGTGGGGGACAGAGACAGGGGCGGGCAACCGGGCCGCCGGATCGATGGCGATGGTGCGGCTTCCCGGTGGAGCGCCGGACCAATCCGCGGCACTGCGCGGGGCGTTGCTGGAGGCCGGGACGGACGTGCCGATCATCGTGCACAACAGCCAGCTTTGGCTGCGGCTGTCCGCGCAGGCCTACAACGAGCCCGCCGATTTCGAGCGCATGGGCACGCTGATCGAGCGGGAATTGGCGAAGTAGGCCAGGGCTGGCATCCTTCGGCAAAAGCGGAGGGAACCATGGCATTGCGCATCGAACCGATCGACCCGGCGCGGCCGGATTTCGCAGGCGTCGTCTCCGGCGTGAACATCGCCGCCGGGGTAAGCCCCGCCCAGGCCGCCGCCATCGAGGCGGGGATGGACCGCTTCGCGGTGCTGGTGTTCCACGGCCAGGCCATCAACGACCCGCAGCAACTGGCCTTCAGCCAGCATTTCGGGCCGATGGAAACGGCCACCGGGGATATCGTTCAGGGCGCCGAGCGCCGCCTGTCGATGGACATCAACGACATCTCCAACCTCGACAAGGACGGCAAGGTGCTGGCGCGGGATGACCGCAAGCGGCTGTTCTCGCTCGGCAACATGCTGTGGCACAGCGACAGCAGCTTCAAGGCAACGCCGGCGAAGTTCTCGCTGCTCTCCGCCCGGGTGATCCCGGACCATGGCGGCAACACCGAATTCGCCGACATGCGCGCGGCCTGGGATGCGCTGGATGCGGCGACGCAGGCCGAAATCCGCGACCTGGTCTGCGACCATACCCAGCTGCACTCCCGCGGCGTGCTGGGCTTCACCGACTTCACCGAGGAGGAACGGCGCCGTTTCGCACCCGTGCCGCAACGCCTGGTGCGGCGGCATCCCGCGAGCGGGCGGCTTTCGCTCTACCTGTCGAGCCATGCCGGCACCGTGCATGGCTGGCCGGTGCCGGAGGCGCGGATGCTGCTGCGCGACCTGACCGAGCACGCCACCCAGCGGGAGTTCGTCTATCGCCACACCTGGAAGCAGCACGACCTGGTGATGTGGGACAACCGCACCACGATGCACCGCGCCCGTCGCTATCCCGCCGACCAGGTGCGCGACCTGCACCGCACCACCGTGGCGGATTCCGCCCCCACCCTTCAGCAAGCCGCCTGAGGATATCTCGATGACCAATCCACGCTGGACGCGCCGCCCCGAGGGATCCACCTGGGGCGACTGGGGGCCGGACGACCAGCTCGGCCGGCTGAACCTGCTCACGCCGCAGAAAGTGCTGCAGGGCATTGCCGAGGTGAAGGTGGGAAAGGCGTTCTGCCTGTCCCTGCCTTTGGATTATCCCGGCGGGAACGTGGTGAACCCGCGGCGCCATCCGCCGGAGCTGATGCCGACCTTCCGCGATGGGCGGCCGAACATGGCGGTGCCCATCCGGTGCTACGACCCGAACTCGCTGGATGTGATCAGCGACGATCGCGTGCTGCTGACGCTGCAGTATTCCACGCAATGGGACACGCTGGCCCATGTCGGCCAGATGTTCGACGTGGATGGCGACGGCCGGATGGAAGACGTGTTCTACAACGGCTACCGCGCCGGCACCGATATCGCGGGGCCGCTGGAATACAATCGCGGCGTGGACGGCAAGCCGAACCCGGTGCCGCCCGGTGCGCACAAGCTGGGCGTGGAGAACATCGCCGTCACCTGCGTGCAGGGCCGCGCGGTGATGATCGACCTGCTGGCGCATCACGGCCGCAGCGGCAAGGTGGTGGGCTACGAGGAGCTCATGGCGATCCTGGAGAAGGACAAGATCGTTGTCGAAGAAGGCGACATGGTGTGCTTCCGCACCGGGTTCGCCGAACTGCTGCTGGAGATGAAGAAGCAGCCGGATCGCGACGTGCTGTTCAAGACCACCAGCGCGCTGGACGGCCGCGACGACCGGCTGCTGCAATGGATCACCGATAGCGGCGCCGTGGCGCTGTTCGCCGACAACTACGCGGTGGAGGCGCAGCCCGCCATGCCGGCGCCGACCAGCGACCCCTGCACCATGCTGCCGCTGCACGCGCATTGCCTGTTCAAGCTCGGCTGCTACCTCGGCGAGATGTGGTACTTCACCGAGCTGGCCGACTGGCTGCGGGCCAATGGGCGCAACCGCTTCCTGATGACCGCGCCGCCGCTGCGGCTGCCTGGCGCGGTGGGCTCGCCTGCAACACCCGTAGGGACGGTCTAGCCATGCGCATCTTCCAACATCACGTGCTGGCCACGGCGGCGCATGGTGCGGCCCCCGTGGGCAAGCTGCTGACCACCCGCGCGGCGGAGACGGCCCGCGCGGCGGGCGGGCGGGTGTTCGGGGTGTTCACCTCCATG
>CAMDAM010000219.1 GCA_945888575.1 Asaia bogorensis | reverse complement strand
GGCCCAGGGCAGCCGCGTTCTGAAATTCGTGCCGCAGGCCGACCTGGCCAGCGTGGACCCGGTGTGGTCCACCACGCTGGTCACGGGCATGCACTCCTACCTCGTGTGGGACCGGCTGTACGGGCTGGACGAGGGCATGATCCCGCAGCTGCAGATGCTCGCCGCGGCCGAGGTGGCCGATGGCGGCCGGACCTGGACGCTGACACTGCGTGACGGGCTGGTGTTCCATGATGGCGAGAAGGTGCGTGCCATCGATGCGGTGGCGTCGATCATCCGCACCTCCAAGCGCGGGCCACTGACCGGGACGATGATGGCCGCGGTGGACGAGCTTTCGGCACTGGACGACAACCGGCTACGCTTCCGCCTGAAGAAGCCGTTCCCGCTGCTGCCGCCCTATGCCAGCACGGCCGGAATGGAAGGCCTGCCGAAGAACGGCGACATGGCGCTGGCGCGCAAGATGGTCGCCGAGAGTGGCTACAAGGGCGAAAAGGTGCTGCTGATGTCGCCTTCGGACTTCCTCTCCATCCGCCAGGAATCGCTGTTGGCGGAAGCGATGTTCAAGGCGCTGGGCCTGAACGTGGAATTCGCCCGCCGCGCGCTGGAGGAGGTGGTGCCCTTCGTGCCGCTGGGGGTGATGTACCTGCCAACGGCGTTCCGCGATACGCTCAGCGGATTCTCGAAGTCGTATTTCCCGGTGTTCTGGGGGGTGAAGCGGTCGGGGTAAGGCTACTTCGGGCGGCAGCCGTTCAGCGGTGGCCGCCCGCGATGCGCAGGCTGTCGGGGTGCTGGCGCAGGCGCCACATGGCCCATGCGCCCAGGAACGGGCCGGCGGCTAGCACCGCGAAGGCGGCCGTCCAGCCGGAGGCCGCGACGAGATGCGGCAGCAGGTGGATGGAGGCGATGGTCAGCAGGAAGCCGGCGCAGGTCTGCACCGTGACCATGGTGCCGACCAGCGCGGGCTCCGCCAACTCCATCACGCTGGAGGAGAACTGCGCCGAATCCGCCACCACGGCGAAGCCCCACAGCAGGCACAGCGCCACCACCAGCGCCGGCGGCGCGCCCAGCAGCAGCCCGGCCACCAGCGCGCAGCCGCCACTGGTGAGCAGGGAGAGGATGGTGAGCCGCGTGCGCCCCCAGCGGTCGGCGAACCAGCCGCCGAACAGGCTGCCGGCCGCGCCCATGGCGATCACCGCGAAGGTGGCCAGCCGGGCCCAGAAGGTGCCGCCCAGCGCAGGGTCCCAGGCGCGGAAGCTGGCATCGAGGAACACCGCGATCCACGCCCACATGGCATACAGCTCCCACATGTGGCCGAGATAGCCGAGATTGGCCAGGCGCAGCGATGGCGTGCGCCAGGCCAGCATCGCCATGGCCGGGCGGAAGGCGGCGGCGCGGCCGGTGTTGGGGCCGAGCGGCAATCCCGCCACCAGCCACGCGGCCACCACCGCCGCGCCGGAGGCGGCCAGCAGCGGCAGCCGCCAACCCAGCCCACCGAAGGCCGAGACCAGGAAGGAGGAAGCGCTGCCGAGCGTGAGCGCACCCACCAGCATGCCCACCAGCATCCCCATGTCCCCGCGGGCCCAGCCGGCCGCCAGCTTCATGCCCACCGGGTAGATGCCGGCGCAGCACACGCCGACGACGATGCGCAGCACCACGGCCAGCGCGGCATCGGGGGCCACCAGCGTGGCCGCGGCGTTGGCGGCAGCGGCCACCAGGGCCGCGAGGGCGAACAGGCGCCGCGGGTCCAGCCGGTCCGCAAGGCCGAGGCTGGCCGAAGCCAGCGTGCCGAGCACGAAGCCCAGGGCCACGCCGCTGGACAGCGCCGCCTCCTGCAGGGAGGACAGTGCCACCTGGGCGCGCAACTGCGGCAGCACCGCGGCGGCGGCGAACCACAGCGACATGGCCAGCACCTCGGCCAGCGCCAGCCGGGCGATGGCGCGGGCCTTGCGGTGGCGGTCGGGCTCCGGGGCGGGGGCGGTCAGCCGAGGAAGCTCGCCACCGCGGCGGCAAACGCGTCCTCTGCCTCCACCATCGGCAGGTGGCCGGCGCCCTCGATCGCCTGGAAGCTGGCGTTCGGGATCAGGGCTGCAAGGCGCTGGCCGTAGGCGGGCGGGATCAGCCCGTCCTGCGCGCCGTGCAGCACCAGGGTGGGGGCCTCGATGAAGGGCAGGCGGCGGGTGAGGCCGCGGTCCGGAATGGGCCAGAGGAACTTGGTTGCCGCACCCAGGTTGCGCTGGCGCGTGATGGGATCGTCGGTGGTGGCGGGGGCGGAGTCCGGCCGTGCCCACTTGGCGGCGGCGAAGGCGGGCGGCGGCAGCGAGAAGGCATCCGGCAGCGGGTTTGCGTCGTCCCACAACCCGTAGCTGTTCACGAGGATCAGGCGGCGGACGAGATGCGGGCTGATCGCGGCCAGTTCGGCGGCGAACATGCCGCCCAGGCAATGGCCGATCACATCGACGCGGCGCGCGCCCAGGGAGCGGATCACGCGGCGGAAGTGCAGTGCCTGGTCGGTGATGTCGTGCATGGCGGCCAGGCCGTCGCTCTCGCCGAAGCCGGGGTGTTCCGGGGCGATCACCAGGCGGGTCTCGGCGAGGCGCCGCAGGTAGGGCGCGTCGCCGGGGTGGCCTTCGAACCCGTGCAGCCAGAGCACCGGATGCCCCTGGCCGAAGCGCCACAGCCGCACCGAGGCGGCGCCGAAGGTCTGGAACTGCACTTCGGCTACTCCGCGGCTTTGGCGAGGGGCAGGTGGGTGGCCGCGGGGGTCCAGCGGTCTTCGTGCTCGGCCCAGAGGTCGCGCAGGCCGGGGATCACCTCCTGCCCGACGAGGCGGGTGTTCTCCACCGCCACCTCCTCCGGCAGGTCGCCCTGGTGCAGGCAGGCGATGAGCTGGCCGATGCGCAGATCGGTGCACATCTCCCGCAGGCGCTGGCGCACGCGCTGGGGCGTGCCGGCGATGATGAAGCCGTGCTTGTCGTATTCCCAGAAGCTCATCTCGCCGGAAGCCGCCCGGGCCCGATCCTCCGCGGAGAGCTTGGATTCCGCGATCTTGCGATGGCCCATGATCGCCTGGACCGACTTGGAGGAGCGGTAGCCGGGCGGGGCCTCATAGGCCGGGTTGGTGTAGCGGTTGCGGTAGAAATACTTCACGCCGTCACTGTAGAGGCGCTCCGCCTCCGCATCGGTGTTGGCGCAGCAGATCAGCTGGGTGAAGGCCATGCGGTGCGGGTTCGTGTCCGCCCCGCGCATGTCGCAGTATTCCCACCAGGCATCCACCAGGGGCTTCGCGGCATGCAGGCCGGAGAAGCTGAGATGGCCGTAGCAGTAGTCGTTCTCGATGCAGAGATCCCAGGTCTCCACGCTGCCGGAGCCCGGCACCCAGATCGGGAACTTCGGTTGGATCGGCTTGGGCCACAGGTTCACGTAGCGCAGCTTGGTGTATTTGCCGTTGAAGGCGAACGGCTCCTGCTCCGCCCAGGATTTCAGGATCAGCTGGCGGGCTTCCTCGAACCGGTCGCGCAGCTCGGCGGGCGGAATGCCATAGGCGTACACACTGTCCATCGGCGTGCCGAAGACGAAGCCGGCAATCACGCGCCCGCCGGAGAGGCAATCAAGCCAGGCCATTTCCTCGGCCACGCGGGTGGGCGGGTTGTACAGGGCGAGGCTGTCGCCGATGATCAGGATCGCGGCGCGCTGCGTGGTGTGGGCGAGTGCGGCCGCGAGCAGGTTGGGTGAGGGGGTGACGGCGAAGGGCGTCTGGTGGTGTTCGTTCACTGCCAGGCCGTCGAAGCCGTCCCGGTCCGCCTGCTGCATCAGCCGGATGAACATGCGGCACATCTCGCCGACCACGTGGGGGTCGTGCAGGGATTTCGGGGTGTCCACCCAGGAGGAGATTTTCTTGGCGCGGAAATCGGCCGGCAGCTTCGGATAGCTGGCCTCGGCGAACCAGTGGAACTTCATGGACAGGCCCCTTGTGCCATGGGCGGTTGCGGCGAGTGTGGCGAGGAACGGCTTGCGTGGCCAGGGGGGCGGCGTAGGGTTGCGGCATGTCCGTTGCCGCACCTGCCGTGCCCGCCCGTGTTGAACGCCTGTGGGCGGCATTGCTGGCGGCCACGCTGCTGAACCTGCCGTTGGGCTCCGTCTACTCCTTCAGCGTGTTCCTGCGGCCGATCGAGCAGGAACTGGACATCCCGCGCTCGGCGCTCTCGCTGGTGTTCGGACTGGCCACCGTGGGGTTCACGGTGGGGTCGGTGGGGGCGGCGTTCCTGTTCCGGGTGGCCTCCGCGCCGTGGTTGGTGGTGGGGGCTGCGGTGGTGGCGGCGGGCGGGATCGCGCTGGCCTCGATGGCGCAGGGGCTCGGCCTGCTGCTGCTGGGCTACGGCGTGGTGTTCGGCACCGGCGGCGGGGTGGCCTACATCCTGCTGCAGCAGGGCGTGAACATGCTGGTGCGCAGCCGGCAGGGGCTGGTGAACGGCTACATCGTCTCGCTCTATCCGCTCGGCGCGATGATCGCCACGCCCGCCTTCCACTGGTGCAACGAGACCTTCGGCTGGCGCACCACGCTGGGCGGGCTGGCCGTGGTGCTGGTGCTGTGCGGCATTCTGGCAGCACTTCTGGCGCGGCATGGCGGGGCACGGCTGGTGGCGCCGGCGGAAATTGCGGTGGCGCCGGGCAAGCTCGGCCTGACCTTCGTGAAGCTCTCCGCCACGTTCTTCCTCGCCGCCTCCGCCGGGCTGATGGTGCTCTCCCAGGCCCGCGAGATCGTGGCCGCCTATGGCGGGGCGGTGGGGCTGGCGGTGGCGGCGACCACCGGCATCACCGCCGCGATCGCCGCAGCACGGCTGGGCGGGGGCTGGCTGGTGGACCGGTTCGCGGTGCCGCAGGTGATGTGTGGGGCCCACGCGCTGGCCCTGTGCGGCAGCGTGCTGCTGACGCTGTTCCCGTCGCCCCTCACGGCGGTGATCGGCTTGGGCATGGTGGGCATGGGCTACGGCTTCGTCTCCGGCTCCACCGCCGGCGGCATCGGCATCTACTGGCGGCCGGCGGATTTCGGGCGGGTGGCCGGGCGAACCTACATCGCCTGGTGCCTCGCCGCCGTGGGGCTGCCGGTGCTGGCGGGATACCTGTTCGACATGACGCGCGGCTACGGCGCAGCCATGCTGATCGCGACAGCGGCGAACCTGGCAGGGATGGCGATGGCGCTTTCGCTGCCGCGGCGGGGGTGGAGATAAGGAAGGCGTTCTTTTTTGAAAAAAAGAACCAAAAAACTTTTCACACTTTGCGCCGGGGCTAGCCTCGGCCCCAAGTGACAAAAGTCTTTTTGCTTCTTTTTCTTCAGAAAAAGAAGATTCCTTGCTTCACTCCGCCGCCTGCGCGAACTGGGCTTCGTGCAGATCGCGATACACCCCGCCCTTCTCCAGCAATTCCCGATGCGTGCCCTGTTCCTCGATGCCCTGTTCCGTGACGACCAGGATGCGGTCGGCGTTGCGGATGGTGGCCAGGCGGTGGGCGATCACCAGCGTGGTGCGGCCTTCGGCGAGTTCGGCGAGGGATTGCTGGATCGCCTGCTCGGTGGCGGTATCGAGCGCGCTGGTGGCTTCGTCCAGGATCAGCATGGGCGGGTTCTTGAGGAAGATGCGCGCGATGGCCAGGCGCTGCTTCTGCCCGCCGGAGAGCTTCACGCCGCGCTCGCCGATGGGGGTGTCGAGCCCCTGGGGCAGGCGGGCGATCATCTCGTCCAGCCGCGCGCGGCGGGCGGCTTCACGGATGTCGGCTTCGGAGGCGCCGAGGCGGCCATAGGCGATGTTGTCGCGGATGGTGCCGGCGAACAGGAACACATCCTGCTGCACGATGCCGATCTGGCGGCGCAGGCTGGCCAAGGTCATGTTGCGGATGTCGATGCCGTCGATCGTCACGCTTCCCTGCCGCACCTCGTAGAAGCGCGGCAGCAGGGCGCAGATCGTGGTCTTGCCGGCGCCGGAGGGGCCAACCAGCGCGATGGTCTCGCCGGCCCTCACCGAGAGCGAGAGGTCGCGCAGCACTGGGCGGGCGGCGTCGTAGCCGAAGGTGACGCCCTCGTAGCGCACCTCGCCGCGCAGCGCGGGGGCGGGCTGGGCGCCGGGCCGGTCGGCGATGTCGGGCTCCGTGGCCAGCAGGTTGAGGTAGCTGCGGAAGCCGGCGATGCCCTTGGGGTAGGTTTCGATCACCGCGCTGATCTTCTCCAGCGGCCGGTAGAACACGCCGACCAGCAGCAGGAAGGCGACGAAATCACCGACGCTGAGGCGGCCTTTCACGATCAGCCAGGCGCCGGCCAGCATCACCACCACCTGCACGGCGCGCATCGCCACGTAGTTCAGCGTGATCCCCGCCGCCATGGTGCGATAGGCATCGAGCTTCACGCGGCGATAGGCGTCATTGTCCACCGCGAACAGGCGGCGCTCATGGTCCTCGTTGGCGAAGGCCTGCACCACGCGAATGCCGCCCACGGTTTCCTCGATGCGGGCGTTGAAGGCATAGACGCGGCCGAACTGGGCCTGCCAGTTCTTCGTCATCTTGCCGCCGTAGCGCGCCACCACGAAGGCGGCGGCCGGCACGATGGTGGCCGCGATCAGCGCCAGCTCCAGGTTCACCACCGCCATCAGCGCGAAGGCGCCGGCGAAGGTGAGCACGGCGATCAGCACGTCCTCCGGGCCGTGGTGGGCGACCTCGCCGATCTCCTCCAGATCCTTCGTCACGCGGCCGACGAGGTGGCCGGTCTTCTGGTTGTCGTAGAAGGAGAGCGAGAGTTTCTGCAGATGGTCGAAGGCACGGCGGCGCAGCTCGGTCTCGATGGCGATGCCCAGCACATGGCCGAAATAGGTTACGATGGCCATCAGGCCGGAATTCAGCAGGTACACCATGAACAGCCCGGCGACGGCCACGGTGATCACATACAGGTCCTGCTGCGGCAGCAGCTGGTCGATCACGCCGCGCACGGCCATGGGGAACAGCAGCTCCAGCACGCCGGAGAGGGCAGCGCAGCCGAAGTCGAGCGCCAGCAGGCGCCGGTGGGGGCGGTAGAAGTGCAAGAACTGGCGGATCATCGCGGGGCACCGTGGCGGGGCGGGTCGGTGCGCAGAGGTAGGGCCGCCGACGCCCGTTGTCGATGCTTGCGGCGATGACATCGCGCCATGGTCTGGTGCGATCGCTGATCCGACCCATCTGCCGGCCATGCATCGCCGAACCCTGCTTGCCGCACTCCTACCCCTGGCGACGCCCGCGCGGGCCGAGGATCCGCTGCTTCTGCTGGCGCGCGGCGACCATGTCGGCATCATGCGCCACGCCATCGCACCCGGCTCCGGCGACCCGCCGGCGTTTCGGCTCGGCCACTGCGCGACGCAGCGCAATCTCTCCGAAGAAGGGCGTGTGCAGGCGCGGCGCATCGGGGATCGGCTGCGCGCGGCCGGGCTTCGCGACTCCCGCGTGCTGACGAGCCAATGGTGTCGCGCGCAGGAGACCGCGGCACTGCTGGGGTTCGGTCCGCCGGAGGATCTGCCCCCGCTCAACTCCTTCTTCGCCGAGCGCGGCGAGGGGGCGGCGCGCACGGCCGCGCTGCGGGAATGGATCGCAGCGGCGCGGCTGGACCGGCCCGTGGTGCTCGTGAGCCACCAGGTGAACATCACGGCGCTGACCGGGGTGTTCCCCTCCCCGGGGGAACTCGTGCTGCTGCACCGCGCGGGCAACGCGCTGGAACTGGCCGGGCGGGTGCCGCCTGCCTGATGACACGGGATCGGGGCCCGCGGTGCCGCGTTGCCTGTGCGGCAACCGGAGAACAGCAATGGCCGAAGACCTTTGCGGACGCTTCGCGACACGGCGCGCGGCGGGGGGGAGAACAGCGCCGGCACGGAGGTTGCGGGGGCGGATGCCGAAAGCGGGCACCCCGGCGTGGAAAAGGACGGAGACCCGCAGCTGGCAGGGCTGATCGAGGTGCGGGTGCGCAGGTGGGGTAGCGCTACCGGTATTCGATCCGCGGATCGATATAGGCGTACAGCACGTCCACCAGCACGTTCATCAGCACGTAGATCACCAGCACGAACAGAATGCAGCCCTGGATCAGCGGGTAGTCGCGCACGCCGATCGCCTGGATCAGCAGGCGGCCAATGCCGGGATAGGTGAACACCGCCTCGGTCACCACGGTGCCGCCCACGAAGGCCGCCAGCATCAGGCCGACGATGGTGACGAACGGCAGCAGCGCGTTGCGCATCACGTGGCGGCCTACCACGTCCCGTTCCGGCAGGCCTTTGCTGCGGGCGGTGCGCACATAATCCGCCTTCAGCTCGCCGAGCAGGGAGGCGCGCAGGAAGCGGGCGAAGATGCCCGACACATACGTGCCGAGCGTCAGCGCCGGCAGCAGGATGTTCCGGAGCGCGCCGAGCGGGTCCTCGAAAAACGGCACGTAGGTGGAAACGGCCGGCAGCCAGCGCAGTTGCACGCCGAACAGCAGGATCAGCAGGATGCCGAGCCAGAAGGTCGGCACCCCCAGCGCCAGCGCGGACCAGGCGGAAAGGGCGCGGTCGATCCAGGAATTCGGGACCAGGGCAGAGATGATAGCCACCGGCACGCCCAGCAGCAGGCC
>CAMDAM010000218.1 GCA_945888575.1 Asaia bogorensis | reverse complement strand
ATCGCGCGACAACTCCACCAGCGTCTGCCGATCTTCGACGGAAAGGAAACCTCGCTTGCGCATGACAACGAGCGGAATCCATCTCACCGAGCCGATGCAAGCACGATCCGACGGATGCACAGTGAGTCAGGGTATTGGTTCTTTTTTTCCAAAAAAAACATGCTTCCTTACCCCGTGTAGGAAGCACCCGCATGGCACACTTGGTAGGCGGCATCTCCAGCGCAGGCCGCGCCATGCCGCCGCTGGACGGCATTCCCCTCTCCATCGCCCGCTCCCAGGGCCCCCATCTGTGGGACGAGCAAGGCACCCGCTACATCGACTACCTCCTGGGCATGGGCGCCGACTTCCTCGGCCACGCCCCGCCCGCGGTGCTGGAAGCCGTCACCCGCGCCCTCCGGAACGGCCCCATGCCGGGCTTGGCTCACGCGCTGGAGGAACAGGCCGCCGAGGCGCTGGCCGCCCGCCTCGGCCCGCTCAACCGTATCGTGTTCCTCAACTCCGGCAGCGAGGCCGTGCATCTTGCCTGCCGCACCGCCCGCGTTGTCACCGGCCGCCCCCGCATCGCCAAGTTCGCCGCCGGCTTCGACGGCTGGCTGGACGACGTCGCCTTCGGCAACACCGGCAGCCAGGCCGCCGCCATGGAAGCCAACGCCCGCCCCGCGACCGACCGCACCGTCCTGCTGCGCTACAACGACTTCGAAGATGCCGAGCGCCTGTTTGCCGAACACACCGACATCGCCGCCCTGCTGGTAGAACCCGTCCTGGCCAATGCCGGCTGCATCGCGGAGGCACCCGGCTACCTCACCCACCTGCAACGCCTCGCCCGCCGCCACGGCGCGCTGGTGATCGCCGACCAGGTGCTGATGGGCTTTCGCCTCCACGCCGGCCTCACCTCCACGCTCTCGGGGCTTGAGCCAGACCTCGCCACGCTGGGCAAGGCGATCGGCAGCGGCCTGCCGGTGGCGGCCTTGGCTGGCCGGCCAGAGATCATGGCCCTGTTCGAGCAGGGCCGCATCGTCCGCGCCGGCACCTACAGCGGCAACCCGCCCGCCTGCGCCGCCGTGCTGGCCACGATGCGCGAACTCACCGCGCTGGACTACCCCGCCCTGCTCGCCCGCGGCGAACGCCTGCGCACCGGCATCGCCACCGCCCTGCACGCCGCCGGCCACCCCGCCTGCACCAGCGGCCACGGCAGCGTCTTCAGCCTCTGGTTCGCCGACACCCCGCCCGCGGACTACGCCGCCGCCCTCCCCCTGGCCAACGCCAACCGCAGCCTCGCCCTGCACCTGGCCCTGCGCCGCCACGGCGTGATGACCCTCCGCTCCCCCTTCGGCCGCATGTTCCTCTCCGCTGCCCATACCGATGCGGAGATCGACGCCACCATCGCCGCATTTTCAGGCAGTATCCCCGCCCTGCATCACATCACAGCATAGTCTCCGCACAAAAATTCGCCATCTGTGCCGCTATAGGGCAGTCCCAGCCCGTGCATCCCCGAATCATTGCCAATTTCTTATGCAAGGTGGCTGGCACGGAATCTGCAGAAGCTTCCGGTGCGCCCTGTCCATAGGCAGGGACTTACGAACACCAGGGAAAGGGCTCCATGTCTCTCATAAGGAAAATGCTGCGCGGGATCGGCCTCGCCGCCACCGCCCTCACCGCCATCGCCGCCGTCCCCCAGGCCCAGGCCCAGGAGCCCATCAAGGTCGGCATTCTCCACTCCCTCTCCGGCACCATGGCCATCAGCGAAACCACGCTGAAGGACGTGATGCTCATGCTCATCGAAGAGCAGAACAAGAAGGGCGGCGTTCTCGGCCGCAAGCTGGAAGCCGTCGTCGTCGACCCCGCCTCCAACTGGCCCCTCTTCGCCGAGAAGGCCCGCGAGCTGATCACCGTCCAGAAGGTCTCCGCCGTGTTCGGCTGCTGGACCTCGGTCTCGCGCAAATCCGTCCTGCCGGTCTTCGAGGAGCTGAACAACGTCCTCTTCTACCCCGTCCAGTACGAGGGCGAGGAAAGCAGCAAGAACGTCTTCTACACCGGCGCCGCCCCCAACCAGCAGGCGATCCCGGCCGTGGACTACCTGATGGCCGAAGAGAAGGTGCAGCGCTGGGTGCTCGCGGGCACCGACTACGTCTATCCCCGCACCACCAACAAGATCCTGGAAGCCTACCTGAAGTCCAAGGGCGTGAAGGATGAGGACATCCTCATCAACTACACCCCGTTCGGCCACGCCGACTGGCAGAACATCGTCGCCTCCATCAAGCGCTTCGGCTCCGCCGGCAAGAAAACCGCCGTCGTCTCCACCATCAACGGCGACGCCAACGTTCCCTTCTACAAGGAACTCGGCAACCAGGGCATCAAGGCCACCGACATCCCCGTCGTCGCCTTCTCCGTCGGCGAGGAAGAACTGGCCGGCATCGACACGAAGCCGCTGGTCGGCCACCTGGCCGCCTGGAACTACTTCATGTCGGTCGACAACGCCGAGAACAAGGCCTTCATCGAGAAGTGGAAGGCCTTCACCAAGAACGCCAAGCGCGTCACCAACGACCCCATGGAAGCCCACGTGATCGGCTTCAACATGTGGATCAAGGCGATCGAGAAGGCCGGCACCCCCGACCCCGCGAAGGTGATCCCCGCCATGATCGGCATCGCCGTGCCGAACCTCTCCGGCGGCTTCTCGGCCATGATGCCCAACCACCACATCACCAAGCCCGTCCTGATCGGCGAGATCAAGGAAGACGGCCAGTTCAACGTGGTTTGGCAGACCCCGGGCACCGTGGTGGCCGAGGAATGGTCCCCGCATCTGGAAGGCTCGCGCGACCTGATCTCCGATTGGCGCTCGCCCCTCTCCTGCGGCAACTTCAACGTCAAGACCGGCAAGTGCGGCGGCGCCTCCAAGTAAGCCACCTCCTCGCCTGACCACCGGGGGGCGGGTCCGCAAGGCCCGCCCCCCATCGGCTCCCGCCCACCGGGCGCCCTCCTTCCGGAAACGCCAACATGCTTCTCCTGCGCCGCGCCCTCTTCGCGCTCGCCCTCCTGCTGGCCGCGTTTCCCGCCCGCGCCCAAGACCCCTTCGCAGGCCTGGCCGCCTCCGGCTTCGACGATATCCGCCGCGGCATCGAAGCCCTGGCCACCGCCGCCCACCCCCAGGCCGCCGCCACCATCGCAGCCCTCCAGGCCGGCACCCTCCTGACTGGCCCCAACGCCGTCCTCGTCATCAAGCAGGGCGACACCCTGATCGACGCCCGCACCGGCCAGCCCGCGCAAGGCGTCACCGCCGCCGGCCTGCGCCCCGTGCGCGTCAACAACGCCGTCCGCCGCGCCGCCGAAGCCGCCATGGGCAGCCTCACCCTGTTCTCGCCGGATACCGCCATCCGCCGCAAGGCCGCCGAGGCCGTCTTCAAGTCCCGCGACCCCGCCAGCCTGGAACCCCTCGCCCGCGCCATCGCCGCCGAGAAAATCCCCGCCATCCGCACGGAAATGGAGCAGGCCCGCGCCGCCCTCCTGCTGGCCATCCCCGCCACGCCAGAGCCCGAAAAGCTCGCCGCCGTCGCCACACTGCGCGAACGCGGCGACCTCGATGCCCGCGCCCTGCTCGCCAACCTCCAAAACCAGCCCGCCGCCGTCGCCCGTGCCGCCGCCGATGCCGTCACCCATATCGAGCGCATGGAGCAGCTCTGGGCCGTCGCCCAGGGCATCTTCTACGGCCTCTCCCTCGGCTCCGTCCTGCTGCTGGCCGCCGCCGGCCTGGCCATCACCTTCGGCGTCATGGGCGTCATCAACATGGCCCACGGCGAAATGGTCATGATCGGCGCCTACACCACCTTCGTCATCCAGGACCTCATCCGAACCTCCGCCCCCTTCCTGTTCGACTATTCGCTCTTCCTCGCCGTTCCCGCCGCCTTCATCGTCTCCGGCGGCCTCGGCATCGCCATCGAACGCGGCCTCATCCGCTTCCTCTACGGCCGCCCGCTGGAAACCCTGCTCGCCACCTGGGGCCTTTCCCTGGTGCTCCAACAAGCCGTGCGCTCCCTCTTCGGCCCCACCAACCGCGAAGTCGGCACCCCCGCCTGGATGTCCGGTGCGGCCGAATGGGGCGGCCTCACCATCACCTGGAACCGCTTTACCATCATCATCTTCGCCATGATGGTCCTGGCTGCCCTCATGGCCACGCTGCGCTACACCTCGCTCGGCCTGCGCATGCGCGCCGTCACCCAGAACCGCCGCATGGCCGCCTCCATGGGCATCCGCACCCCCTGGATCGACGCCCTCACCTTCGGCCTCGGCTCCGGCGTCGCCGGCATGGCGGGCGTGGCCCTCAGCCAGATCGACAACGTCAGCCCCAACCTCGGCCAGAGCTACATCATCGACAGCTTCATGGTCGTCGTCTTCGGCGGCGTCGGAAACCTCTGGGGCACCCTGGTCAGCGCGCTCACCCTGGGCATCGTCAACAAATTCCTCGAACCCCTCGCCGGCGCCGTCCTCGGCAAGATCGTGGTCCTCGTGCTCGTCATCCTGTTCATCCAGCGCAAGCCGCGCGGCATGTTCCCCATCAAGGGACGGGCGGTGGAGGCATGAGGAGCAAGCAAGAGTCTTCTTTTTGTGAACAAAAAGAAGCAAAAAAACTTCATTCGATGACGCCCAGGCTTGTTGTCATTGCCTCGGCGCCCCGGTGCCTGATCCTGGAGATCACGGCCTCTCCGTCTCCAAAAGGAAAAAGTTTTTTTGCTTCTTTTTGTTCACAAAAAGAAGGCCTTCCTTCCTTCGGAGCCCCGGCATGAACCGCACTGCCACGCTGATCTGCCTGGTTCTCGTCCTCGGCGGCGCCCTGCTGCTCGCCGCCGGCAACCAGTTGGCCGCTCCCGGCTCCACCTTCCACGTGCCCACCTACGTCATTTCGCTGGTCGGCAAGTATCTTTGCTACGCCATGCTCGCCTTGGCGCTCGATCTCGTCTGGGGCTACGCCGGCATTCTCTCCCTCGGCCATGCCGCGTTCTTCGCCTTGGGCGGCTATGCCATGGGCATGTATCTCATGCGCCAGATCGGCACCCGCGGCACCTACGGCAACGCCATCCTGCCGGATTTCATGGTGTTCCTGAACTGGAAGGAGCTGCCCTGGTACTGGCACGGCTTCGACAATCCCGGCTTCGCCATCCTCATGGTCCTGCTTGTGCCTGGCCTGCTCGCGCTGGTCTTCGGCTGGCTCGCCTTCCGCTCCCGCGTCTCCGGCGTCTACCTGTCCATCATCACCCAGGCCCTCACCTTCGCCCTGCTGCTCGCCTTCTTCCGCAACGACATGGGCTTCGGCGGCAATAACGGCCTCACCGATTTCAAGGACATCTTCGGCTTCCGCCTCCAGGCCGACAGCACCCGCGCCGCCCTCCTGCTCGCCAGCGCCGTCTTCCTTTGCCTCATGCTGCTGGTCGCCCGCTTCATCGTCACCTCGCGCTTCGGCAAGGTGCTGATCGCGGTGCGCGATACGGAAGCCCGCACCCGCTTCCTCGGCTACCGCCCGGAGCGCTACAAGCTCTTCGTCTTCGTCGTCTCCGCCATCATGGCCGGCATCGGCGGCGCGCTCTACGTGCCCCAGGTCGGCATCATCAACCCCAGCGAGTTCTCCCCGGCCAACTCGATCGAGGCCGTCATCTGGGTCGCCGTCGGCGGCCGCGGCACGCTGGTCGGCGCCATCCTCGGCGCCATCCTGGTCAACGGCGGCAAAACCTTTTTCACCGGCGCCCTGCCCGAAATCTGGCTCTTTGCCCTCGGCGCCCTCTTCATCCTCGTCACCCTCTTCCTCCCCCACGGCGTCCTCGGCCTCTTCCGCCGCCGCGAAAAGGCGCTCCCCACCAAGCCCGCCATGGAGCCGGCCGAATGACCCGAACCGGCGACACCCTCCTCTATCTCGACAACGTCTCCGTCTCCTTCGACGGCTTCCGCGCCCTCAACGCCCTCTCCCTCCTCGTGGAGAAAGGCGAGATGCGCGCCGTCATCGGCCCCAATGGCGCCGGCAAAACCACCATGATGGACGTCATCACCGGCAAGACCCGCCCCGACGAAGGCCAGGTCGTCTTCGGCGAGAAAACCGACCTCACCAAGCTCGACGAACCCGCCATCGCCGCCCTCGGCATCGGCCGCAAGTTCCAGAAGCCCACCGTCTTCGAACCCCTCTCCGTCTGGGACAACCTCCTCCTCGCCCTCGCCGGAGACCGTCGCCCCCGCTTCACCCTCTGGGCCCGCGAATCCACCGACGAACAAGACCGCATCAACCAGGTCCTCGAAACCATCCGCCTCACCGAACTCCGCCACCGCATCGCCGGCGGCCTCAGCCACGGCCAGAAGCAATGGCTCGAAATCGGCATGCTCCTCGCCCAGGATCCCCAGCTCCTCCTCGTCGACGAACCCGTCGCCGGCATGACCGACGCCGAAACCGAACAAACCGCCGACCTCCTGCGCGACATCAACCGAACCCGCAGCGTCGTCGTCGTCGAACACGACATGGCCTTCGTCCGAGCCCTCGGCGTCCGCGTCACCGTCCTGCACGAAGGCTCGGTGCTCTCGGAAGGAACCATCGACCACGTCAGCAACGACCCCAAGGTGATCGAGGTCTATCTCGGGCGATGAGAAAGCAAGCAGTTCTTTTTGTGAACAAAAAGAACCAAAAAAACTTCATGAATTCGCGGGCATCAGCACCCTACCTAATGAATATAGTCTTTTTGCTTCTTTTTCTTCAGAAAAAGAAGGCCTTCCTTCCTGAAAGGCCCACCCCGCCATGCTAGAAGTCCGCCAGGTCGACCTCCACTACGGCGCCGCCATCGCCCTCCGCCAGGTCTCCCTCACCGCCCAGGTGGGCGAGGTCACCTGCCTCCTCGGCCGCAACGGCGTCGGCAAAACCAGCCTCCTGCGCGCCATCACCGGCGCCCACCCCATTTCCGCCGGCACCATCACCTGGGAAGGCCAGGACATCACCCGCCTGCCCACCTACGAACGCGCCAGCCGCGGCATCGCCAGCGTCCCCCAGGGCCGCGACATCTTCCCCCTGCTCACCGTGCGCGAAAACCTCGAAACCGGCTTCGCCGTCCTCCCCCGCCGCGAACGGCGCGTGCCCGACGAGATCTTCGACCTCTTCCCCATCCTGAAAACCATGCTCCGCCGCCGCGGCGGGGATCTCTCCGGCGGCCAGCAGCAACAGCTCGCCATCGCCCGCGCCCTGGTCATGAAGCCCCGCCTGCTCGTGCTCGACGAACCCACAGAGGGCATCCAGCCCTCCATCATCAAGGACATCGGCCGCATCATCGACCTCCTGCGCACCCGCGGCGGCATGGCCATCCTGCTCGTGGAACAGTATTTCGATTTCGCCCGCGACCTTGCCAGCCGCATCGTCGTGATGGACCGTGGCGACGTGGTCCTCAACGGCCGCCGCGAGGAGCTGAACGAGGATGACGTCCGCCGCCGCCTCTCTGTTTAGTCACGACTGGCCGCCCGTTTCTTTGTCTTGCATTTTATTTACATTACTTGTGCCCCGCAACCTTGGATCATCATGAACACGCGTCACCACACGCTGCGCCATTGCTCCGGTGATTTTTTGCTGCAGCCAATCTTTAGGGAATGAATGTGACTCAAAAAATCTCAAAATCTGATCAACTTCAATTCCATTATGGACAAAAGTTTCAATCAAACGCCCCGCCTCTACTGGCGAAATTCGCGACGCATTTGATCGCGTGGGAGGAAAAGAAGATGACACCCGATCTGGAACATTATATACTCCCGATCTTCTTATAACCTCGTTCTTTACTAAATCTATTTCTCGTTTCAGTTCCAAAAATTGTCTTTCATTTTCGGATATCGATGGAGCCCTAGGGGTCTGCGTTACAGAAAGAAATGCGGGAAGGATAGCCTCGGATGGAGAACCGACAGTTTCCAATAGTGATTTGGTAATCTTGTATCGCAAAGTTTCGCCCCAGCCTGGATCATTGCGATCATACACAATAATTCGTAGAGACCTTAAGTCAAATGGAACATCATCCATGGATTGTGTTATCATCACCGCAGGCTTGGCGATTGCATGCGCCAATCCAAGCTCGTAAAAAACGTTGGCGTTTCTTTCTGAAAGATCAGCAAGAATGACTTTTGATTTTTTTGTATACTCCCAAATATCATTCGTTATTGTGCTCGGGCGATATAGATCATCCGCACGATGCGCAATCAATCCTGCATCTTCAATAGCGGGTTTATATATTTTTAAATAATATTCATCGAACCACCCCCCAAATGGCATGATCATGAAGCAAACGTCGTCGCCTTTCGGCTTAACGGGATTAGGCTTTCGCTTTGACGGTGCCGCCTTTTTGGCCATAATCATTTCTCCAATTTGCAAAAAAATATCGCGAACGGAGCGACCATGCAACCTTTGGTGCTTCTGGCGTGAGAGAGGTTTAGGATACCAATTGAGGTTGTCATGCTTGAAGCTCTCCCACTCCAGCGCGCCAAGGGCGAACTCGTCGTCACCTGGCGCGACCGCGAAGGCACCACCGCGCTCGCCGACCTCCGCCAGGATGGCTGCCTCAAGGCCCGCTTCCCCCGCCCCACCGGCTGGGCCGAAGCCGTCATGCTCAACAGCTCCGGCGGCGTCGTCGCCGG
>CAMDAM010000217.1 GCA_945888575.1 Asaia bogorensis | reverse complement strand
CGTCGCCACCCACCCGGTCTCCGCCAGCGACTACCGCCGCGGCGCACTCCTCGTCACCGGCGCCATCGTGGTCTGGAGCACCGCCGGCGTGCTGGCGCGCTGGGTCGATGTCGATCCCTGGACCACGCTGTTCTGGCGCTCCGTCTTCGCCGCCGCCAGCCTGCTCGCCTACCTGGTCTGGCGCGACGGCGCGCGCTGGACCGATGGCTTCCGCCGCCTCGGCCGCGTCGGCATCGCCATGGGCCTGTGCTTCGCCGCCTCGATGATCTGCTTCATCAACGCCCTGGCCCTCACCACGGTGGCCGCCGTCCTCGTCTTCCAGGCCGCGGCCCCGCTGTTCGCCGCCGTGCTCGCCTATTTCTTCTTGCACGAGCGCGTCACAAGCCGCACCGCCATCGCCATCGCACTCACCATGCTCGGCGTCGGCCTCATCGTCTCAAGCTCCGGCGATGCCGGCCGGATGTGGGGCAACCTGATCTCGGCCGTGATGGGCCTCACCTACGCCCTCACCGTCGTGCTCGCCCGCATGGAACGCCACGTGCCCACGACGGAAGCCACCCTGCTCGGCGTCCTCGTCGTCGCCCTGGTCAGCGCGCCGATGGCCAAATTCGCCGTCCCCGCGCAGGACATGGCGCTGCTGGCCGTGTTCGGCATCTTCCAGATGGGCCTGGCGCTCATCATGTTCACCACCGGTATCCGCCTGATCCCCTCGGCCGATGCCGGGCTGATCTCGGTGCTGGAAGCCGTGCTGGCGCCGATCTGGGTCTGGCTGGTCTTCCGCGAAGACCCCGGCACCCTGACGCTGATCGGCGGCGCCGTGGTCATCGCGGCCGTGACCTGGACCGCGACCGCCGAGCGCCGCTAGCGGCTCCAGACCGGCACGCCACCCGCCGGCCGCTTCAGCCGATAGAGCACGTGGCGCCTGAGTTCATGCCCCTCCGGCACATCGGGGTGATCGAAATCCCCATCGGGATCACGGACCATGCCGAGCTTCTCCATCACCCGGATGGAAGGCTTGTTCTGCACCGCCGTCACGGCCACCACTTCCGGCACCCCGTGTACCTCGAACACCTCGGAGATCGCCGCCCGCGCCGCCTCGGTGGCGTAGCCCTGCCCCCACCATTGCTTGCCGATGCGCCACACCACCTCCACGCAGGGCGCGCACGGAAGGCCCGTCTTCACCCGCCGCGCCCCGACCCGCCCGATCAACGGCGAGACGCGCGGTGCCTCCACCGCGAACGGCCCGAACCCGTCCTGCATCATCTGCACCAGCATGCGCGCCATCGCCCGGTCCGATTCCTCGCGCGTCAGCGGCGCGGGGTAGTAGCGCATCGTCTCGGCATCGCCACTGATCGCGGCCATCCGCTCCCAATCGTCGTCCCACCAGGGCCGCAGCATCAGGCGTTCGGTTACCAGCATGCGGCCTCCATGGCGGCACGAACCTCGGCCGCAGTCGGGATCGGGGCAACGGCGCCATAGCCCTGGCACTTCAATGCGGCACAGGCGGCGGCGTAACGGGCGGCCTGCTCCGGCGCATCGCCGGCCACGGTGCGGGCCAGGAAACTGCCGCAGAACGCATCGCCCGCCCCGGTGGCATCCACCGGGCTGCAGGGAAAGGGCGGGATCCGCAGGCGGGTGCCCGGCGTGGCCACCAGCGCACCCTGGTCGCCCATCTTCAGCACCACCAGGCGCGGCCCCATGCGCAGGTAGAAATCGGCGATCACGTCGGGCTCGCTGAGCCCCGTCAGCGCCTGGGCATCCTCCAGCCCGGGGAAGGCGATATCGGCCCGCCCGATCGCGGCATGGATCACCGCCGCCGCCCGGGCGGCCGGCCACAGCCGCGGGCGGTAGTTGGTATCGAACGCCACAATGGCTCCGGCGCCGCGGGCCAACTCGATGGCATGGAACACCGCATCGGCAGCGGTGGCGGAGATGCCGAGCGAGATGCCGGAGGCGTAGAACACCTTCGCCCCCCGCACCTTCGCGGCATCCACGTCACCCGGCCCATAGCCGGCGGCGGCCGATGTGCTGCGGTAGTAGAGAAAGGCGTGGCCCGCGGCCGAATGGGTCACGAAGTAAACGGCAGTCGGCCGCTCGCCCGAAAGCCGCACGCCGGAGACATCGATGCCCTCGCCACGCCACAGGTCGAGGAACCGCTCGCCGGCCACGTCCTGCCCGACAGCGGTGAGGTACGCCACATCCGCCCCTTGCCGCGCCGCGGCGACGGCAGCATTGGAGGTGTCGCCGCCGAAGCCTTCCAGATACATGCGCCGGCCATCGGGGCCGTTGGGCTGCTGGTTGAACTCCAGCAGCGGCTCGCCCATGCAAACGATGTCCGTCACAGGATCGCCCTCGCCGCTTCCTGGATCGCCTCCTTGTCCCCAGCGGCGATGCGCTTCTCATCCACCAGCGCGCCGCCCATGCCGACGAAGCTGGCCCCGGCGGCGAGGTAGGCCGCCACGTTGCCCGGCTCCACCCCGCCGGTGGGGCAGAAATCCACCCCGGGGAACACGCTGCGCAGCGCCTTGATGTGGCCGGGACCGCCAACGGAGGAGGCCGGGAAGATCTTCACCACATCGGCCCCGGCGGCCAGCGCCGCCCGCACCTCGGTGGGCGTCAGCGCGCCGTGCATCAACAGCGCCCCGGCGGCGCGGCACGGGGCGGCCAGCGCCGGGTCGGTCCAGGGAGCAACGACGAAGCGGGCCCCGGCAGCGAGGCAGATCTCGGCGGTGGCGGCATCGGGCACGGTGCCAGCGCCCAGCAGCAGGCTTTTGTCGGCCGAGAGCTCGCGGATCAGGGCCGGCGCGTCGGGGATGGTCATGGTGAGTTCGAAGATCCGCAGCCCGGCCTCGCGCAGCCACCGCACGGCGGTGGCGGCATGGGCGGCGGTGCTGGTGCGCACCACCGGCACCACGCGGGCGGCGCGCAGCGCCTGCATCATCTCGGCCTTGGTCATCGGCGGGCCCTCCTGGTGCCAGGGATACCATGCCATCCCGCCTGGGCAAGGAGTGGTCTGGCCGTTGCGGCACCGGGTGGAGATTGCCGCCACCGCTCACCCGCGCGACGCTGACACCAACCGAGGGGAGATGCCGCCATGGCCACGCAGCAGGACAAGATCGCCACCTTCCGCGCCCTGCACGAGAGCGGGTGCTTCGTGATCGCCAATGCCTGGGATGCCGGATCCGCCAAGGTGCTGGCCGGGCTCGGCTTCCCCGCGCTCGCCACCTCCAGCGGCGCCAGCGCCGGGATACTGGGCCGCCGCGACGGGCAGGTGACCCGCGAGGAAGCCTTGCAGCACGCGCGCGATGTGGTGGCCGCCACCGACCTGCCGGTCTCGGCTGACCTGGAAAAGGGCTTCGCCGATTCGCCCGCGGAGGCCGCCGAGACCTACCGCCTGGCGCTGGCCACCGGCCTCGCCGGCGGCTCGATCGAGGATGCCAGCGGGGACAAGGACAGGCCGATCTACGCGTTCGACCTGGCCGTGGCCCGCGTCGCCGCCGCGGCGGAGGCGGTGCGCGGCACCGGCTTCGTGCTGACGGCACGCACCGAGAACCATCTGCGCGGCGTGACCGACCTGGATGACACGATCCGCCGCCTTCAGGCCTATGAGGCCGCCGGGGCGGATGTGCTGATGGCCCCGGGGGTGACGGACCTCGATGCCGTGCGCACCGTGTGCGCCGCGCTGAAGAAGCCGTTCAACTTCATGGCCGGAATCCCGAAGCGTTCCCACACCGTGCCGGCGCTGGCCGCGTGCGGCGTGCGGCGCGTCAGCCTGGCCACTTCGCTGTATCGCGCCGCCATGACCGGGCTGATCCTGGCCGCGCGGGAAGTGCAGCAGGGCGGCACGATGGGCTACATCGACACCTCGCTGCCGACCGGGGAGATCACCGGCTACTTCGGCTGATCGCCTTTCGCCTTCGCCGCTTCCAGCGCACCGTCGGCCCAGGATTCCAGCCCGCGGGCGGTGCGGTTCACCTGGTCTACCTGGCCACGCAGCGTGCCGAGGCTTTGGTCGTACTCCGTGAGCGAGCCGCGAAGTGCCTCCACGTTGCCGCGCAGGCCCTGCAGCGCGCCGCGCCACTGGCCTACCGCGTCCCGCTGCGCCACCACGGCCCGCTCCAGCGCGGCCAGGGCGCGCTGCAGGCGCTCGGTGGGATTGTCCATCTCGGGGGGATGATCGGGCACCATGGCCGCCGGCTTGGGCGTGGGGGTGGCGCGCTGGGGGAAGGGAATGATGCGGGCGCTGGAAATATCAGACATCGAATGCCTCCTGAGACGAGATATTAATGTATGGTAAACCGTCTCTTGAAAAGAGATTTTTCTCGACCGGAAGGCCAGTCCGCCATTTCGGCAACATGTGGTTCATGACCGCCGGGCACGCTCCCCCGCAAGACCCAAGAAGGCGGACCGTCATGGATCAGCACAAAGATACGTGGAAGCAGCGCGTTGAATTCATGGGCATCACGCCACAGACCCGCGAGGCCCTGCGGGCGTTCTGGCCGCATGTCCAGGCGGCGCTGCCGGCCATACTCGATTCCTTTTATGCCCATGCGCGCACCGTTCCGGCCCTGAACGAGTTGATCGGCGCGCGGGCCGACGGGCTGAAGGCCGCGCAGGCCCGGCACTGGGCGCGACTGTTCTCCGGCGCCTTCGACGACGAGTACCACGCCAGCGTGCGCGTGATCGGCGAGGTGCATGCCCGGATCGGGCTGGAGCCGCGCTGGTACATCGCCGGCTACAACCACGTGCTGGAGCGGCTGATCCGCCTCGCCGCACGGGCGCACCGGCTGAGCCCGGCCCGCACCGCGGAGACGGCCGCTGCGGTGACAACCGCGGTGATGATGGACATGGATGTGGCGATCTCCGTCTATCTCGACGGCAAGGCTGCCTCCGAGGCGCGATCGCGCGCGGACCACATGGCCCGCGCCTCCGAAACCTTCATCGGCGAGGCCACGGGGCTGGTGACCGGTATTGCCGGCGCCTCCACGGAGTTGCAGGCCACCGCCGAGAACCTGGATGCCATCGCCAGCGACACCACCAACCGGGCCGGCACCGCCGCGGAGATGGCCGGCCAGGCCAGCGGCAATGTGCAGACCGTGGCCGCGGCGGCGGAGGAGCTTTCGGCTTCGATCTCCGAGATCTCGCGCCAGGTGACCCAGGCCACCCAGGTAGCCACGCGGGCGGCCAGCGATGCCGAGCGCACCGATGGCGTGGTGGCGCGGCTGGCGGAGGCGGCGCAGCGCATCGGCGACGTGGTGGGGTTGATCGGCTCCATCGCCGGGCAGACCAACCTGCTGGCACTGAACGCCACCATCGAGGCGGCGCGGGCCGGGGAAGCCGGCAAGGGTTTCGCGGTCGTTGCGAGCGAGGTGAAGGCACTGGCCACCCAGACCACGCGCGCCACCGAGGAGATCGGCCGCCAGATCGGGCACATCCAATCCGCCACGCAGGAGGCGGTGGGCGCGATCCACGGCATTGCCGGCGTGATCGAGGAGATCCGCGGCATCTCCACCGCCATCGCCGCCGCCGTGGAGGAACAGGGTGCCGCCACCGCCGAGATCGCCCGCAACGTGCACGAGGCGGCGCGCCATACCGGCGAGGTGGGCGCGACGATCGCCGGGGTGAGCCAGGGCGCGGGCGAGGCCGGGCACGCGGCGGCGACGGTGCTGATGGCAGCTACCGAGCTTTCCACCCAGGCCGCCACGCTGCAGCGTGCGGTGGCCGGATTCATGGAGGCGCTGAAGGCGGCCTGACCCGGGCCGGAGGCGCCAATTTGGGGCTGGTGGCGGGAATCATGTATAGGTTGGTGCCCTGCCGCTGGACCCCGACGGAATGGCCGCCGCGCTCGACATCCTCGTCATCTTCCTGCTGATCGTGCTCAACGGGCTGTTCGCCCTCAGCGAGATGGCACTGGCGTCCTCCAACCGCAGCCGCCTGGGCATCCTGGAGGCGCAGGGGGTGCGTGGCGCCGCGCGGGCACGCCGGCTGGCGGAGGATCCGCAGCGCTTCCTGCCGGCGGTGCAGGTGGGTATCACGCTGATCGGCATCCTCTCTGGCGCCTTCGGTGGCGCCCGGCTGGCCGCCTCGCTCACGCCGGTGCTGCAGGGTATCCCGTTGGTGGCGGCCTTTGCCGATACGCTGGCGGTGACGCTGGTGGTGGTGGTGCTCACCTATTTCTCGCTGGTAATCGGCGAGTTGGTGCCCAAGCAGATCGCGCTGCAGAACCCGGAGCGGCTGGCCGCCCATGCCGCCGCACCGCTGGAATGGCTGGCCCGCGCGGCTGCGCCGGTGGTGTGGTTGCTCGGCCTGTCCTCCCGCCTGCTGATGCACCTGGCCGGAATTCGCCGCACCGGGCAGCAGACCGTCTCGGAAGAAGAGATCAAGGCGCTGCTGGTGGAGGGCGAGCAGACCGGCGTGCTGGAGACCGAAGAGCGCGACATGATCGAGCGCGTGCTGCGCCTGGCCGACAAGCCGGTGCGCGCGATCATGACCCCGCGCAACGAGGTGGCCTGGGTGGACACCACCGACAGCCAGGCGGAGATTGCCGCCGCGCTGAAGCGCTGGCCGCGCTCGCGCTTCGTGGTGTGCAACGGCAGCGTGGACAACGTGGTGGGCGTGGTGCAGGCGAAAACGCTGCTGGACGCGGTGCTGGATGGCCGGCCGCTGGCGATCGGGGCGGCGCTGCGCCAGCCGATCGTGATGCCGGATACCGTGACGGCACTGGACGCGCTGGAGCGGCTGCGCAGCGACGACCTCGGCCTCGCCTTGGTAATGGACGAATACGGCAGCTTCGAGGGGCTGGTGACGGCGCATGACCTGCTGGAAGCCATCGTCGGCGACCCCGAAAGCGCTGCCCCGGCGTCGGACCGCGGCACGGAGCAGGATGAGGGCGCGCTGATTCTCGATGGCATGATGCCGGTGGACGAGGTGAAGGCCCGCCTCAACCTGCCCGCCCTGCCCTCCCACGGCACCTACCACACCCTGGCCGGGCTGGTGCTGGCGCTGCTGCGCCGGGTGCCGCGCCAGGGCGACCGGATCGCCTTCGGCGGCTGGATGTTCGAGGTGGCGGCGATGGATGGCCGCCGGGTGGAACGGGTGCGGGCAAGCCGGGAGAAGCTGGCGGAAGGCTGAGAGGCCGCCTGATACCTCTACTCTGGCGGCCATCCGACGGCGCTTTTCTGCGCTCCGGTGCTCGAAAACCACCGCCGGGCGGGGCCCAAGAAGGCCCCTCTGACTCGCCAGAGCGAGGTCTCAAGCGACCTCTGCGGCTTGCCTTCGCGGTGGCGCCCCCGCAGGATCGCGGCATGACCCAAACCCTCCTTCCCGGCACTCTCCTCGGCCAAATCGGCGACCTTCCGCTGGAAAGCGGCAAGGTGTTGCCCAATGCGCGGCTTGCCTTCGTCACCTACGGGCGGCTTGCCCCCAACGGGAAGAACGCGGTGTTGCTGACGCATGGCTACACCAGCAGCCACATGTTCGCTCACCCCAGCGGGGCCGTCTCCTCCGAGGGGTCGTGGGCCGACCTCGTCGGGCCGGGCAAGGCGATCGATACCGATCGCTTCTTCGTGGTGTCGTCCAACATGATCGGCTCCGCCTATGGCTCCACGGCGCCGATGAGTTTCAACCCGGCGACGGGGCGGGCCTATGGCCCGGATTTCCCGGCGATCACGCTGACGGACATCGTGACGGCGCAGAAGAAACTGCTGGACCTGCTGGGCGTGAAGCACCTGGCCGCCGTGGTGGGGCCTTCCTATGGCGGGTTCCAGGCCTTCGCCTGGGGCATCACCTTCCCGGATTTCATGGACGGGCTGGTGCCGGCGGTAACCGCGCCGCGCCGCCCTGCGGATGGCGGGCCGGACAAGCTGGAAGCCGGCATGGCGAAGTCGCCGAACTGGAATGGCGGCCACTACTACGAGGCCGGTGGCATCCGCGCGACCATGGCCGATATCCGCGAGGAGACGCTGCGGCGCTATGGCGCGGAGGCGGAGCTGGCGCCGCTGTATCCGGAGAAGGCCGCGCTGGATGCCGCCATCCGCGCCCGCGCCGAGGCCTGGGCCGATGCCTTCGACGGACATTCGCTGCTGGTGCTGGGCCGGGTGCTGCAGGGTTGGGACGCGACGCCGCATTTCAACCGGATCAAGGCGAAGCTGCTCTATGTGCTGTCGCGCACCGATGCGCTGTTCCCGCCCAGCCTGGCGCCGGGGGTGATGGCGGACCTGAAGGCCGCGGGCGTGGAGGCCGACTACTTCGAGATCGACAGCGAGCACGGCCACCTCGCCTCCGGCACCGATGCCGCGAAGTGGGAGGCGCCGCTGCGCCGCTTCATGGGTGCGCTGCCGAGCCGCTGATCCCGCACGAAAATGGGCCGCCGGCTTGCGCCGACGGCCCTGCTCCCGCCTCAAATGCAGCTACGCACCCTGGTATCGAACCGCGGACGGGGGGCCTAACAGCCTTCCCGGTCGCGACGGCCCGCAAGGCCGGTGCGCATGGAGCATTCTTCGCAAACTTCGTGCCAAAGGCTTAATTCCTGCGGATTCAGCCGCTTGGCCGGTGTGCGGTTATTCTCCACCCCCAAGGGTGTAAAGAACTGCGACAGCCGGGAGGGCCAAAACGCCGCCAAAGGCCGATTCGGCATACGCCGGTCTGTTACAGGCTGTAA
>CAMDAM010000216.1 GCA_945888575.1 Asaia bogorensis | reverse complement strand
CGCAGGTCGAGCGGTGCTTCGGTGCCCATCGCGGCCATCTCGGCTGGCAGCGCATCGCCGAATCGGGCCTGCAGATGCGGCAGCACCCAATCGGGCACCTCCAGCCGCACCGCTTCCGGCATGTCGGGATGGTCGAAGGTATGGCCTTCCACACGGCGCAGCGCGGCGGATTCGGCACCGCCCAGCGGCGTGGGCGCGAACTGCCCGCCGGAGAAGGTCTGCTTCACGCCATCCAGCGCCCAGCCCTCCAGCATCAGGGACGCCGCCACCAGCAGCCGCGGCGTGACGGTCACGCCCTCATGCTCCAGCAACCAGGCCAGCCGCCGGCGGGCGCGCATCACGCCCCACACCCGCTCCGACACGGCACGCCGGTCGCCGGAGCCGATGTAGCGCCGGTCGCGGAAGAACGCATTCGCCACGGCATCGGCCGGCTTGCGGGAAGCGGCCTCCACCATCGACAGCAACTCGATCGCCGCCGCGATCCTGGCGGAGGGGGTCATCGGGCGAGCTTCAGAGCCACAGGCCGGCCACCCTAGTCCTGCCGATAGTTGGGCGCTTCGCGGGTGATCGCCACGTCGTGAACGTGGCTCTCGCGCAGGCCGGCATTGGTGATGCGGCGGAAGCGGGCCTTGGTCTGCAGGTCCGCGATGGTGGCGCTGCCGGTGTAGCCCATGCCCGCGCGCAGGCCGCCCACCATCTGGTGCACCACAGCGGCGACGGGGCCCTTGTAGGCCACCCGGCCCTCGATCCCTTCCGGCACCAGCTTCAGCGTGTCCTTGATGTCCTGCTGGAAGTAGCGGTCGGCGGAGCCGCGGGCCATCGCCCCCATGCTTCCCATGCCGCGGTAGGATTTGTAGCTACGGCCTTGATACAGAAACACTTCACCCGGCGCCTCATCGGTGCCGGCGAGCACGCTGCCCATCATCACTGCATCCGCCCCGGCGCCGATCGCCTTCACGATGTCGCCCGAGGTGCGGATGCCGCCATCGGCGATCGCCGGCACGCCAGCCGCGCGACATACCTCGGCGGTTTCCAGCACCGCGGTGAACTGCGGCACGCCCACGCCGGCCACCACGCGGGTGGTGCAGATGGAGCCCGGCCCGATGCCGATCTTCACCGCATCCGCGCCCGCGTCGATCAGCGCCTGCGCGCCCTCGGGCGTGGCCACGTTGCCGGCGATCACCTGCACGGCGTTCGAGAGCTTCTTGATCCGCTCCACCGCGGCCAGCACGCCGCTGGAATGGCCATGGGCGGTATCGATCACCACCACATCCACCCCGGCGGCGATCAGCGCCTCGCTGCGGGCAAAGCCTTCCTCGCCCACGCCGGAGGCCGCGGCCACGCGCAGCCGGCCGAGCTCGTCCTTGTTGGCCAGCGGATGGGCCTGGGCCTTGTCCATGTCCTTCACGGTGATCAGGCCGACGCAGCGATACTGGTCGTCCACCACCAGCAGCTTCTCGATGCGGTGCTTGTGCAGCAGCGTGCGCGCCTGCTCGGCGGCGTCCTCGGCGCGCACCGTCACCAGGTTCTCGCGCGTCATCAGCTCATACACGCGCAGGTTCGGGTCGGTGGCGAAGCGCACGTCGCGATGGGTCAGGATGCCCACCAGGCGGCCGGTTTCGCGCTCCGTCACCGGGAAGCCACTGATGTTGTGCATCGCCATCAGCGCGCGGGTCTCGGCCAGGGACATGTCCGGGTGGATGGCGATCGGGTTCACCACCATGCCGGATTCGAACTTCTTCACCCGCCGCACCTGGGCGGCCTGCTCGTCCACTTCCAGGTTCTTGTGGATCACGCCGATGCCGCCGTGCTGGGCCATGGCGATCGCCATGCCGCTTTCCGTCACCGTGTCCATCGCGGAGGAGACCAGCGGGATGTTCAGGGAGATGGTGCGCGTGAGCTTGGAGTGCGTCTTCACCAGCGTGGGCAGCACCTCGGAATAGCCGGGCACCAGCAACACGTCGTCGAACGCCAGCGCTTCCGCGATGCGCGAAGCTACGCCCGTGCCTGCGGCAGGGGCGGATGAAGCATGGGAATCAGGGGGTGCCATGGCCGGACCTTTCCGCAACCTTGGCGGCCCTCCTTAATCTCATGGCCTGACCGAAGCAAGCGGAGTCGCGCATCACCTCCGTGACGGTTCCAGGCACCTCCCGTGCAGGCGGGGCAAGGCTCAGTCCTCGCGGGCGCCGCCGCGGAACCCGGTGGCGACCACATACAGCTCGCTGCTCTCCTTGCGGCTGGCGGGCGGCTTGGCGTGGCGCACATTGGCGAACAGCAGCTTCATCGGCGCCAGCATCTGCTTCTCAGAGCCGCCCTGGAACACCTTGGCCACGAAGGCTCCGCCGGGTGCCAGCACCTTCACCGCGAAATCCAGCGCCAGCTCCGCCAGCGCGATGATGCGCAGATGGTCGGTGGCGTTGTGGCCGGTGGTGTTGGGCGCCATGTCCGACAGCACGATATCCGCCTTGCCGCCCAGCGCCGCTTCCAGCCGGGCCGGCATGTCCTCGTCGTTGAAGTCACCCTGCAGCATGGTCACGCCCACGATCGGGTCCACCGGCAGCAGGTCCAGCGCCACCACGGGCCCCGCCCCGCGCTTGCGCGCCACCTGGCACCAGCCGCCGGGTGCGGCGCCGAGATCCAGCACCCGCATGCCGGGCTTGATCAGCTCGTAGCGGTCATCCATCTCGATCAGCTTGAACGCGGCGCGGGAGCGCCAGCCCTGTGCCTGGGCCGCGGCCACGTAGGGGTCGTTGAGCTGGCGCTTCAGCCATTGTTGGCTCGCCGTGGTGCGGCCGCGCCCGGTGCGCACCATCACCGTCAGCCCGCGCTTGGCGCCGGAAGGCTTCTTCTTGCCGGCCGGGGCCTTGCCCGGTGTCAGCTTCACGGCCGACTTGGCGGGCTTGGGCGCGCCCTTGGCCGGGGCGGGCTTGGGCGGGGCGAGCTTGTCGGCCGCCCGCTTTGCCGCGGCGGCGGGGCGGGTTGGCGCCTTGGCGGCGGTCGCCCGGCCACCGGATGGCTTGGCTGCGGGCGGCTTGCCACCCGCGGGCTTGCGGCCGGAAGGCTTGGCGCCAGAAGGTTTGGCGGTCGTTGTCTTGCGGGGTGTCGTGGCCTTGCGCGGCGCGCCGGGGCGGGGAGGTTGCTTTGCCATGCCGGCCCCCTACGCCGGTTGCGCCGCGCCCGCCAGCCCCGTGTGCGCCGACACGGCCACCCGGCCAGCCCGGCGCGGCGCGCGCATCAGCCGCAGCAACATGCCCTCGCGCAGCCCGCGATCGGCCACCACCACCTGCTGCGCCGGCCACATCCTATGGATCGCGGCGAACACGGCGCAGCCAGGCAGCACGAATTCCGCCCGGTCCGGCCCCACGCAGGGGTGCTTCTCCAGCCCGGCCCGGCCCATCTCCTGCAACGCTGCCAGCGCGGCCCGCGCCTCCTCGGCCTGCAGCACGGTGCCGTCCACCGCGGCGCGGGAATAGCGCGGCAGCCCCAGCGCAATGCCGGCCAGCGTGGTGACGGTGCCGGAGGTGCCCAGCAGCACCACGCCGCCCTGGCGAACCTCCTGGCTGATGCGGTGCACTGCCTCGAACGGCATCAATTTGCGCGTCACTTCCGCCACCATGGCCTCGAAGCCTTCCTCGGTGTCGGCGGCATCGGGCCATTGCTCGGCCAGCGTCACGACGCCCAGCGGCATGGAGATGGTGCCCGAAAGCCGCGGCGACGCCTCGCCCAGCCGCACCCAGGCCAGTTCGGTCGATCCACCGCCGATATCGAACAGCAGCGCGCGGCGCGCCCGCCCGGCCAGCAGCGGCGCGCAGGATTCCAGCGCCAGCTCCGCTTCCTCGCGGGTGGTGATCACCTCGATCGGCAGGCCGGTCTCGGCCCGGGCGCGCGCCAGGAAGGCGGCGCCGTTCTCGGCCCGGCGGCATGCCTCGGTGGCCACGGCCCGCAGCGCACGGATCGGCCGCCGCCCCAGGCGCTGCACGCAGCCCTGCAACGCGGCAATGGCGCGGTCCATCGCCGCCTCACCCAACCGCCCGGTTTCCTGCAGGCCTTCGCCGAGGCGCACGGTGCGGCTGAAGCTGTCCAGCACCCGAAACCCATCCCCCGCCGGCGTGCCCACCAGCAGGCGGCAATTATTGGTCCCCAGATCGATGGCGGCGAACGCGCGCGCAGCCGCCGCGGCCCGTGGCGCCGCGTCTTCGCGGTCCACGGAACCAGGCACCTCCGGCACGAAAGGTTCGAAATCCGCCATGGGGAAACCAGATAGGGGCACGTATTGTTCTCTGCCGCCCCCCGCAGGGCAAGCCCGTAATGCGTCTTGCGCGCACATTGGCACCCGCCCCCCGGTTGCGCCCCCCCATCCCCCATGCTATTGCGCCCGCCTCCGCCGCTTGGGGGATAGTTTAGCGGTAAAACTCCCGGCTCTGACCCGGGCATCCTTGGTTCGAATCCAGGTCCCCCAGCCAGCGGCGCACCCGGCTCTACCGGTGCAGACAGGCGTAGCGGCGCACGAGTGTCCGGCTCTGAGCCGCCAACGCATGCGCCCCCGCCTCATTGCGGATCGCGGTCGCGCAATCGAACCAGAAATAGCCAACTCCAGGGTCCACGACCAACCGCGCCGGGCGCAGCGCCTCTGCGGCCAGCACGGACAGGAACGGCGTGGTCGAATGCCAGCCCAGCGGCCCGAACGCCGCCGTGATCCGCTCCGAACTGACGAAATTCGGATCGACCAGCGCCTCCTCCGGTGCCTCTTTCTCCGCCAGTTCCGCCATCGCCGCGACATAGCCGCGCCAGGCCGCCACGAAGCGCGCAGTTTGCCCGGCATGCACGAGCGCGACCACGGCCAGCGCGCCGGCCACCGCCCCCTGGCGCAGCCGCCAGCCGCGCGGCCAGCACCCCGCCGCCTGCAGCACCGCCAGCAGGCCCAGCGCCGGCACGCCGGCCACCAGCAGCAGCCTCAGGAAATAGCGGTCCCAGGCGTGCAGCGGCACCGCCCCCATGCCCCACCACGCCAGCAGCGCCCCCGCCGCCACCAGCGCCGCCACCCAGGCGCGGCGGAAGGCCCAGAGCACCACGCCATACACCGCCAGCGCCGCGCCCAGCTCCACCAGCAGCGGCGCCACATGCCCGCCGAGGGACAGCAGGTTCCACGCATTGCGCCGCAGCACCTCGGCCACGTACGGATCGGGCGGATAGGCCGCCTTCAGCGCCGCCCAGGCGGCCAGCGCCGGCACCAGCGCCACCGCCCCCAGCCGCACAGTGCCCCACCCACCGGGCGAGAGGCGCAGCGCCGCCACCAGCAGCAGCGCCCAGGCCACCGCCGCCTCGTGCGACAGCACCACCACCGCCAGCAGCACCATGCCGCCCAGCCGGCGTGCCAGGCCCTGCGGGTCCCACAGCAGCACCAGCGCCGGCCACACGGCGGCATGCGCCACCCAGATCTCGGTGGGAAAGCCGAACACCACAGGGCACAGCACCACGATGGAGGCAGCGGCCCAGCAGCGCAGCACCCGCGTCCGGTCCGCCCACCAAGCCAGCGCGAGCCCCAGCCCCGGTGCGGCGAACAGCAGCGCGCCATAGGCCGCCACGCCCAGCGCGGGATCGCCCGTCACCCGCCCCACCACCTGCCCGGGCCATGAAGCCCAGAGCCAGGCCGCCACCCGGCCGGGGATCTGCCGCCAATGCATCGCCCAGCCGTCATCAGCCGCCACGGCATAGGCGAACAGCGATCCGTCGGCGAACCAGTGCAGCCGCGCCCACACCCCCAGCACCACGAACGCGACGCACCACGAAGCCGCCAGCGGCCCTACCAGCCGCGCCACGCCCAGTCGTTCCATTGCGATATCGGTCTACGTCAGGCCCAGTGCCGTGCCGCCCGTACCCGCGTGCCGGCCGCCGGCGGGGTTTCCGGGGGGCCGGCGAAGCATTGCGCCAGCGCCATCCAGGCCCGCGCCGCCTCCCCTTCAACCACCAGCGCGGTGTCGGCCACGTTGCGGGTTTGCGCCACCACCTGGCAGAATGGGATCGCCTCGCCCGTCACACGCCCGCCCTCGCCGGGCCATACCCAGTCATCCCCGAACGGCGTGACCAACCGCACCTCGGGCTGCGGGCCCGGCGGATCCTGCTCGCGGTTGCGGAAGGTCCAGCCATAGGTGCGCACGCCGATCTCGGCGATATTGCGCAGGCGTGGGGAGGCCGCCGGGCGCTCGATGCCCAGCAGGTCGTAGATCGCCTGGCCGTGCGACCAGGTTTCCATCTGCCGGGCGGTGGCGAACATGCGCAGGCCCATCCCGGGCCCGGCCCAGGGCATGCGCGTCTCCGGCGCCAGCACCGAGAGGCGCTCGCACAGGCGATGCACGGTGGCGTGCCAGGTCTCCAGCAGCGCCTGCCCGCCGAGGTCGCCCAGCATCTGCCGCGTGGCCTGCACGTTGGTCATGCCGCCCGCGCGCAGCGCCTGGGTGCGGCCGCGGAACGCCGCGAAGGCTTCGACCCCGTCGGCCGAGGCCATGGCCATCAGGTCGCTGTGGTGCAGGTGCTGCACGACGTCGTCCGGCGTCCAGCGCTTGAAGCCGGTCGGCGCCGTCCAGGCCTCGGCCGGCATGGCGGCCAATGTCGCCCGCAGCTCCTCCACCTCGTCCTGGAAATCCGTGATCTGCTGCACGCTCATCGCGGCCATCCCCTCACTGCGAGAAATCCGCCGTCGATCGGCAGCATCACCCCGGTCACCCAACGCGATTCATCACTGGCAAGATAGACGGCGGCGTGGCCGACATCCCAGCCCGTGCCCTCCACCTGCAACGGCACGCCCTTCCGGCGCCGTTCCCGCGCCTCCTCGCCCAGATGCGCCACCATCGGCGTGTTCACCGTGCCGACGATAATGCAGTTGGCGCGCACGCCATGCGCCGCGTAGTCCGCTGCCACCGACAGGGTGAACCCCTGCAGCCCCGCCTTGGTGGTGGTGTAGGCCACCGCCCCCGGCGAGCCCGACAGCCCCGTCATCCCCGCGATCGAGGAAACGTTGATGATGGAGCCACCGCCCTGCGCCTTCATCGCCGGCAGCACGGCGCGGCAGCACAGCAGCGCGGAGGTGAGGTTGGTGCGGAACACGGTGTCCCACGTCTCCAGCTTCACCGTCTCCGGCGTGCCGGTGCCGCCGATGCCCACGTTGTTGTGCAGGATGTCGATGCGGCCATAGGCATCGAGCGCCGCCTGCGCCATGCGCGCCGTATCCTCCTCCCGCGTCACGTCCGCCGCCACCGCCAGCGCAATGCCGCCCTCGGCGCGGATGCTCTCCGCCAGCGCCTCGCCGCGTTCGGCGGAGCGGTTGGCGAGCACCACCTTCGCCCCTTCGCGCGCGAACAGGATCGCCGCCGCGGCGCCATTGCCCACGCCCTCCCCGCGCGAGGCCGCGCCGGTCACGATCGCCACCTTGCCGCTGAGCCGCCCCATGCCGGTTCCCTCCGTTTTGGGGATCATGGCGCGGGCGGGGGCTCCAGCGCCAGCCGGGCCTCCATGATGTCGGCATCGTCCTTGCAGCGCTTCACCTTGAAGCCGAGCCGGCGGATGAAGGCGAGCATCGGGGCGTTGTCTGCCAGGATCTGGCCCACCACCTCGCGAACACCCTTGCTGCGGCCCCAATCGAGCAGCTGGCGCATCAGCGCGCTGGCGATGCCGGCGCCCTTCGCATCGCCCTGCACCACCACGGCGAACTCCGCTTCCCCGCTATCCATTTCGCGCACCAGGCGGGCGACGCCGACGGTCTCGCCCACCAGGCTCCCGGGCGCGGCGGGGCGCACGGCGAGCAGCGCCATCTCGCGCTCATAATCCACCTGGGTCAGGCGGCCGATCTGTTCGGCCGACAGGGCGCGGATGGCACTGAAGAAGCGGTAGCGCACATCCTCCGGCGACAGGCGGGCGAAGAAGGCTTCGTGCGCCTCTGCATCCTCCGGGCGCACCGGGCGGATCACGATGGGCTGCCCGCTTGCGTCGTGGTGGCGGATCCATTCGGTGGGATAGGGCGGGATCGCCAGCGGGCCGCGGCCGGGATGGCGCAGGGTGATGCGGGCGGCGCCCACGCGCAGGCCGGCTTCGTCGAGATGGATCGGGTCCAGTTCCAGCGCCGCCACATGGGGCTGCTCCACGGCGAGCTGGCTCACGCGCACCAGCAGGTCCGCCACCGCGTCGGCGCCGCCGGGGATGGTGGCGATCTCGGCGGCCACGCCGGTTTGCGCCACCAGGCCGCGGGCGAGGGCGGGGTTCAGCGGCGGCAGGTCCACGGCCACGTCGTGCCGCAGCCCGCCGGCCGGGCCGCCCTGGCCGAAGGCGAGCACGGGGCCGAACATCGCATCCTCCGCCAGCGCCACCCGCAGCGCCACCGCGCCGGGGCCGGTGCCCATCGGGATGCCATAGGCGGCGAGCAGCGGCGCCGGGTCCCCCTGCCCTGCCCCCTCCAGCGCGTGGGCGGCGGCGGCGCTGTCGATGGCGAGGTCGGGCACAGCGCTGTTCGGCAACTCGCGCGCGGCGGCCCGGATGCGGCGGTGCTGCACCAGGTGGCGGAAACCGCGGACGGCCTCCTCGGGCGTCGCGAAGGCGGGCACGCCGGCTTCGGCGAGGGTCCGGCGATGCGCCTCCCCGGTGGATTGGCCCATGGCGCAGACCAGCAGCGGCA